>NZ_JARDAK010000010.1:0-159615 GCF_056470645.1 Pseudoalteromonas sp. TP27 | reverse complement strand
TTACTTATCCATAAAGAGTAAGTAGGTTGGCTGTTAGAACTCAATCTGTACGAGTGCCCACACAGATGATTGCTTTATATTGTTAAAGAACGTTTTGAGTCGCTTTAGCGTCTCAAGGGGTGCGAATAATACACCTTTTATTTTTTCGAGTCAACACTTAGTTTTAAACTTTCTTTTTAGAAGATTTAAAACCGAAGTTTTATTTAACTCTCTGAGTAGTTCGTGCCTCGCTATGCTTCGGCGTTTCCCGTCTCAGTGGGGTCGCATTATAGGGAGATCCGAAAACAGATCAACTCTTTTTTGAAGAAAACTTGAAATAAAGTGCTGTTCGCACATATTTACATCTAAATGGTTACTTTAAACACTAAAAAGGCCCTGATGGGCCTTTTTAATTAGTTTACTATGAGCTTCCACCCAAGTTTACCTTGCTGTTTAGACTCTTGTTGTAGCTCGCTGGCCATTAACGGATGATCTTTTAACCAGTTACTTTCAAACTTAAGGTCTAACACTTCATTTTTAGCAGTTAACTCAAACTTAGGAAGTACATCGTCTTGTCTGCGCATTGATAAGATGACTGCTATTCGTAGTAATCTCACTATATATTGCGCTAATAGACTATTTACGCCGAGTGAATTAAAACAGCCTTTTGGAAAGTCTGAACGATGCGCATCTGCAACCGCTACTATTAATTTATGCTCTGACTGTGAAAAACCAGGCATATCGGTATTTTCCAAAATATAAGCGGTGTGTTTATGGTACTGCTTATACTCTATTAGTAATCCAACCTCATGAAGCTGCGCTACCGCTTTTAATAGTGGTAACCCATTTAAACTTTCAATTGGCCAATCTTTATCAATACTTACCGCTAACTGCATAGCCAAGCTTGAAACTCGACACGCTTGTTTTTGATCAACGTGATAACGACTCATAAACCCATCAACGGTACGTTTACGAATGTCGTTATTATGAAACTCCGGAACCATGCTATACAAAACACCTTCACGCAGTGCTCCACCCGCCAATCCCATTTTTGCTATTTCAAGAGATTCAAATAGTGCGATTAAGATAGCGAGTCCTGATACAAATACCAATCGACGGTCTTCACTTAATCCAGGAAGGTCTAGCGCTGCAATAGTGCTAAATGCAATTGCTTGATCTTTTATAGTGTTGAGCTTTTCAAGTGTAAGTAAGTCGTCAAGATTTTGCGCGACCATAATTTCTTGAATTGCTTGTACTGTACCAGAAGCGCCTGATGCAATTTGCCATCCAGCTGCTTTATATTCTGGAGAAATTTCATCAATAACTAGGCGCGCAGCCTTTATGGCTGCGTTAAAGTTACGCTGACTTAATTGGCAATCTTTAAAGTAGCGTTCAAGATAGGTAACACACCCCATATTGAGGCTTTTGTAATGTAATGCATCAAATGCTTTACCAATTACAACTTCGGTACTTGCACCACCAATGTCAATAACAAGCTGTTTACCAGTACAAGATGAAGTATGAGCAACACCTTTATAAATTGTGCGCGCTTCTAATTCTCCGCTAATAACATTAATGTTATGACCAAGAATCTTTTCTGCATGATTTTTGAATACTTCGGCGTTAGTTGCCAATCGTAAGGTAGCGGTTGCTACTATGGTGATGTTTTTATCTGGGATATCTTGTAGACGCTCAGCAAAAAGGGCAAGGCATTCCCAGCCTCGCTGCATTGCTTCAGTGCTCAATACATTATCTTTATCGAGCCCTGCGGCTAATCGGACTTTGCGTTTAACACGTCCAATTGTTTGTAGACCGCCAGCAATTGATTTGGCTATAAGCATATGAAAGCTATTTGAGCCTAAATCAATAACTGCGTATACATTTTTTTGCGGTTTAAGTTGCCCCACCGTTCAAAAACCTCTAGTTACTACTACTTATACAAACGGTCGTTTACGACCGTCCTTTTTGGTAACTATTATTTGGGCGACGTCCGCTGTTATTACTGCGATTACGTGGACCATTTGAATAGTTGCGCTTTCTTTGAATAATAGGCTGAGTTAAATCATCTAGCAATGCTGTTTTATCATAATGCGATAAAGGAATGCTGTGCTCTATATATTCTTCAATTTCATGCAAGTTATAAGCATATTGCTCACATGCAAAACTAATTGCGTGGCCTGATGCACCAGCACGGCCAGTACGACCAATACGGTGAACATAATCTTCGCAATCGTCAGGTAGGTCAAAGTTAAATACATGACTTACTTCAGGGATGTGAAGACCACGTGCTGCAACATCGGTTGCCACCAAAAAGTCTAAGTCGCCTTTACTGAACTGCGCTAATATAGTTTGGCGTTTTTTCTGGTTAACATCACCAGTGAGCATACCAACACGATGACCGTCTGACTTAAGCCAAGCATAAACTGTTTCACAACTGTGCTTGGTATTTGCAAACACGATTGCTTTCTCTGGCCATTCTTCTTCAATTAAGGTTAACAACAGCTTAATTTTATCTTCTTGCGAAGGATGAAATAGCTCTTCTTGAATACGTTTACCCGTTTTAACGTCAGGTTCAATTTGAACATGCTCTGGGTTTGTCATGTGTTCAAACGCTAACTCTTGTACGCGATATGATAATGTGGCAGAAAATAATAAGTTTAAACGCTTTGATGTATCTGGCATACGGTCGAACATATAGCGAATATCTTTGATGAAACCTAAATCGAACATACGATCAGCTTCGTCAAGCACGACTACCTCAATTTCATTAAGGGTGTAACAGCCTTGCTTATACAGATCAATTAAGCGACCTGTAGTACCAATTAAAATATCAACGCCTTTTTCTAGTTGTGCACGTTGTTTTTCGTAATCTTCGCCACCATATACTAAACCTAAGTTAAGATTACAGTGCGGCGCTAAAATTTTAGCATCTTTGTGTATCTGAATCGCAAGCTCCCGAGTAGGGGCCATGATCAGGGCTCTTGGATGTTTACTAGGTGCTTTGCTAGATTGTAATAACCGATGGCACGTGGCAGTTAAAAACGCCAACGTTTTGCCTGTACCAGTTTGAGCTTGGCCCGCGATATCGCGTCCATCACAAATAAAAGGTAGGCATTTTGCTTGAATAGGTGTGCAATATTCAAACCCATTCTCGGTTAAACCGGCAACCACTTCCGGTGCGATAGCAAAGTCTGAAAACTTTTTATCGGTTAAATGTGTCTTAGTCATAGCGTTTAAGCATAACGTTTAAACTTGCAATAAGAAACAAGAGTGTTTAAATACGCACTAAATATTTCGCCTAACTAAATCGGAGAGCGCAATGAGCGAGAAAATAATCCAAATTACTGACGATAGCTTTGAAGCTGACGTATTACAATCTGACAAACCAGTACTAGTAGATTTCTGGGCTGAATGGTGTGGACCTTGTAAAATGATCGCCCCTATTCTTCACGAAGTTGCTGATGAATACGACAGCCGTGTGACTGTTGCTAAATTAAACATTGACCAAAATGCTGGCACACCGCCAAAATTTGGTATTCGTGGCATCCCTACTTTACTTCTTTTCAAAGATGGCCAAGTAGCTGCAACGAAAGTAGGTGCTCTTTCAAAAACTCAACTTATCGAGTTTTTAGAAAACAACATCTAACTGTAAGCTAGAACAATAAAAAGGGCTTTTTGCCCTTTTTTTAAATTTATTTTGTATAAAGACTGGACGCTTTGCCAGTGAACTGCTAGTTTATAAAGCCAACTAATCCTTAGTTATATTCAACAAACCTCACTCAACGATCAAAGCGATTTTGAGTATGACAACTGTAATAAAGAACCCACCAATATGCATTTACGCGAATTAAAAGACAAGTCCATTAAAGAACTTGTAGACTTAGCTGAGTCCATGGGGCTCGAAAACGTAGCCCGCTTAAGAAAGCAAGATATCATTTTTGCCATTCTTAAATCCCATGCCAAAGGCGGAGAAAATATCTTCGGCGGCGGTGTATTAGAGATTTTACAAGATGGTTTCGGCTTCTTAAGATCATCAGAAGCCTCTTACTTAGCTGGCCCAGATGACATTTATGTTTCACCTAGCCAAATTCGCCGTTTCAGCATGCGTACTGGCGATTCAATTTCAGGACTTATTCGTCCACCGAAAGATGGTGAACGTTACTTTGCTTTACTTAAAGTAAATGAAGTTAACTTTGATAAACCTGAAAACTCTCGTACTAAAATTCTTTTCGAAAACTTGACGCCGTTACACGCTAACGAACGTTTTCGCATGGAACGTGGTAACGGCAGTAAAGAAGATATTACAGCCCGTGTACTTGACTTAGCATCTCCTATTGGCCGCGGCCAACGTGGTTTGTTAGTAGCACCGCCAAAAGCGGGTAAAACAATGCTACTTCAAAATATTGCACAATCAATTACGCACAATCATCCTGATGTAACATTAATGGTTTTACTTATTGATGAGCGTCCGGAAGAAGTAACTGAGATGCAACGCCTAGTTAAAGGTGAAGTTATTGCATCAACGTTCGATGAACCTGCTTCTCGCCACGTACAAGTTGCTGAAATGGTTATCGAAAAAGCAAAACGCTTAGTTGAACACAAAAAAGATGTTGTTATCTTATTGGATTCAATCACTCGTTTAGCACGTGCTTATAACACTGTTATTCCTTCATCAGGTAAAGTACTTACTGGTGGTGTAGACGCTAATGCATTACACAAACCTAAGCGCTTCTTTGGTGCTGCACGTAACGTTGAGGAAGGTGGTAGCTTAACAATCATAGCTACAGCGCTTATCGATACTGGCTCTAAAATGGATGAAGTTATCTACGAAGAGTTTAAAGGTACTGGTAATATGGAATTACACCTTAACCGTAAAATTGCGGAAAGACGTGTATTCCCAGCTATCGACTTTAACCGCTCAGGTACTCGTCGTGAAGAATTACTAACAAAACCAGATGAGCTTCAAAAGCTTTGGATTTTACGTAAAATTGTTCATGACATGTCAGAAATTGATGCTATGGAATTCTTAATCGATAAACTATCGATGAGCAAAACCAATAACGAATTTTTTGATTCGATGAGACGCCAATAAACGCGTTTTAATTCAATAAAAAAGCGCCTTAGGCGCTTTTTTTGTGTCTGGATTAAATACAGTTTAGCTTTCATACCAATTCCATTAAGTATGTGATCTAAATTTTACGCCGAAAAAATAATTCAGTTCTAGGCGTAAATTGATGTAAATGGTTGTTCCCTTTGCGAAATTTACAACAAAGAAATGGGTTGTTTTAGCAAGTAAAATAGATCAGCTATTTATTGGAATTGGTATCATTATACTTTTTTAGTACGCTCTGCAGCGAAGTAACTAACGTTTTAAAGTCACCCCCACTACTCTTTTGGGTTCTACGTATAAGTGCTCTATCTAAACTTTTTGCTGATTGCGCAATTTCATCTAAGCCAAACATTTGCGCTGCTCCTAAGATGCGGTGACTATCTTTTTGTAGCGCATCTAAATCCTCGCTTATAAAATGCTGAGTAATTGTTTCACTCTCTAAAGCAAAGCTTTGCTTAAAGCTAATCACGAGATCGCTCATATCAACTTCACTTTGCTTTGTAATTGGCTGATTCTCTGCGCTATTGAGGTGATTAGAAAGTGCTTTATAAAATGACTCTTTATCGATCGGTTTACCTAAGTAACCAGTAAATCCAAGCTCTAAATAACTATCTACTTCATGGCTCATAGCATTTGCAGTTAAAGCAAAAATAGGCCGTTCAAAACCACATTTCTTTAATAGTGTAAAAGCAGAACGCCCATCCATCACGGGCATTTGAATATCGAGTAAAACTAAATCCGGATACTCTTGTAAGCACTTCTCTACCGCTTGCTCACCATTCTCAACAGCAATAACCTCCAGCCCCATTGAACGTAAGTAGCGGCTTATTAACCTACGATTGTCAGGATGATCTTCTGCAAGTAGAACACGACCGGTTAATTGTTTATTTGCCTTAGGAGCACTTTGAGTTTCAATCATACTTTGCGATTTATTTACTTCTGCACAGGGTAAGAAGAACGAGAATTGACTGCCTTTTTTATATTCGCTTTGTACGCTTATATAACCGCCCATCATAGAGGCCAATTGTTGCGATAAGCTAAGGCCTAAGCCCGTACCACCAAAACGGCGGCTAATACTGTTATCTGCTTGACTGAAACATTCAAAAATAAGCTTTAACTGTTTAGAGCTCATACCTATACCGGTATCTTTTACAATAATAACTAGCCCCTGCTCACTCTTATTTAAAGCAATGATAACCTGCCCAGAATGAGTGAACTTAATAGCATTTGCACATAAATTTATCAGAATCTGCTTTACGCGAATCAAGTCGAGCTTAGTGTAAAACTCATTACCCACTTGATTGTCTAAAATAAGGTGTAGATTTTTTGCTTTTGCTTGGGTGATAAACATTGCGTGCACATCATTTACAAGCTCTACAATGTCAAAGCACGAAATATTTAACTCTAATCTATTGGCTTCAATTTTACTTAAATCGAGTACGTCGTTTATTAAGCTTTTTAAATGATCGCTATGGCGCTGAATTACTCTTAACTCATCTTTAAGTGATTCTGGCTCATATAACCCATTAATTAAAGCATCTGTTTGCCCTAATATAGCTGTGAGAGGGGTGCGAATTTCGTGGCTAATATTAGCTAAAAACTGACTTTTAACATCGTTGGCTTCTCTGAGCTCTTGTGCAATCGCCTGTAACTCGGCTGTGCGCTGCGTAACTTGCTCTGTTAACAGCTGCTTTGCACGTTTTTCTGCACCACGACGATAAAGCGCAATACCTGTTACAACAACTAAAAGTAACAGTAAAAAAGAGAATAGAGTAAGCTGGGAACGCTGCGACATTTTTAGCTTTTGCACACGGCGATCTTGTTTAAGTTTTTCTATTTCTTGGTTTAATTGCGTTGCTTTAAATTGGTTTTGAAGAACTGCTAATGCATTGATAATTGCCGTACTTCTAAGTTTTCGTTGCTCACTAATATACTTTTGTTGCAGAGCCATAGCGCTTGAATAATCACCTTTACTAGCCTCAAGAAGTGCTTTAGCGCCTAAGCTCTCCCTAATTATTCGCTCACTGCCATATTCATGAGCAAGTAAAATAGCTCTATCTAAATTTATTTGAGCCTCTTCTAAATCTCCCTTAACAAACTGAATTTTAGCTAGCGCGTGTAGCGCATTGAGCTCTAAATTATGGTTATCTATTTTAAGCGCATAGTGCTCACCTAATTTAGCTTGCTCGTATGCCTCATCAACTTTTTTCAATACTAAATTAGTATTTGCCAAATTAGTATATTGTGTAGATAACTTATTATAATCATTGGCTGAAATATAATAACGCAGCGCTAACTGATAATAATGTAGTGCTAAATCAAATTGGTTACTCTCCATATGAGCAACACCCATGTTGTTATATACCTGCGCAATACCGCTTTTATCATCTAATCGCTTATAAACCTTAAGCACATCTTGATAAAGGCCAAACGCACTATCGTAGCGTGATAAACGTATATAAACACCTGCTATATTAAGCAATATATCGGTTTGATCTTGCTCACTACCGTGTGCTTCGTAAATAGCTTTTGCTTTTAAATAAAACTCTAGGGTATCGCCTAGCTTATTCATATTAAAATAAGCCAAGCCAATATTATTTAGTAAATTTGCTTGTTCGAGTAATTGTTCATTTTTTTCAGCTAATACTAGAGTGCGAGTGTATTCAGTAATAGCCTTTTGAAATAAGCCTTGATAAAAAAGTGCCACACCTTGCATTTTAATTGCACGAAAGTGCTCATCAGGAAAGAAAGTATCTGAGGTATGTTGTTCTAGTAATTTAAAATAGTGTAAAGATTCTTTAAAATTATCAGCCGATAACGCACTATTACCCAATGCAGAATAAACAGCGACACGCTCTTTTTTAGAGATGTTTTTATTAGTGAGTAGCGTGTTTGCTAATTGTAATTTAGGCTCCCACTGCACTTCGTTTTTGAATTGCGCAAATAGCGAATCAGTATCTTGGGCATAGCCAGGAGCTATTAATACACAGCATATAGTAAATAAGAGGCATTTAAACTTGCCCAGCATAATTTTAATCCTTCAAACCGTTACTTATATCAGTGTAATCTTTATTGAAGATACACCAACTACTAGGGCCTAAACAATGCTTAACCCACTGATTGATGAGATTTTTGAGCTAATATTAACAAAGCAGGTTTGGCAAATTCATACTTTAGCAGCAGAACTAACAAACCGCAGCGCAATAACAACACTCGATAAAAGCCCTGAACGTGATTTATTTAAACGCAACTTTTTAATTATGAATGCATTGTACCAGCTACAGGAACAATTACATCCTCAGAGTTTACTCATTTCAACTCTGCATATCGAGCTTTTAGAAAAAGGATCTAATAGTTTAGTAACAACAAGTGAAAATTTGCGAGATTATTATTTAGATTGGCTAAATTACGATACCAGTGAAGAGCAGATTGATACGCTTTTAAATAGCTTTTGGCGCCAGTTTAAAACGACATCACCACAACAGGCTTTAAATGAAAATGAATTTAAAGCGTTGGCTTTAGAATGGAAGTTACCTGAAAATTTCACGCTTAAAAACGTTCAAAAGCGCTGGCGACAACTTGCATTACAGATGCACCCAGATAAACCAAGTGGGTGTGAAGTGAAGTTTAAAAAAATAAAATTACAATACGAGCAGCTAAAGGTAGCTGCTCGCTAATTTGTTAATTTAGAAGTTTAAATTAACGAGTAAGACGACGTGCGCGTATCTTACGCCCTTTAATATTACCCTCGGTTAATTTACGAAGCGCAGGTTTTAATGAGTTACGCTCAACAGCAACAAACGCTACGTTATCAAGTACGTTAATTTTACCTACCTGACGGCCTGCAACCCCATCTTTACCCGTTAAAGCACCTAAAATATCACCTGCGCGTACTTTTTGCTTTTTACCTGAATCAATCATCAAAGTAACCATTTCAGGTCGGTACGGCGGTTTATCTAATAAATTAAACGGTGGCATTTGCTCAGGTGTAATGTCGCGCTCATAATGATCGCCAATTTGTGACACTTTAAATTGTTCTGCATCACCATAAATAGAGCACGCAATGCCCTTTTTACCAGCGCGACCAGTACGACCAACACGGTGAACATGTGTTTGCGTGTCATGTGCTAAATGGTAGTTAATAACCATATCCATGTCATCAATATCTAAACCACGTGCTGCAACATCGGTTGCAACAAGTATTGAAGCACTTTTATTTGAAAAATGGATTAGCGTACGCTCACGATCACGTTGTTCTAAATCACCATGCAGCGAAACGGCGCTAAAGCCTTCGTTAGCTAGATCATCACACACTTGTTGTGTTTCTACTTTGGTATTACAAAATACAACACAGCTTTGTGGCGTAAACTTAAGTAGCAATAATTTAAGCGTTGGGTAGCGCTGCTTATTATTATCCATTTTGTAGAAGTACTGCTTAATTGTGCTTTTGGCTTGCTCTTCTTCTACTTTAACCATTTCTGGATTTTTAAGTACACGCTTAGCAATTGCTTCTATCGCTCTTGGGAATGTTGCACTAAATAACAGTGTTTGACGATTTTGTGGAATACGTTCAATAATTGCATCAAGTGTGTCTTGAAAACCCATATCAAGCATTTGATCGGCTTCATCAAGAACCAATGTTTCAACATCGTCTAAACGTAAAGTACCTTTACGAATATGGTCATCAACACGCCCTGGTGTGCCAACAATAATATGTGCGCCATGTTCAAGTGAGCCAATTTGAGGACCAATTGATACACCACCGCATAGCGTTAATATTTTTATATTGTGGATACCGCGCGCTAATTTGCGCATTTCAACCGCAACCTGCTCAGCAAGCTCTCGGGTTGGGCATAACACTAACGACTGAATACGAAAGCGTTTTACGTTTAATTTAGCGAGTACGCCCAAACTAAACGCAGCAGTTTTACCTGAACCGGTTTTTGCCTGAGCAATGATGTCTTTACCAGCAAGTACAGGCGGTAAACTTTGCGCTTGTACAGGTGTCATGTGGGCATAGCCAAGTGTTGATAAATTATCAACGAGTCCAGCTGGTAAAGCCAAAGATGAAAAAGCAGTTGAAGTCACAGTAAGTTCCATAGCAATAAAAATAACATGGGAGAAAGCCCCACTAAATATGCTGCTAATAATAGCAGAATTCGCAATTGGCAACCATTAACAAACACATTATAAAACATGTTAATAAAAGATGTTGAAAATGATAGTGATTTGCATTAGGATCTCGATTGTTTTTTTACATAACTGCGCTGGAAGCAATCAATGAAACTGAATTCTCTTTACATAGCACTATTGGCAAGCATTACAACAAACGCATATGCAAACTCTACCGACCTTGAACGTATAGAAGTAAAAGGTAGCTACTTTAACGATTACAAAGTAGATAACGCCAATGGCGCAATGAGAACATCAGCTTCATTACTTGAAACCGCACAATCTGTAACCGTAATTACCGACACTATTATTAGTGAGCAACTTGCCACTACCCTTGGCGAAGTACTAACAAATGATGCCAGCTTAACGGCAGGCTCACAACAACGAAATCGTGAAGTATTTAACTTACGCGGCTTTGAGCTGAGCTCATCGACAGGTTATTTACGCGACGGTCATCAGCATTGGTCGCACTATCAGCAACCAATCGAAATTTTGCAGCAAGTTGAAGTAATTAAAGGTCCATCAAGCATTTTATATGGTCAGTCAGGCCCAGGTGGCTTGGTTAACATGGTAACCAAAAAACCAACTGCAACGACATTATTTAATGCCAGTGCCGATGTAGACCAACATGGCTCGACGCGCTTTATGGTTGATGCTGCAGGTGCATTAACAGAATCTGAAGATTTACGTGCTCGTGGTATTTTAGTTAAACAAGATGTTGAGTACTGGCGTGAATACCAAAACGGTGAAAACCGCGAGCGTGACCGCTTTTTAGGTGCTTTAGTTGTAGATTACGATATTAGCGACAACGCATTGGTACGTGTACATTATGACCGCACTGACGACAAAGCAGGCCTAGATACGGGTGCATGGATTGATGATAATGCGAATGTTATTGGAGATGACAAAACTATTCGTGATATGTCGTGGGCATTTACCGATATCACTGTAGAAAACGTAGGTGTAGACCTAGAAGTATTTTTAACCGATAACTGGCAAGTAAAGCTTGGCTATAACGAGCAAACGTTTGAACGTCAACGTTTTGAGTCATCTCCTAGTCGAAATTCTTACATCACACAAACTAATACATACACCTCGAACCCATACGATCGCTTTGATGATTGGCAATTTAAAACTGCATTTATTGATTTTATTGGTGAATTTAAAACGGGAAGTTTACAACATCAGTTTTTAATTGGCGCAAACTCGCTTGATTATTACTACGGGCAACGTCGTACCTCTGCCGACTCTTTTGATTTTTCTGCAGGACAAGCAGAACCATCTCGTCCATCAGTAAGCTATAAAACAGATGATACAATAAGCGAAACTGAATATGACTACTACGGTATTTACGTTCAAGACTTAATTACTTTCTCTGAACAATGGCAGGTGTCTGTTGGTGCTCGCTTTGATAAGCAAACACGAGAAGGCCAAAATAACGAATCTTTCTTACCTAAATTCGGCGTACTTTATCATCCAAATGCATCTGCCACTATCTATGCCAGTTATACAGAAGGTTTTGAGCCACAAAATGAAACCATCACTAATGATAAAGATATCAACTTCGGTATGGAAATAGATGCTATTACATCTGAGCAAAAAGAAATTGGCATTAAATGGCAGCTATTTGATGACCGCCTAATGCTTACGAGTGCTATTTTTGATATTAGTAAAGAAGGTACTCTTGTTAGCGAACAGCTTGAGACTCCTATTGGCTCGGTTACAACCGAGACAAATCAGGTTGGTGAACAACGCCACAAAGGCTTTGAAATTGCAGCACAAGGCGCTGCAACAGATCGTTTATTTGTAATGGCATCTGCAATGTATTTAGATGCTAACTATGAAAGAGCGAATGAGGATCTGCAAGGCAAACGTCCTGTTGATGCCCCTAAATGGTCAGCATCTCTGTGGACTCGTTATGAGCTAAATGATGCGATTGCTTTTAACGCTGGTGCTTTTTATGAAGGCGAGCGCTTTGCCGACAGCGACAATACAATTACTAAAGATGCGTACACTCGTGTTGATGTAGGCGCCACTTATAAGTTTAACTTAAGTAATACCGATATTAACCTACGCCTTAACGTTGAAAACTTATTTGATACTGATTACTTAGGTGGCGGCGGTAACGGTAACGTAACTGTTGGCGAGGGCACAAATCTTCGTTTAGCTGCGCAATTTAGCTTTTAAGTAATTTTAGATAATAAATCCATACCAAGTAGGATTTAAGTTAAATAGCTATAAAAAGCCCGTGTATACGTACGCGGGCTTTTTTGTGTCTGAGTTTTTTATTATAAAACCTATTCATCTCATCTATTTTCGATCACGTTTATTACGTGCTTTAATAGGGTTAATTATTAAAAAGGCCCACCAAAATGAAAAAATTAATTACCGCACTGCTGCTTACTAGCAGTATGGCTGCAAACGCTAACAGTGCCGAATTTACCCAAAAACAATTACAACAAGTAGACGAAGTACGCACCTCTGCTCTAAATAGTGATTTAAGCTATAAATTACTAGAGTCATTAACAACTGAAGTTGGCCCACGACTTCCTGGAACCGAAAACGATAAAAAAGCCGTGGCATGGGCTCAAGCCAAATTTAATGAACTGGGCTTTGATAAAGTATGGCTTGAAGAGGCAACGTTTCCTGAATGGCGCCGTTATAGCGAAAGCGGAAAAATACTGACTCCAAGCGAGCAACCACTGCACTTAACAGCGCTGGGTAACAGCATAAGCACGCCAAAAGATGGGATCACAGCACCAGTAGTCTTGTTCGAAACACTTGATGAGTTAATTGCAGCACCAGCAAACAGCTTAAAAGGTAAAATTGCATATATTAATTACCGTATGAACCGCGATATAGACGGCAATGGTTACGGACCGGCTGTAAAAGCACGCGGAACTGGCGCCATAGAAGCGTCTAAAAAAGGCGCTGTTGCCTACATGATGCGCTCGGTTAGTACCGGTCATCATCGTTTTGCGCACACTGGTGGTAGTTACTATAAAGAAGGTGTTAAAAAAATACCTAATGTAACCATTGCTAACCCAGATGCCGATCAAATCGCACGCTTAGTCGCTTTAAATAAAGACGTGTCGGTAAATATTAATGTGCAAACCGAAAGCCTTGGCGAAGACACTGGCTACAACGTTATTGGTCAATTTAACGGTACCGAAAATCCTGAGCAATACGTATTAATTGGCGGGCATTTAGATTCTTGGGATTTAGGAACTGGCGCATTAGATGACGGCGCAGGCGTTGCACTAACAATGGCAGCCGCTAAGCATATTAGCGATGTAAAACGTCCTAAGCGCAGTATTCGTGTGGTACTTTTTGCAGCCGAAGAGCTAGGACTTTGGGGAGCAAAAGCGTACTTTGCACAACATAAAAATGATTTACACAATATTGTAGCCGCTGCAGAGTCTGACTTTGGCGCCGACGTAGTTTATGGATTTGAATCGAATGTAGATGCAGCTTCACTTCCGGTAGTACGCGCTATAGCAAAAGAGCTTGCATCATTAAATGTTGAATACATTGGTAAAAACCAAGCGAATGGTGGCCCGGATCTAATTCCACTTAAAAATGTAACGTCAGCACCTATTTTTGAACTTGCTCAAGATGGAACTGATTATTTTGATTACCACCATACAGCCGACGATACGCTTGATAAAGTAACACCCGCTAAGCTTCGTCAAAATACCGCTGCATACGCCGTATTTGCTTTAATGGCTGCCGATGCAAAAACCACTATCAAGCCTAAGGCGCAAACTAAATAACCTGACATACTTACTTACAGTTTGCAGCTTTGATTAATACGCTTCTTGTTTTACCTTTAGGTAATTAAACAAGGAGCGTGCTTTATGTTACTTTTCAACACGAGTGAATCATTCCCACATTTTGCACAAACAACACGCTGCCCTCACTGCCAAAGCGACGCCTACCATTTAGTAAATAAAAGCCGCCATTTACGGTTTAGTATTTTGCCTATGCTCGCCTTAAAATTAAATTACAGACGCGAATGCTATCAATGCGGGAAAAACGAACCTGTAAAAATTAAACAGTTGCCATTAGCCGAAAAACTTAGCTTTCCTAAATACTTTATTGGCACCTTTTTATTACTATGGTTAGTCACCTTCTTTTATCAACAGCATCTTGATACCGAAGCTCAAAAACGAAATTACTTAAACGCACCAAAACTATACGATACCTACTTAGTGCAGGCTGATAAATTTACCCATGAACCTTGGACGCTTACAAACCTAAAAATTGCTCAAGTAATAAGTTTTGACGCGCAATTTACTACCTTTCAAGTAAGCAACTACAGCTATAAACGAAATAACAGTATTACGCTGGCAATGCGTACTAGCCAATTAGTACAAAATGACTATTTTTCAACTAAAACAATTACTCTCCCGCGCAATGAAATAAAGCGCTTATATAAAGACGAAGTTATTTACGACGTACTACGCCCTTATGCCAACAGCCTTTATGGCGGGTTTGTGATGTTCCCTCCTAAACCTAAGCCACTATATAAAGGCTTAAAGCTCGATAAAAATAATCAACAAGGCATTATTTATTTTAAAGATGGATTATTTGTTGAAGCATTTGATAGCTTTAAATTAGCTGCTGAAGCGGGCTCTCAATGGGGGCAATTAAATTTAGCGCAGATGTATCGAGATGGTGAAGGCGTTGAGCTAAATACTCAACAAGCAATCTACTGGTATAAAAAGGCTATAGAGCAAAAAAATACTAAAGCACAAATTGAACTAGAGTCTCTTTGTGAAATAGCTGAATGCGGGTAAGTCGATTAGGTAAAGTTATCAATTGACTAAAAGTCGGTTTTTATAAAGCTGGCGTAATAAATACGCCAGCTATTAATTATTTTTTAAATAACTTTGTATAACCTACGTGAATAAGTACAACGACTAAACCGGCAATAACACCAAGTAAACCATCAAATACCAGGGGTGCTAATACTTCACCAGTGCCGCCAGCAACAGACTGAGCATAGCTTGTTACATTTACTTGCGTATGATGCAGTAACTCAACACCATGCACTAAAATCCCGCCGCCTACTAAAAACATCGCAATAGTGCCCGCAAATGCTAAAAACTGCATTAATCTAGGTGCAGCAGCAAGTAAGCCTTTACCCAGTAATTCTTTAAATTTATTAGCTGACACTTTAGATTGGTTGAGTAAATAAAGTCCTGCATCATCCAGCTTCACAATACCGGCCACCAAGCCATAAACGCCAATCGTCATTATTATTGCAATAACGCAGAGCACTAAAGCCTGGTTAAGCAATGTAGCACCCGCCACTGTGCCTAAAGTAATAACAATAATTTCGGCAGAAAGAATAAAATCAGTTCTTATTGCGCCTTTTATTTTTTGTTTTTCGTACTCAACTAAATCTAATTCTTCATCCTCATCTACCGCTTCATTGTGATGAGGTAAAAACTTAGCAAATACTTTTTCAGCTCCCTCAAAACATAAAAACAAGCCACCCATCATTAACAAAGGTGTTATTAGCCAAGGCAGCCATACGCTTATTAATAAAGCGGCAGGTACCAATATCGCTTTATTTACAAATGAGCCTTTTGCGACAGCCCAAACTACAGGTAATTCACGCTCTGCTGCCACACCTGTAACTTGCTGTGCGTTAAGTGCTAAATCGTCACCTAGTACACCAGCCGTTTTTTTTGTTGCTACCTTACTCATCGTCGCAATGTCGTCAAGTAGGGTAGTTATATCGTCTAATAAGGTTAAAAGGTTAGTGCCAGCCATAAAGCTTCCCAGCTCAAAAAATATTGCTATAAACATAACGTAAAGCGTAATTTTCACCAACGGTTAATTTTGCTTTGTTATTCTCATATAAACAAAATAGATAAGTCATCTAAAAGCAGTGGCTTAAAAGTAAATGGAGGAATGATGAAAGTATATTTGTCTATAGTGGCCGGTTTACTTAGCTTAACGGCATGTAACGACCCGCAAATAAGTACCACCTACTTATGTGACAAAAGCACTGTAAATCTCAATGTTATTGATCAGAGCAATGCTGAGCTTACTTTCAATAATCATACTTATTTACTTAATCGAGAAAGAAGTGCATCCGGTAATAAATATATAAATGAAGATGTTTTATTTTGGGGGAAAGGTAACAACGCAATGCTAATAATTGCAGGAAAAAAATACCAATGCGTTACAGAGTAAAAAATAATATATTCGATTCAATGCTGAACTAAATAAAGTAATAAAGCGTACTAAAAAGTATAACCACCCAATCAAGCCAAGTTAAAAACTAATTAACTCATATATATTGTAACTGTATTGAGCGTACTCTAAGTTTTGAGTGCAAATAATGACTTGCCTTGCATGAACTGGGTATAATACTTCAACTCTTTAGCTTAATAGCGGCCTCCAATGAAATACAAAGATTTACGTGATTTTATCGATTTGCTTGAAAAAAAAGGCGAACTTAAACGTATTACCCAAGAAATCGACCCGTATCTGGAAATGACCGAAATATCTGATCGCACATTGCGTGCTAAAGGTCCTGCGTTATTATTCGAAAATCCAAAAGGCTACGATATGCCAGTGCTTACCAATTTATTTGGTACACCAAAACGCGTAGCTATGGGCATGGGCCAAACCGATGTTAGTGAGCTACGTGAAGTAGGTAAGCTACTCGCTTTTTTAAAAGAACCTGATCCACCAAAGGGCATTAAAGAAGCCCTAGGCGCTATACCGATTTTTAAGCAAGTGCTTAATATGCCAGCAAAAGAAGTTAAAAAAGCGCCTTGTCAGCAAGTGGTTTTAGAAGGTGATGATGTAGACTTAACTAAATTACCTATTCAGCATTGCTGGCCAGGTGACGCTGCACCATTAATTACTTGGGGCCTTACCGTAACTAAAGGGCCTTATAAAAAGCGCCAAAATTTAGGTATTTATCGCCAACAGCTATTAGGCAAAAATAAAATAATTATGCGTTGGTTATCACACCGTGGTGGCGCGCTTGATTTTCAAGAATGGTGCAAAGAAAACCCAGGGCAACCTTATCCGGTTTCTGTTGCATTAGGCGCTGACCCTGCAACAATACTGGGCGCTGTAACACCAGTACCCGACACATTAAGCGAATACGCATTTGCAGGTTTATTACGTGGCAGCAGAACCGAAGTTGTTAAATCTATTTCCAATGATCTACAAGTCCCTGCCAGTGCAGAAATAGTGCTGGAAGGTTACATTATGCCGGGTGAAATGGCGCCAGAAGGCCCTTATGGCGATCACACTGGTTATTATAATGAGGTAGATGACTTTCCAGTTATGACCGTGACTCACTTAACGCATCGTAAAGACCCTATTTATCACAGTACATTTACTGGTCGACCGCCTGATGAGCCTGCTATTTTAGGTGTAGCACTTAATGAAGTGTTTGTGCCGATATTACAAAAGCAGTTTCCTGAAATAGTCGACTTTTACCTTCCGCCTGAAGGGTGCTCGTACCGTATGGCGATTGTAACAATGAAAAAACAATATCCTGGCCACGCTAAGCGCGTGATGATGGGCGTTTGGTCGTTCTTACGTCAGTTTATGTATACTAAGTTTGTAATTGTGTGCGATGACGATATTAATGCCCGTGATTGGGAAGATGTTATTTGGGCTATAACAACCCGAATGGACCCCGCTCGCGATACAACATTAATAGAGAACACACCTATTGATTATCTCGATTTTGCATCGCCAGTTTCTGGCCTTGGTTCAAAAATGGGAATGGATGCTACCAATAAATGGCCTGGCGAAACCACCCGTGAATGGGGCGAGCCTATTGTTATGGATAAAGACACCAAAGACCGCGTAGATGATATTTGGGAAAGCCTTAATATTCTTTAAGTGTTTATATGTAAGTACATAACAGGCTATAAAATAACCCTGCAGATATGCTAGAATCGACTCATTCGATTGCGTATCTGCTGTTAAAAGCGCTGCTAAAAGGTAAAAAATGCAAACATTAAAAGCTGAAGTTGTAGCTATCAGCCCACTTACAGAATTTGTTCATAAAGTAATTTTAAAGCCACAACAACCTGTGACCTTTGAAGCTGGCCAATACATGCAACTGGTGTTAGGCGAAAAAGACAAACGTGCTTTTTCTATAGCTAGCCGCCCTTCACAGTGCGATGAAATAGAACTGCATATTGGCGCGTCAGGTGCCGATTCGTATGCAATGCAATCGCTGGAACATTTACGAAGTGCACATAATGATGGGCAGTTAGTAGACATTGAAGCCGGACTGGGTATTTCACAGTTGCGCCTACAATGTGAGCGACCAATTATTTTACTTGCCGGCGGTACTGGTTTTTCATACGCAAAATCAATGGCTGATCACTTAGCTGAGATTAAATGCGACCGCCCTGTATTGTTTTACTGGGGCGTAAAAGAAGAGTCTGCTTTATACGCACACACCGAAATGCAAACATGGGCCGATAGCCACAAAAACTTTGAGTTTATTCCTGTGGTAGAAAATCCTTCTGCTAATTGGCAAGGTCATACTGGTTATGTACACAAAGCAGTAATGCAAGATATTGTATCGCTTGAACCGTACGATATTTACATGGCCGGTCGTTTTGACATGATAGGTATCGTCCGTGATGACTTTATTACTCATGGCGCAATTCGTGAAAACATGTACGCAGATGCATTCGCATTTATCAAATAATTGAAATTAACTTTCAGTTATGAATAAAGGCACCTAATCGGTGCTTTTATTTTATATAACAATAAATACTTAATAGTTATAATACCAATCTGCATAAATCTTTGATCAATTTAACGAATTAAATTTCACTATAACGTCGTTAAAAATTTTTTATTTACGACTGCATGGATGCAGGAGGTAGAGCAATGCAGGGAGCAATTGCCGAGAACAACTAGATACAAAAATTTATGCCTAGTTCTAGCGTAATTTTCTTAACGTTAAATAGACCCCGTATATAAGCAGATTGGTATAACCTATCAACTTCATCAATATAAACAATTTCCTAAATCCCTATCTATAAACCATACTTTGTATAGAACATCAGCGGGAGAGACCCAAATGCTAAATACAAAAGTAAAAGATTTTATGCAACGCAAGTTGCCAAATATAACACCCGATACAGAAATGACGACAGCCATAGCAGAACTACAAAAATTTAAACTACTTGGCGCACCTGTATTTGATAAAGATAAATGCCTAGTCGGATTTATATCAGAGCAAGAACTATTAAAACCACTTACGCAAAGCAGTTATTTTTGTGATGGGATGGTTAAAGTTTCACAGCTTATGCAAACAGAGGTAGTGACCGTTAGCGGCGATACCAACATTATTGAACTAGCAGAGCAAATGCAGCCTGGTAAACCAAAAAATTACCCTGTGGTAGACGGCGTTAAAGTAATCGGCATAATCAGCCGAGCAGATGTACTTAAAGCACTTTACGATAATTACATAAGTTGCCAAAAACGCTAATACCAATCTGTAGATACAAAAATGCCGCTTATATAAAGCGGCATTTTTAATGTTCTTAAATTAACGTGCGCTAACGAGTGCTGAAAGCTCTTTCTTATCGCCATCGCTTAAAAATGCTATTTCTAACGCGTTTGTCTGCGCTTTTTCCATATCAGCCTGTGTTAAACCAGCTTTAGGTGCTGCAACAGTATATTCATGCTCAATTTCAATACCTTCAACCGCTGGGTCATCAGTATTAATACACGCTAAAATACCGTGATCTAAAAACTGTTTAAGTGGGTGTTTAGCTAAGTCGTTCACTGTGCTAGTTTGAATATTACTTGTTAAGCACGACTCAATACCAATACGGTTATCGCGTAAGTAATCCATTAATTTTGGATCTTCAATTGCTTTAACGCCATGCCCTATTCGACTTGCACCTAACTCATTAATTGCTTGCCAAATACTTGGGGCACCAAGTGCCTCACCAGCGTGAATAGTCGATGCTAAATAGGCATTTCGGACTTGCTTAAAGTGCTCTACAAATAACTCACCCGGAAATCCAATTTCGTCACCGGCTAAATCAACAGCCACTAAATCATTTTTAAACGCAAGTAACGCATCTAGCTCTTTTTGGCACGTTTTTACGCCATAAGTACGCGATAAAATACCAATCAAATTGGCTTTTATGTTTGCACCCTTTGTTGCCGATTTAATACCATCAACAACTGCTTCTACAACCCCTTCTGGGTGTAAGCCTTGGCTTTGCGCCATGTAGTAAGGGCTAAAGCGAAGCTCTACGTAATCAAGGCCTTGCGCTTGTGCATCTTCAATGTTTTCAATCGCGATGCGTCTACACGCATCGTAGTCGCCAAGTACAGTGACACCCCAATCTAACTTTTGTAAAAAAGCCATAAGGTTTGGCTCAGGGTCAATAACTTGAACATGAGGAATGAGTGCCTCAACGTTATCTGCAGGCAACTCTATATTAAACTGACGACCAAGTTCTAATATGGTTTGCGCACGTACATTACCATCTAAATGACGGTGAATATCTAGCAAAGGTAATTTTCTATTGATCATAATAGCAACCCAGTTTAGTTAAATTTGCGCGCATGATACGCAGATATAGTTATTTTTCAAGTCTATATGGTTTGCGGTAAGTTTGAGCGGTCATATGTCTGCTTTTTGTGCAAAAAATAACGTAACTTATTTATTTGATAAATAATGCCAAAGCGTTTTAAAAAGCGTATTTGCATCAATAGGTTTAGTGATATAACTATTCATTCCACAGGCCAATGCCTTTTTAACATCATCGTCATGGGCATTCGCCGACAAGCCAATTATTGGTAAATCAATTAACCCTAAGTCATTTCTAATTACTTTTGTTGCTTGAAGACCATCCATTTTTGGCATCTGAATATCCATAATCACAATATCGTAGCTATTTTCGGTTAGCTTTTCTATGGCTTCAAAACCATCATTGGCGATGTCGGCAATACATCCTTTGGTTTTTAAAATGGCACTGGCGACATGCTGATTAAGCGGGTTGTCTTCTACTAAAAGTAATTTATAGTCTGTAAATGATAAGGTACTTACATCTATTTCGTTGTATTGCTGCTGAATTTGTTCTGCTTTTGGTAAAGGCGAAATAATTGGCAAACTAAATGTAAATGTAGAGCCCTTACCTTCATAACTGACTAAATCAATTGCACCGCCCATTAGTTCAACTAGTTTTCTGCAAATACTTAACCCTAAGCCCGTGCCACCATATTGACGAGAGGTTGAGCTATCAGCTTGGGCAAATGGTTTAAATAACTGCTTTTGTGCTTCGCTACTAATACCAATACCCGTATCGTTAATACTAAAATAGGTCATTTTTTTCGACTGCCAAATTTTCAGGGTTATCTCACCTTCTCCTGTAAATTTAACCGCATTATTGAGCAAGTTTAACAGCACTTGCTTTAAACGAATGGGGTCGGCATTGATCACCAAATTCGATGTTTTATCAAAATCGAGGCTTAATTTTATTGATTTAATATCTGCCTCAAACTGAAGTAAGTTAAGCATCTCATCAGCTAAACTCGCTACATCAATAGGCT
Source organism: Pseudoalteromonas sp. TP27 (assembly GCF_056470645.1). Classification (NCBI taxonomy): domain Bacteria; kingdom Pseudomonadati; phylum Pseudomonadota; class Gammaproteobacteria; order Alteromonadales; family Pseudoalteromonadaceae; genus Pseudoalteromonas; species Pseudoalteromonas sp. TP27. The sequence goes on along the minus strand of NZ_JARDAK010000010.1, from coordinate 137,777 downwards.
CTTGCATTAAATCTAACTTACCGGCTTCCATTTTTGAAAAGTCGAGCACGTCGTTTAATACCCGCAGTAAAACACCTAATGCACCATCTGCTTGCTCTATGTAGCTTCTGGCTTGTTGCCAATCGTTTTGCTGTAGCGCTAAATAATGCAGCCCCTTTATGCCGTTAATAGGGGTACGCACTTCGTGGCTCATATTCGCTAAAAACTGCCCCTTGATATGACTCGCTTCATCTGCTTTTTGTTTTTCTTTACGTAAAGTACGTGTTTGCTTAGCCACTTGTTCGCGAATTTGTATATTTGTACCAGTAACCGAAATCAAAAATGTAATCAGTAACCACACAAACAGCATACCCACTATTTGTGCAAGCCAATAAACTAGCCAAGACGTTCTAACTATTGGTTCATATAGCTCGACCTGCCACATGCGTTTGCCAATCAACAATTGATACTCTTTAAACAACGCTTGCGAGTTATAGGTATCCGCAATATAAATTGGCTGTTTTTTCCCTGGTATCGTTGTATCAAAAAAACTGGCTGAGATTGAGTTGTTGTGATCAAATAATAGTGTTTGCGATAAGCGTTTAGGGCTGACAACCGCTGCCACAAAGCCTTGAAAATCATCTTCGGTAGACAACTCGCCAAAAACTGGATATAAAAAGAGTACACCCTGTTCGGCTGTATTTTGGACTAAATTAATTGGCTCACTTAGTGCAAGTTCATTAAGCTCTTTCGCTTTGCTAAGTGCTGCACCTCTTACTTTGCTAGAAGCTAAATCAAATCCTAAAACATCTTCATTACCTTTTAAGGGATACACATATTTTACTGGAAAGTAATTACTACGGGTATCTACAGGTTGCCAAGCTCCATCTAGTGACTTTTCTTTTATGTATAAAGGTTTACCTGTAGCTCTATTTTCATAAGCTTCAAAATCTGCGAGTTTATTTGCTGGTATATAAGGTATCCATTCAAACGCTAGAATTTCTTGGCTGTAGCCCAGCTGCTTTGAAGTAAATTGTTTGAAGTCTTTAAAATTCACGTCATCACTACTAGCAAAATATGCCGCTAGTAATCCTAAGTGAGCAGTAATACCGTCGAGCTTTTGGCTTATAGCGTTTTGCACAGCAAGTACTTTGGCTTCTTGCTTTTGAATATCTTTTTCTTTTTTAACACTGGCAGCACCATAAAAACTAACGCTGATCAGTATATAAATTAATAGTGAAGGTAAAATCACCAGCATACGATGGCGTACTTGTGTGTAATTAAAAGCAGCGAGTACTAGTGGTGTAAATATAAGTACACCAATACTGTCACCAATCCACCATGCGATAAAATTATCAAAAATAGCATTGGTCGGAATCACATTATTTAATGCTAATAAGCTAGTTCCCACACCTGCTGCAATAACACAGCATATTGGCCCTGCTACTATTAGGCTCTGCACACTGTGTTTTAAAGAGGATAGATCCAATGGCGCTTTTATAACATTTACTATAATTTGACGGCCAACCCAAGCCTGTAAAACCGAGGCTAAAGTAACGCAAATGGCTTGTAAAAAAACATTAAAGTGAAGAATATCAACTGCGTTATCAAGGTGAATTAAGTTAGTACAAAAAGCACCAATAATAAGGCCAACAAATGACTTACGTCCCCAAATTAAAAAGCTCGCTAAAGCAATTCCTGAGGGCGGCCAAGAGGCGACCGCATAGCCATCTACAGCAAGAAGTGAGTTACTAAAATATCCAGTAAAAAAATAAGCACAAGCCAAGCTAAGGGTTAATATTAAAAATTTTCTCAAAGCTTGTGCTCCTGAGCTACAAAAAATGCTAAGTAGCTATAGTGTAGTCATTTATTGATATAAAACGAGTGCCTTTTCTGCCTGTGCACTATTTTTATAACTCAAAACAGCTTGTTCAGAAAACTGTTTTTTATTTTCCATATTCAGTGCTTTATCAAAAATTCTAGCTGCTAAGTCATAATCGCCTTGCGCGTTAGCCAGGCAAGCCAATGCAAGTAATAATGAGTTATTTGAATCATCCTTTTTAAGACGATCTTGAATGCTTACTTGCAGTTTAGCTGCATCAGCAGACGTCGCTTTACTTAATATATTAGCCAGTTGCGCATGCTGCTCATTGTGTTTAACCATTTTAATTAGGTCACCCTCAATAACAGCCAGTTGACCTGCTTGCGCCATTTGCATTAAATAGGCAGTGTGTGCATGAGCTTGCAGCTTTTTAGGTAGCTGTTTATATTTTTCACTCAGTTGATCAGCATCTAACGCGTTAAAGTAGGCACTAAATAACTGCGTCCACTGTGCATCTGTAAGTACTTTTTTGCGTAATAAACGCGGCAAAAAGTCTTCCAGCGCACTAAAGTGTTGTTGCTGTACCAATACTTCTGCATAAAGTTTCAACTCAAGATTGGTGGCTTTTTTAGCTTCTGCGCTAATACGCATTTGTGATTCAATCGCGCTACTGTCGCCACTTGCCAACCATAGCTTTGCTACTTTTAATTGATGCTCAGGGCTTATTTCAAATAAACGCTCAAGTGCTTTATCTGCTTGATTATTAGCAAGCGCTGCTTTTGCAAGTAATGCTAAGCGAATATCTTCAAACTTATCTGGTACGCTATTACCCGATAAAGCCTTTTCTACGTGCTCGTAATCATCGTTAATAGCACTCCACAATGCCTGTTCAATCGCTGCTTGTTTACGCTCTTGGCTACGTGCAAAAAAGCCATGTTTAGTATTATGATAAATCGATAATAAGTAGCGGATTAATTTATATGTTAAATATAAAACAATAGCGGTAATGGCCGCCATTATACAAAACGAGACTATCGTGCCTTCTATCGTTGTATTGTTAAATGAAATAAGCACGTAGCCTTTTTCATCTAGTACAAATGGAGTAACCGCCAGTACAACAACAATAGCTACAATTAAAATAATTAGCCCTATCATTGCGCCCACTCCTTAACCTTTTGTGTGCTATTTAAGGTTACTTTTGGATTAAAGTTAAGCTGCTCTTTTTCAAGTTTTACTAACGCGTTAACTACTGACTTAGTTGCATCATCATCTTGTTTAAAATATTCAGTAACTAAACGTTTAGCTTCACCTAAGGCATTAAAATAAATACTGGCTTGCTTACTCATTAACGCGTCTTGCGCTTGAGTTAAGTTAAGTTTAATGCGCTGGTTAATTAAGTGGCGCTCTTGATCGGTTAACAGCGGCTCAATAGCAACACCTTCATGCTGGCGAATGGTAATAAAGCTATCGACTATCTGATTCCAACTATTGCTTAAATTTTGCTGCCAATCACTTACATCTTCACTCAACGCATTTTCGTCAACCTGTGACGCTTCTTCAGGAATATTTACTGCGTTAAAAACTAAGTCATCAATACTGCTTAACACACTGTTTAACTGTAAATAAATAGCCTCTGTTGCTATAGGTTTAAGGCTATCAAGCGTTTGTATATCTTGCATAATAGCTTGGCGAACTTCAACTGTTCCAGGGTGTTCGCTAAGTAATGCATCTAAGCGCTTTAAAACAGCACTAGTGCCTTGGTAATCTTTTTCAGCCCATAACTTAAACTCAGCCATACGCTGTAAGCTGGTTACTTCTTGTGGGTTTAAAGACGAGCCTTGTTGCTGCGCTTTTTGCAAAGCTGCTTTTAGCTCTTGCTGATTTTGAGTTGCACTTTCACTGAGTGCTGCGGCCACTTTTTTCTCACTATTAAATAGCGCTTGCTGCAAATTAGATTGTGCGGACTTAAGTGCTTGCAGCTCTTGAGCGAGTAACTTATTTTGTTCACTCAACTCATTCGCGGCCAGGTTTTGCGCCTTACCCGCATTTAATTTTTGATAAAACTCGTAACCAACACCTGAGGCCACAATTAGCGAAATAAGAAGTGCAAGCACTGCGACTTTGCTAACCTTTTGTTTATTTTTATTTGCGGTGTTTTTAGCGGCTACAGGCTCTTGTTTAGCTGATTTAACCGAGGCCGTATTAGCTGTTGTTGGAGTGGCTTTTTCTGCCGTAACTGACTTTGACTGTTCGCTCATGTTGCTACCTTGCTGATTAATACAGGTAAACATAGCGTCATCGCTAGCTCCTGCTGCAATATGTATATTAGCCAAACTTACTTGTTGTTGCTGTAAATATGCGGCAATGCGCTCGCTGGCAACATAAAATTGGCACTGTTGTAACCATTGTAGTTGTGGTGCAGCAAGGGGAGTAAAAATGGCATCGACTGCTGCGTTACTTGTTATGACTATACCGTGTACATTATTGCTTTTCCAGTGGTCAGTCCAGTTACCACTTAATTCACTTATCGGTTCACGTTTGTACACTATGCAATTATTTAAAAAAGCACCGCGCTCTTTAAGCACTTTTGCTATATCTGGGCGACCGCCTTGTCCTTTAACCAAAACTATATTACTACCATCAACCTGAGCAAGTGACTTTAGAGCCAGTAACCCCTCTGAATCATATTGCTTAGATTTAGGCAATGCAGCACGCACACCAAATAGTTCATATATTGTGTCGGCTGTTTGTTGGCCTACCGCATAAAACTGCGCTTTTGTATTTATATCTGGTTTTAGTTGCGCAAGCGCACTGACTGCATCTTGCGATATAAATATTATTTTGTCCGCATTTAACAGCGGACTCAGCTCGGTGCTTGAAGGTGTTAAATGCGTTATTTTTAATACCGGAAACAAAGACGCCTGATAACCCGCTTGCTCTAATTGCTGTGCAAGGGCTGCGCCTTTTCCTTCGGGCCGAGTTATCAGAATATGTGTCATTTATGCGTCTCTATAAACTTCAGCTAATATTTTGTCTGCTCCTTGAGCTAGTAATTTTTTAGCAAGCTCAATGCCTAGTTTTTCTGCATCATTTATATGACCAGTTACTTCGTCGCGTAAAATTTCGCTGCCATCAACAGCACCCACTAAACCACGCAAATGTACCTGCTCACCATCAACTAATGCATAAGCACCAATAGGCACTTGGCAACCACCTTCTAAATGGCGATTCATCGCACGCTCTGCATTTACACGAATACGTGTTTGAGTATGCTCAAGTGGTGCAAGTAATGCTTTTGTTACTTCATCATCAATACGACACTCAATACCTACAGCGCCTTGACCATTTGCTGGTAATGATACTTCTGGCTCAATGTAGTCGGCGATACGCGACTCCATTTCTAAACGAATAAGTCCTGCTGCAGCTAAAATAATAGCATCGTATTGGCCATCATCTAACTTACCTAAACGTGTATTTACATTACCGCGTAAATCACGAATATCTAAATCAGGACGAAGTGCTTTAATTTGGCACTGACGGCGTAAACTCGAAGTGCCCACAATAGCGCCCTGTGGTAGAGCGTTTAAATTAGCAAAATTGTTTGATACAAACGCATCACGCGGATCTTCACGCTCACAAATAGTATGCAGTTCTAATCCTTCTGGGAACTCTACTGGTACGTCTTTCATAGAATGCACGGCAATATCAGCTCGGCCATCTAACATGGCTTGCTCGAGCTCTTTAACAAATAAACCCTTACCGCCAATTTTGGCCAAAGGCGTATCTAAAATTATATCCCCTTGCGTCGACATTGGGACTAATTCTACGCGAACATCTGCATGAAAACGCTCAAGTTCAGCTTTTACAAACTCTGCCTGCCATAGGGCTAAAGCGCTTTTACGAGTTGCGATGCGTACTAATTTTGTTTTTTCTGTCATAAGGGTATCCAATTAATTACTGCGTTTAACTATATTTAGTCAGCTAAAATTCTAAATTCTTTTTGGGCAATTAAATTACCTTGCTCATCTACAACATCAACACGCCAATGGCCTGTTTGTGTGTCCATAATATTTTTTGTTGAGTAGGTTCTGTAGCGAGGCGAAGTAACATTGAGTGTAATTTCAGCCATAGTTTCATCTTCAAACGTCCAAACATGTTTAACTTGCTGCCCTTGAAGGTTTTTAATCTCGCTAAAAAACGATAACCCTTCATCAAACTGACTTAACCTAATATCTGCCGCAAACACATTAGTAGGCTCACGCTTACTTACTGTACGAGTAAGTACCGCACGGCTAATTTTATCTGTGTCTATTTGCGCGCCTAATGCCACACTTGCCACTTGTGCTGTAGGCGAAAAACCTTCAGTACCACTCAATGCACCATCATCGCTTTTTTGATCTAAAAGTAAGTCACTCTGATCAGCAGGCTCAGTTACGTTTTGGACTTCTTCGGTTTTTTCCTGCACATCATTATCAAGGTTTGAGTTTAACTCTGTATTAACACTCTCACTTTGATCAATCACAATATCGTTGTTAGCTAATAAAACTGCATCAGTATTTACAAGATTCGCTTTATCAGGTGCATTACTTGATATGCTTTGCTCAACTTCATTCTGCGTAGCTAATAACGGTTCAATGCTCGTTTGCGTTATCTCTGCGGACTTATTAGGAATGTTGTTTGTTGGTGGTTCAGGTTCGGCACTTGTTATCTCAACGCTTGTCTGGTTTTGAGTATTATCGCCAAAGCTTAAAAATTGTTCCTGCTCATTTGGATGCTCACCTTGCTCTGCACTGGCTGAGGTTGTTAAGCCATATACAACTGCTGCAGAGGTCATTAATGCCAACATAGCAATACTCACAATACGACGCCAATTCCACTCGTAGCTTACCGTTGGTACACTCTCTTGTAGTTCGCGTTTAACATTTGCTTTAATAACTATTTTTTGACTCATATTGACCTCAGCGGTTCCAAAATTAGCTTAAACGAGCAATTAACCATTGGCGAATAGCTTGCAATTCTTCTGCGCAAACTTGATGAGCCATTGGGTATTCTTGCCAGCTTACATCCATGTTATGTGCTGTTAATACTTCAAACGCACTTCTTCCCGCACTATGCGGTACTACGTTGTCTTGACTACCATGCGCCATAAATACATTTAAATCGGTATGTTTTGCTTCATCAGCAAATTTTTGCGGCACACACATATAAGTAGAAAGCGCCATAACACCCCCAAGTTTTTGCTCAAAGCGCGGCGCTAAATGTAGCGACACCACACCACCTTGAGAAAAACCAGCTAAGATAATTTTATTAGCGGGTATGCCATTAGCAATTTCTTTGTTGATTAGCTCTTCTACTTTAGCAGCCGAATCTCTTACGCCTTGTTCATCGGCACGCTTATCTAATTCTATAGATTTAATATCGTACCAAGAGCGCATTTCCATACCACCATTTATGGTGACCGGTTGCACTGGTGCATGCGGAAAAACAAACCGTATACCCAGTTCACTTGGTAAATTAAGCTGCGGTGCTACGGGTGCAAAACCATCCCCAGAGTCACCTAAGCCATGTAACCAAATAACCGTTGCTTTATGCTCGCTTTGAGCTGGGTATTCTACAAACTCTAAACTCATAGTGTTGATTGCCACTTAACTTCTTGGCCTGCTTGGCGAGTTGATGCTTCATTTATAAACGCCCAAAATTCTGCACCCGAACGGTTATCAATCCATAACCCATCACGCATTTCAAAATGATGACCGTTAAACTTAGTCGCAACCCATACTTGATGAAGAGGCGCTTGTTTATTGATTACTATTTTACTTTTATCAGGAAAAATAATTTCTAAAATACCTTGTGCCGATTCGTAATCTAAATCAGCTTCGCAATCATCAACTTGCTCTTCAATAGTGAACATAAGAGCTTCGGCTAATTGGTGATATTCGTGTTCAGTCATTGTTATTTCCTTTGCAGGCGAGCCGCCTAATATTGGGTACGTTTTAGCTTTAAAAGTGTGCTGTTAGTGTAACAGGAATAAAATCATCCGCGAATAGCTGCATTTTTTAGATATTCTGTTACTCTGCGATTATAAAGCCAGCAACCATATTAATCTAATGAAAGCGACGCATACCTTACAATTAAAAAAACTATTAATAAGCACTGTACTGTTAAGCGCCTTAGCTGGCTGCGGACAAAGCGGTCCGCTATATTTACCAGAACAACAAACAGAGCAAAACCAACCTCAAAATACAGCTAAACCGGCTACTACCGCTGAGCAAGCCAAAACATTGCAAAGTCAGGAGCAATAAATGGATTATTTTAACTACAAAAACAACCAATTATTTGCCGAAGACGTAAGTGTGGCAAGCATAGCGCAGCAATACGGCACACCTTGTTATGTATACTCGCGTGCTACGTTTGAGCGCCATTACCTAGCGTTTGCTAACGCCACTAAAAATCATAAAAGCTTGGTGTGTTACGCCGTTAAAGCAAACTCAAATATAGCCGTACTTAATATATTAGCGCGCCTAGGATCGGGTTTCGATATTGTATCGAAGGGTGAACTTGCACGTGTAATTAAAGCGGGAGGCGACGCCTCTAAAGTGGTTTTTTCGGGCGTGGCTAAAACAGCAGACGAAATAGCATACGCATTAAAGCTTGGTATTAAATGCTTTAACGTTGAATCTACCTCTGAGCTTGAGCGTATTTCTGAAGTTGCTTGTGAGCTAAATCTAGAAGCGCCTATTTCTATTCGCGTAAACCCCGACATAGATGCAAAAACACACCCGTATATTTCTACCGGCTTAAAAGAGAATAAATTTGGTATTGATATTCAAACGGCTGTAAGTGTTTATCAACAAGCGGCTGCTTTACCTGGTTTAAAAATAATTGGTGTTGATTGCCATATTGGCTCTCAATTAACGCAAGTTAGACCATTTTTAGAAGCCCTTGATAAACTCATGGCGCTTATTGATGAGCTAAAAACTAATGGTATTGAGCTAACTCACTTAGATATTGGTGGCGGTTTAGGCGTGCCATATAACAACGAGCAACCACCGCACCCAAGTGAATATGCAGCGCAAGTTACCGAGCGCTTAGCTAACTATAAACACCTTGAACTAATTTTTGAACCAGGGCGCGCTATTGCAGCTAATGCTGGTATTTTGGTTACTCAAGTTGAATTTATTAAACAAAACCAAGACAAATTTTTTGCCATTGTTGATGCGGGCATGAACGACATGCTTCGCCCTGCGCTTTATCAAGCGTGGCAAAAAATTATTCCGGTATCCGTTCGCGACGACGAAACACCTACTCACAACTTTGATATTGTGGGTCCGGTGTGCGAAACCGGCGACTTTTTAGGAAAAGACCGCGAACTAGCGCTTAAACAAGGCGACTTACTCGCACAGCGAAGTGCGGGTGCATATGGCTTTACCATGAGTTCAAACTACAACTCGCGCCCGCGTGTTGCAGAAATAATGGTAGATGGTGAGCATCATCACCTTATTCGCGAACGCGAAACTATTGAAAGCCTTTATCAAGGTGAGAAAGTTTTACCATAAACGTTTTTGTCTACTAGCTGCTCTGTGGCATGATTAGCACAGAGCAAAACCGAATTAGAGCGCTATGTTAGTTAATTTTTCCAAAATGCACGGCTTAGGCAACGACTTTGTTGTGATTGATAACATTACACAAAATGTTTTTTTGTCGCGAGATCAAATAAAAAAACTGGCAGATCGCCATTTTGGCATTGGCTTTGACCAATTGCTGATGGTTGAAGCGCCGTACTCTCCTGATCTCGACTTTCATTATCGAATATTTAATGCCGATGGTACCGAAGTAGAACAATGCGGTAACGGCGCACGCTGTTTTGCCCGCTTTGTACGCATGAAAGGCCTTACTAACAAGCACAAAATTACTGTGTCGACCAAGTCGGGCAACTTAACGCTCTACATAGAAAAAGACGGTCAAGTGACGGTTAACATGGGTCATCCTAACTTTGAACCCAGTAAAATCCCTTTAAAAGCTAGCAAGCGCGAGCTTACCTATATTATTAGAACCGAAGAACACACTGTATTTAGTGGCGCGGTATCTATGGGTAACCCGCATTGCGTACTAGAAGTTGACGACGTAACCACCGCGCAAGTTGATATATTGGGTCCATTACTTGAAAACCACGAACGTTTTCCGCAAAAAGCGAACATTGGCTTTATGCAAGTTGTATCACAAGAACACATTAAATTAAGAGTGTGGGAGCGCGGCGTTAACGAAACCCTAGCCTGTGGCACAGGTGCGTGTGCAGCAATGGTTATTGGTCATATGCAAAATAAGTTATCAACAACCGTTCAAGTAGATTTACCAGGCGGTAGCTTGCAAGTACGTTGGAGTGGCGAAGGTCATCCGGTACGCATGACAGGCCCCGCAGAGCACGTATTCGACGGACAAGTAGCGCTATGAGCGAGCTAAGTAAAGAACAGGTTATTGATTACTTGCAGCAACATCCTGATTTTTTAGTTCAGCACTCTGAGCTACTCGCACAACTTGAGCTGCAACAGCAAGCTCAAGGTGCAACGTCGCTGGTACATATTCAGCAACGCCAATTACGCGAGCATAACACGCTTTTAAAAAGCCAAATAGACGCGATGAGCAAGCATGCAACGCAAAACGAGCTTGTATATCGTTTGTTTAGCCAGTGCCATCGCCAGCTTTGGAATCATGACGACTTTGATACGCTAGCAAATAACCTGCGCAATATAATTTGCTCAAGTGAAGATGTTAACGACTGCAAATTAGTAAAATATAATCCCGAATATGACGAACTTATTGCACATCGCCTTACCCATTCTGGGCATTATTTAGGGCGTATTAATCAGCAAGAACGCGAACAATTATTTAGTGAAGATACACAATCTGTCGCCATTTATTTAATTGGCGACACTACACATCCTATCGCTATTTTGGCCTTTGGTAGTAATAACGTAAACCACTTTGAGCCCGCGCAAGATAACCTTTTTGTACTCGACTTTATAAACGCATTACACCTGCGGTTACAAAAACTTGCATGAGTGACAGCGCACCTAATATTACTCAATTAAGCGATAACTGGCGCACACCCATAACGCTATTTAGCGATTATTTAAAGTTTGAAAAACAATATTCAGCACACACCGTAAACCAATACGTAAGCCAACTTGGTTTTGCAGCCCTCTATTTTAGTAAATTATGTGACGACTGGTTTGGCGTGCAAGGCGAGCATATTCGCCGTTACAGCATGGCACTGCGCTCAAAACAATTAAGTGGGCGTACTATTAGCTTAAAGCTCAGCTGCATTCGCAGCTTATATAAGTTTTTAAAAGCAAAAAACATTGCCGAGCAATCGCATTATCATAACCCTGCTGTGGGTATAAAAGGCCCTAAATTTGCAAAACCGTTACCTAAAAATCTCGATGTAGATCAAATGGCCCGCTTGCTCGAAATACCCGACGACGAGCCTCTCGCAATTAGAGATAAAGCAATGATGGAGTTGATGTATTCATCAGGGCTGCGTATTAGTGAGTTAGTTGGCGCTAACATGCAAGATATTAGTGCCGCTAATGGCGAAATTTTAGTGCGTGGTAAAGGCAACAAAGAGCGGTTAATTCCGGTGGGTAAAAAAGCGTTAGACGCATTAAAAAAATGGCTCACAATACGCCCTCATTTTGCAAAGCCCGATGAAATAGCTGTATTTTTAAGTAGCCAAAAAAATCGTATTTCGATTCGCCAAGTGCGCCTGCGTATGCAAGAGTGGGGAATAAAGCAAGGCATTAGCTCGCAGGTTCACCCGCATAAGTTGCGCCACTCGTTTGCGTCACATATTTTAGAATCATCTGGTGATTTACGCGCCGTGCAAGAATTACTAGGGCACAGCAGTTTGTCGGCTACACAAGTGTATACGCATTTAGATTTTCAACATTTAGCTAAGGTGTACGACAACACACACCCTCGAGCAAAAAAACGAACTGATTAGGAAAAAATATGATTCGATTTAATCGTGCTATTAAGCCATTTTCTGTCATGAGCTTTGATTTAGACGACACGCTATACAGCAATCACCCGATTATAAAAGCAGCCGTTAAAGCCCAACAAAATTATTTAAACGCGCTACCAGGCTATCAAGAGCAAGGTCCACAATACTGGCAACTATGCCGCGAACTGGCCGTAATACAAAACCCAGATCTTGCAGATGACGTAACTAAGTGGCGCAAACACACCCTACGTTTAGCGCTTTCTAAACTAGGCTTTACTGCAGATGAAGTAGAACACCATGCAAATGCTGCCTATAACGCCTTTGCCGATGCGCGCAGCAACATAGTGGTAAGCGATGACGTACTTAACTTACTAGATAACCTAGCCAAACATTTTACGCTTGTTGCAATTACTAACGGTAACGTTGAAATTGAACGCTTTAATTTACACAACAAATTTGAGCTAGTATTACAAGCGGGTATGCACGGTAAAGCAAAACCCCACACTACTTTATTTGATAAAGCAGCCACACATTTAAACGTTGCTAAAAGCGATATTTTACATATTGGCGATAGCCTAGATACCGACGTACAAGGCGCAAATAATGCCGGCTGCCAATCGGTATGGTTAAACGATCAAGGCGCTAATTATGCCTATAAAGGGCTGGCTGATATTGAAATAGCCAACATCCATGCTTTAACGCACTTTATTAAATAATACCAATTGCATTAAATAAGTGTTCTATTATAGCGCTAAGAAAATAGCACAATAACAAGGCGAAAATTGTGACATATAGTTGTTCTATATAAATAATTTTTAACGCAGTTAGTGAGTTATTTAATGCGATAAAATGATCATGTTTTAATAAAATTGGTATAAACTCGTTTAAAAGTAAGAGGTCACTATGAGCCACTATGCCAAGCTAATCACCTTGCTATTAATTGGCTCACTTAGCCTAAACGCTTATTTATTATGGCCGCAGCCTGCGTTAACTGCACCACAAAAAACGCAAAGTGCCCAACAAAGCATATCGCCTAAACAACAAAATACGTTACTAAATACGGCAAAGCTGCAATTTGAACAACACCAATTTGAAGCAGCACTTAGTAGCTATCAACAGTTAAAAAACAGCAATCCAGAAAGTGCAAAAAACCTTTATTCATCGTGGCTAGTTCAGCTTAAAACATGGCTAAATAGCGATTTATTACTCAGCGAATCGCTTCTCAATGCGCTATTAAATTACAGCCCTTATAACGTAGAATTACTTAATTTACAGGTTGAATATTTAGTTAATAGCGAACAAACACAAAACGCCATTATTGCTTTATTTGAGCTGAATTCATTACTACCTGCCCATCAGCAAAACAATACAAATACACACTTAAATACGCTCATTCAAAACGAAATACACATATTAACTGAGCAACAAAATTGGCAAGCTATTATTGAGCAAACACAGATTTGGCTTGATTATAAAAGCGATAACGCACAGTTTTTATATTCGCTTGCATATGCCTACTATCAGCAAGACGATTTAATTAGCGCACAAGCAACGCTTGATCGAATGCCAAGCCAACACGGCCTAAAAAGCCAAGTGCAAACGCTGCAAACTATGATCAATAAAGCGCAATCGCAAGACGACTTTGTTTCCTTAACGCCTCGCGGCGCGCACTACTTAATAAACACCGAAATAAATAGTAATCTGTCAACCGAACTAATGATTGATACAGGCGCAAGCATCACTTCACTACCTAGCAATATTATTAACCAAATTTCGCCACAACCTTTGTATTTAGGCGATGTAACTGTAAATACTGCTAACGGGCAAATTACTGTACAACGTTACCAAATTGAATCATTTAAAGTGGGCTCGCAAATTATTTATGGTTTTGAAGTGTTGAGCATTGAAAGCACAGGTGGACAAGGTTTGCTAGGAATGAACTTTTTATCGCGATTTAAATTTAGTATAAATCAGCAAACAGATGAGTTAGAGTTGAGCGCTAAGTAAACAAAAATAATAAAAGGAAGTTTATGCGTACTCTACTATTTACACTACTTTGTTTTTGGCAATGTAGTGCTCAGGCAACAAGTTACTTTGTAAAAGATAAAAGCTGTGAGGCTATTTCACCCGAAATAGAAATAAACCTAAGTACCACACTTAGAGATTTAGATAATCATCAAAGACAAAACCTTAGACAAAAAGCTCTCAATAAGTATAGCGAACAGTACAATCAACTGCATGAGCAATTATATGTAGAGGAACGTTTTACTACGCAAAGCACCCATTCTGCTGAAACCCCTACAATAAGCAGATCCAAAAAAAAATTACACTACCTTGTAAAGCTAACCCCCTCAAGAAACTGCAATCAGCAAATCGCTATGACTAGCGAGCTATTTATTTCAGGAATCCACAAGCGCGGTTTCTCAAATACCATTGAGGGAAATGCAATTGAAGTCACTTTAGACATAAACAGTTCCCCTAAGTTTACTCAATTTAAAAACCCCCTCATCACCCCAACTAACTTTTTTGGACTTCAACTTGGCAATAGCTATGAGCAGGTATTAGCGTCTCTCGGACTTGCCAGTTTATCGCTAAGCGATAAAAATAATGCAATACTTGTATATGGAAGAAATCATGCTTTTCACTTTAAAAACGATGTATTTATAGGTTATCAGTTCCATGAAACGCTGCTACCTATGGTGATAAATAATGAGCTTTCTCTGGCAAATGAAAAACTACAAATAAGCACCGGAAAAGATCAGGCTATTTCGTTAAATACTGATTTAACCCAACCAACACTCAATAAATTAAAAAACAGTTTTGATGAAGTGGAAACCGCATCTTATGAAGCATCCATTAACAAATCAGAGCAAAGAGTCGTCGGTATATCGCACGGTGAACTAGTTGAACATATCGAGAGCACCACTCAATGCTATAACGGCACAATGTTGGCCGATGAATACTTAAAAACTCATAAAAATAGTAAAACGCTTAGAATGGTTAATGAAGATCATGACAATATAATCATTACTCCTTGTTATGAGTTTATATATGAAGGCAACGGCTACATTTCTAAATTAAAGCTTGTGGAGCCCTTTTCAACCGCTAAAATTAAGCTCGCCGCATTAGCTGGCTATATTAACCAAAGTACACAGTGGAACTTATCAGGCGTAAAATACAACGACCCTGTTGCAAGCCTTGCTAAGTTGGGCAATTACGATGAGTTTTTTGACTCAGCAGGATTTACTTCTCAACACTGGGATGGTTATTTTTATATTTATGACGGAAAGCTTTTAAGTGCAGAGCTTACAAGCAACGACTAGTAATTTTCCTCTTTGAGTCTTCAGTTAGAAAAGGACAAACATGTTATTAAACGACTTTTTACAGCAACTTGCAGAAAACCCAAAAAGCGTTCAATTTACCGATACTATTACCGTTATAGAGGCAAATTACACCTTTACCGCCTGCGCTTTTAATAACCATGGATTACTTAGCGCTGCGAGTGAGAACAACGGTTCGTGTAAAATTTTTGCGTTTGCTAAATTAAACGATTTAAGTAAACAAAATACGTTAGATTGCTTTGGTAAGTTTTACCGAGAAGACGTGCTGCAAAACCCTAAAGGTGATGATCACATGAACATTCGCACCTTTATGTTAGCGCCAGAGACAACGCCATTCTTAGGTATTACCTTTGAAGGCGAGCCACTAAAAGCAAAATAGTCAGCAAAAATTAAAGCGGCTTTTCCATAAAATAGCGCGTACCAGAGCGCGGATAATTATTAAGTTGATACTTAACACTATAACCGCGCTTTTCGTAAAAAGGCTTCGCCTGAAAATCTAGCGTATCAAGCTGAGCAGTTGTTGCGCCTAGTTCAACAGCTGAGTGTTCAAGTGCCGTTAGTAACTTATCTGCAAGCCCTAGACCTCGCGCTACATCACTACACCAAAGCCAACTAATCATCAGCCAATCTCCAAATACACACCCGCTAATACCTGCAACAAGCTCACCTTGCTCATCAACAAATTTATAGCCTAGTGGCACTCTTTGCGCATCAAAATGCTGGGCATTAAATTCAACCATTTTTGTGCGAAGCGCTGAGTTCAACGCGTCGGTATTATCTGCTTTTAATTGATACATGTGCCGCCCTTAAAGGAGCAGATACTAGCAAACTAGCTCTATCAATACAGGTTGTTTTTACCGTAAGGTACTTCGAGCATATTACTACCGGTTTTTTCGGGCTGTCCGCACATTTCGTCGTAAGCGCTTGTTTGGCGCAGTACCATTCCCGCATAGGCTATTTTATCAAAACGCTTTTGAACATGCAGTGGGCTTAGCGCTCTTAAAAACTCACCGCTGTCTTCTGTTACATAGTATTCAACGTTATTAATCATTACTGATACTTGATAAAGCGCCATATCTAACGAGTGAACAATGATTTTTTGAAGCGGCTCATGCTTTTTTAACTGTGAAAATTTAATACCCATAATTTTTGCCTTAATTAAATTTAACAGTATCGATACGCAGCTTTGCTATAATCGCGATCAAATTTTTATTAGTCGCTGGCATCACACGTTATGAGCACAAAAATCCGACTCGCTAAATATATTGCCCACGCAGGTATTTGTTCTCGTAAACAGGCATCGCGTTTAATTGATGAAGGTGTTGTGACTGTAAATAATCACCCAGCGAATCATATTGATCACGTTGACGAGCAAGACACCGTAATAGTGAACGAAAAAGAAATTAAAGGTGCTGCCGATTTAGTTTATTTTGCGTACCACAAACCAGTAGGTATTGACTGCAAATTAAATATTGATGACCCAGCCAGCCTTATTCACCACTTGCCTACACTCACCCGTGTTTACCCTATTGGCCGCCTTGATAAAGACTCTCGTGGTTTACTTATTTTGACCAACGATGGGGATTTTTGTAATCAACTAATACATCCTGACTTCCACCAGCCTAAACATTATTTAGTCACCGTAAATAAGCCTTTAGACGATGCTTTTTGTAAAAAAATGGCAGCAGGCGTACCCGTTGATAAACACATAACCCTACCTTGTGAAGTAAATAAAATAGCCAGCAATCAGTTTAGTATTGTTTTAAAACAAGGGCTAAACAGACAAATACGTAAAATGGCGCATTACTGCGGATATAAAGTAATTGATTTATTTAGAGTGCAATTTAGTGACCTCACCCTTTCAAAACTAAACCTACCTGAAAACCACTACATACAAATTAATAAAACTGATATTTCAAAAATCTAACCTTCGTTTAAATAGCACACAAAAAAGTTAAAAAATAACCTTGCAAAAATAGATTACAGGTGTAATCTTTAATTAAAGATTACATTCGTAGGCAATAGCATGATTGAGTTATCAAAAGCAGAGTTTGACGTGCTCGACGCACTTTGGATTAACTACCCCGCCACCGCGAGCCAAATAATTGAGCGCTTAAGCGACGATAAGCAATGGCACGAAAAAACCATTAAAACCCTACTAGGTCGATTAGTAAAAAAAGGCGCACTGTCCTTTGAAAAAGAAGGTCGCCAATATATTTATATGCCGTGTATTGAGCGTGCCGACTACACCTTAAAAGAAAGCCAAAACTTTATTGAGCGCTTTTTTAGTGGTCGTATAGCACCACTTGTAAGCGGTTTTGCTAAATCAGAGCAGCTTTCTCAGCAAGATATAAACGAGCTTAAAAAAGTCATTGATGACTGGGAAAAAAACCAAAAGTAAGGGATTAATATGGTTATTCAAGCTGGTTTTAATTGGTTAATTGAGCAGCAACTACTATTAAGTATTTTGTTTTGTGGATTTATTTTACTCGAGCGATTTGGTTTAAAAGCCCTTGGCTCGCGATTTGTATATAAATTAGCATGGCTATTACCTGCAGCGTTGGTGATTGCTAACTTACCCAATGCGATTAAACCACTGCAAAATAGTAATATTAGCTATTACCTAATTACCCCTAACCAGCCTTTTACACATGAAATGGGTATTAGCTGGGCGCTCATGTATGTACTCATTACCGCAGGGTTATTAATAGCCAGTTTTATTACACATACCCGTTTTGTTAAAAGCCTGCAGTTAACTGAGTTAATCCAATTTGAAGGTACTCTTACCGCTGATGTTAAAACCTACACCAGTCAACATGTAGCCACGCCAATGGTGGTCGGTATTTTAAACAGCAAGCTGGTGTTACCGAGTAACTATAAAACTCAGTTTGATAAAGCCACATTAGCGCTTATTTTAGAGCACGAAAACGTACACATAAAACGCAAAGACAACCTAACAAACGCACTTATATTACTGCCTACTATTTTACTGTGGTTCAACCCACTAGCTTGGGTTTGTTACGCAAGCATGCGCCGATTACAAGAGCTGACTTGTGATGAACGGGTACTCAGCAATAAAACCACACAACAACATATTTTATACAGCAAAGCCTTAGTAAACTGCGCGGCAAATGCGCCCACAGGACTTATGGCTTATTCACACTACGGAGATAAAAAAACCATGTTACAACGACTAACTAATATAAAACACAGCGGTAAAAGCTCTCGATTTGCTAAAGGTAGCTTAATGCTAATAGCGGCAAGCATGCTTAGCGGCTTAGCCATTGCAAAGCAACCAGAGGCAATGACTAAAGAGGATCATATTTCACCGACAATGCGTATTGAACCCCTTTATCCAATACAAGCAGCTCAACAAGGCATCAGCGGCTCAGTGGTATTAAAGTACGATATAACTCCCAATGGTGAAACCGCTAATGTTTCTGTTGTTAGTGCAAAGCCTGAAGCCATATTTGACCGTGAAGCTAAAAAGGCGCTAAGACAGTGGCAATACAAACCCTCATCAATGGGTTATCAAAACGTACTTGTACAGCTAGATTTTGCAATAAATAGTGAAGTTGCTAATACCGATTTAATAGAGCGAATTAAAGTATCGCACTAACTTTATTAGATTTTTCAAGACTACAAAGCAAGCGCCCTTTTAGGCTGCTTGCTTTGTGGTTTTACGCTATAAAGTTACAAACTCACCACAATCATGGCAATGGCTGTACCCAAACCAATAAACCATACTAGTGAGCGTATTATATCTAGGTTCATGTAATAAAAAACACAGTACAAAATACGCGACACAATATGCGTAACAGCTAGCATTTCTGTTATTGCGCCTACAGAGTTAGTGCCTAGTACAACTGCAATAGCGACTGCGAATACAGCGAGCGATTCAAAGCAATTTTGATGTGCTGCTAGCGCACGGGCACCAAAGCCAGTTAGCTTTGCTTGTTGCGCCCTTGGGTGTTTATTATCGTATCGACCTAATTTTGCCATTGATATAGCAACAGGCACTTTTGCAAAGTAAGGCATTAATACCGTAAGTAATGCACATACAACTAATGTTGTCATAATTTATCCTTTTGATGTTTTTGACAACTTAGCATAAGCACACAAAAAAAGCCGCCAGATACGTTTTATGACAAACGCTGGCGGCTAAACAATAACATCACACTTACTATAGCTAAGTTTACTCATAAAACAGTGCGGCATAATGTCGCAGATGATGAATATTCACTATCACCCTTAATGCATCGCATTAATAACTAAAGATTGTTAACTTAAAGGCCTTATTTTTAATCGACAAATACCATGACTTGGATCTTTTTCACTTTTTTAGCCGCCTTTATGCAAGCCTGGCGTAATGCCCTGCAAAGTAAATTAAGTAGCAATGTGAGTGTTGCTGGCGTAACTCTTTCTCGCTTTATTATTGCAGGCCCTATTGCGGCGGTGTATTTATATGGTTTGTATCAATACCAAGATACAGCCATGCCTACGTTTAATAATGCCTTTTGGGGATTTATTATTGGCGCAAGCGTTATGCAAATACTCGCCACCGGCTTAATGGTTAAGTTGTTTAAAATGAATAACTACGCTGTAGGGGCTGGTCTTGCTAAAAGCGAGGCGTTAGTGGCTGCCATTTTAGGTGTATTATTTTTTGGCTCAGCACTCTCTTTACTTGGTTGGCTTGGTGTATTTTTTGGCGCTATTGCCGTATTGCTACTCAGCGGCATAACAAGCGTTAAACACTTTAATGCTAAAACGGCATTACTAGGCCTTGCTTGTGGTACTTGCTTTGCACTTACCTCACTGTGGGTACGTGAAGCGAGCTTAAATTCAGGGTTACTATTTCCACACTCTGCCGCTTGGGTTTTACTGTTTGTAATTAGCTTACAAACGCTAATATTACTTGGCTATTTATTATTAAAAGAGCCAAAAACGCTCAGTGCATTGTGGAAATACAAAGGCACTACAGCCGCAATTAGTGTTTTTAGTTGTGTCGGTTCTATTGGCTGGTTTAGTGCAATGAGCTTACAACATGTTGCTTACGTTAAGACGCTTGGGCAGGTTGAAGTATTTTTTACCATGCTAATTGCCGTACTTTGGTTAAAACAGCCACTTAAAAAACAAGATACTGCAGGCTTAATACTCATAGCCATTGCCGCTATTTTAGTTATGTTGCCGAATTAAGGGCATAAAAAAGCGCAGGCTTTTATACCTGCGCTATTATAATTTTTTTATAGCTTTAAAGACTGATTCTAAGAGCTGATTTTTAGTGTTATTACACCGCTAATAATCATTAGTACACCGGCAATACGACCAAATGTGGCGGCATCGTTATAAAACAATATACCCACTAAAAACGTACCTGCAGCGCCAATGCCTGTCCACACGGCGTATGAGGTGCCCATTGATATTTGCTTTTGGGCAAGCCACAGCATAAAGCCACTAGCGATTAAAAAAGCCGCCGCCATTGTGATACCCTGCCAGCGAGTATCTGGGTTTTGCGAAATTTTTAAACCTATCGGCCAGCCAATTTCAAGTAGCCCGGCGATAATTAAGTACACCCATGCCATTAAACATCTCTCTTTTTCAAAATTACGTCGTATAAGTCTTCGCGGCGATCTTTTAAGTTGCGCACAGTACCTTCGCTATGAAGAATTTTTAGTTTATCCATATCAAGGTCGCTAAATAATAACATTTCGGTATTAGGTGTGGCTTCATTTAATGTTGCATCGTGCGGAAAAGAAAAGTCAGACGGGGTCAATACTGCCGATTGTGAGTACTGTACGTCTAGGCTTTCTACTTGTGGTAAGTTACCCACTGAGCCTGCAATAACAACATAACATTCGTTTTCGATTGCGCGCGCTTGCGCGCAATGGCGAACCCGTAAATAACTATTTTTAGTGTCGGTCCAAAATGGCACAAACAAAATATCGAGCCCTTGCTTAGCTAATATGCGCGATAATTCAGGAAATTCAACATCATAACAAATTTGAATACCTACACGCCCAGCATCGGTTTCAAATACGGCAATTTTGTCGCCGCCTTGAATAACCCAATCGTTTTGTTCATGCGGGGTAATATGTATTTTACGTTGCTCGTCTATTTTACCGCTGCGGTGGCATAAATAACTCACGTTATAAATTTTATCGTCTTCGGCAAGTGGCATAGAGCCGGTAATTATATTGGCGTTGTATTCTATTGCCATACGCGACATCGCGTTTTTAAACGTTTCGGTGTATTCGGCTAAATAACGAATCGCTTCAGTTTGGTTGCTTTGATTTCCTAAGCCCATTAATGGCGCGTTAAAAAATTCAGGGAATAGTATAAAGTCACTTTTATAGTCAGATACGGTATCTACAAAGTATTCAACCTGCTTTAGCATTTCTTCAACCGATTCAACACAACGCATTTGCCATTGCACAGCACCTACGCGCACGATTGATTTAGTTGACTCAAGTACCGTATCGGTTGGCTCGTACATTATGTTATTCCACTCAAGTAACGTGGCGTAACCAACTGACTCTTGATCCTCTGGTAGGTACTTTTTAAGTAAACGCTTTACCTGAAAATCGTTAGATAACTGAAAACTTAAAATAGGATCGTACAGCTCTCTCTGATCTACTTTTGCAATGTATTCCATTGGCGTCATTTCACTGCTGTGATTGTAATAACGTGGAATACGCCCACCAGCTAAAATAGCGCGCAGGTTATATTGGCGGCACAGTTCTTTACGGGCATCATAAAGGCGACGACCTAAACGCATGCCTCTGTGAGTTTCGCTAATGGCAACATCTAAGCCATACAAAGCATCGCCGTCGGTATCACTAAATACACGGTCGTGACCATCAGCGATGTCTTCGTAGGTATGCGGATTTGAAAAACGTGTGTAATCAACTTGAACGCTTAACGCTAAGCCCACCAGCACGCCGTCATCTACAATACCTATTTGCCCTTCAGGAAATTGGTCTATTAATCTAAAAATGGTATGACTTGGCCACGCACCACCTAAGTCGGGATACGCTTGATCCATCAAGGTTTTAATTTGCGGATATTGCTCTCTGGTTAAGTTACAAATTTCAAGATGGGTTTTTTCTGCCGACATACACAACTCCTTTAGGCATAAGAAAATAAAAGCCGAATGTACGCTCGATTAAATCAAGAATACACTCAGCTTTGTATCATGTTTTTTACTTTAGATGTACTACTTTAAGCTACGATAAAAGAGTGTGGTTACTTTCTCTTTTGGTAACCAGCCAGCGTATTCAAGACCAAGCTCAGCCAGTGGATCGGCTTTAAGCACTTGCTCTAGGCTGGCATTATTTTGCATGGCTTTTAGCATTACGTCTTTCGCGCTTTGAACAAGTTTACCATACGCTATGAGTCCTGAACGGTTACTTACCTTACCGTGCCCTGGTATTACTTTAGTGTTGTCGTCAATTTGTTTAACTACATCGTCTACTGCCGCTAAAATACCATTAACGCTACCGCCGCTATCTACATCAACAAACGGTAAGCTACCAAAATTAAAGTAAATGTCGCCCATGTGTACTATGTTGTCATTACTAAAAAAGATAACTGAATCGCCATCGGTATGTGCATGCTCATAATGCACCACATGGGCGTGTTCGTTATTAAAATGCAGTTTTAAATCGTGACCAAAACTAATGCGCGATAAAAAGTCTGACCCTTCTCCATGCTGCTCTTCTAAACGTTTATGTACATTGTCGTGTGCTATAACGTGCGCACCCGCTTTAGCAAAATTTTCGTTGCCGCCGGTGTGATCGCCATGATGATGCGTATTAATAACAAACTCTGCGCTGCCTGGTTTTAAATCGCTAATCGTTTTTTTAATATCATCTGATAACTTGGCAAACTGATCATCAATAATATAAATGCCATCATCGCCTACACTTGCTGCAATATTACCGCCTTGCCCAAATAGTACGTATACATGGTCACTTAATTTTTGTGCTGTTACTGGGCCTTCATCGGCTTGCGCTGTAGTGCTTAGTAATAAACCTGTTATTAATGCGGGTAGTATTTTTTTCATTTTAGTTCTCTGTTGTTTTATTAGTGATTATATAGAACGTGTTTAGGTATACTTTAGTTCATCGCGTAGGCTCTATTACTATTTGATGTATTAATTCTTGAGGTAATAAAGGCGTATGTTTGCCCTCTACATAGTCACTAAAACCCGCTCTATAAAATTCAGATAACGGATGCCCCGATTGCCCTCCCGGAATAGCTAAAATTGCACGTTTTAAATGACCTGGTTGAGCAATAAAGCGCTGCGATGCGCCAAAACTACGCCCTTGTACAGCGGGCATGTAACTATCGCCAAAACCTTGTGCTGTAGGCATATTTAAAAACTTAGCAAGTAAGGGGATTTGCTTTGCAAACGGATGCTCTATTACTAGCTCGTTTACCTTGCCCCACTGCCAACTTTGTACGTTATTACCAAATTGCTCGGTAAGCTTAGTAACAGTTTGGCTAAATGCACCGAGTAATTGCGCATCCCAACTTTTAAATTGTGGGTTTAACCATGTGTCGGGTTTGTTGTTAATAAGCTGCCAAACTGCGGGCTCTAAATCTCGTTTTACGTATTTAAGTGTGCCTTGCTGTTTATTTAATTGGCTTTCAATATTACTAAATAAAATATTAATGACTTCATCGCGGTAGCGCTTAACTAAGGTATACCCTATGGAGGTTGAACATGCACATTGCTGCCAATTTTCGAGCGCGGTTATATATTGCTGATTTTTGGTTTGATCGGTTTTTAACTGCTTTAATAGCAAAGCATGCCAAGGCATTAAAAAGCGAGCTTGGTTATCAAGCTGTAGTGCGTAAAAGTCGCTCTCTGCAAATGTTTGTTTTTCAAATAATCTATCGCGTATTTGGCTTGAGCGCGCGCCCAGTGCATAGCCACCATTACCAAAACGGGTATTATCTTCAGCCGACACCACGCGAGAATTACCAGTCCATAATCGCCCGCTTTGTGGGTTTTTAACAAACGGGCGTTGTAACTCGCTTTGCTGCCAAAGCGCTGAGTAGTCATCGGCATTTACACCAAGTTCGCTAGGCGTTTTACGCGCTGGTATACCGCCCATATGCTTCCACGCTGCGCTGCCTTGGCTGTCGACCACCATTAGATTTTGCACCGGTATTCCCACATCGCTTGCGACAGCAAGTGCATCATCTACTGTTTTGGCTTGCTCTAATTTTAATAACTGCATATTAACGGCATAAGGCTGGTGTGCCGCCCAGCTAAGTGCATAAGGTTTTTCGTTAATGTATTTTACAGGTCCGTATTCGCTGAGTATTAATGAGTAGTTTTCGACCTCCCCATCGGGTAATGCAATAGGTTCATCAACTTGCCATGTTTTACTGTTATCGTTTAATGCAATCCAATCGGCGGTATCTAAATAACCGTTAGTAAACCCCCATGCAATATTATTGTTAGTACCCACCACAATTGCGGGCGCTCCGGGCAGCGATACACCGGTTACCTGAGCAGGCTCTCCATTTTTTATATAATTTAACTGCGCTCTGTACCAAATTACAGGCACTGCCATCGATAAGTGCATATCATCCGACACCATACCCGCACCTGTTTTAGTAAGCGCCCCCGTAACTGCCCAGTTATTACTGCCGCGCTCTTGGTTAGCGTCAATGCTTTTAACTGTCTGTTTTATTTGAGTTGGAAAAGTAGGTATGCCGTCACTATATGGCGCTAATTTAGTGCCATCAAGTGCGGCTTGGTATTTGCTCGGTTGCGTTAAAAAATCAACCATTTGCTTACCATACGCTTGCTCAATTTGAATAAGTGCTTGGTCACGCTTAAATGTGGCACTTTGCAAATCAAGGTACATGCTAAATATAACTAATAGGCTGTCTTCACTTTGCCATGGATTTTGTGCTGCACCCGTTAGTAAATATTCAAAGCTTGAATACCCTACTTGCGCTAAGCCTTCGTTTACACCTTGAGCGTAACTTTTAAGTAATTGCTTATCTGCATCAGGCAGCGTTCGTAAAATAATTTGGCTGCGTTTGCGTAATTGATGAAAACGCATTTTTTTGTCGAGCCCCAGCGCTGCTTTACCAAATAATTCACTTAGCTCGCCTGCGGCATTACGCCTTAATAAATCCATTTGAAAAAATCGGTCTTGCCCATGCGCATAACCTAAACCATAGGCGGCGTCGTTTCGGCTATTTGCGTTTATTACTGCTTGCCCTAGTGCATCGCGCGAAATTTTTACAGGCTCTACTACTGCGTTACTACGTCCGTTTCCATCAAGGGCGGGTAAACTTAAAGTAAGTACACCATAAACAACGGCGGTACTTGCCAGTCCTAAAATCACAATTAATAACAACAAGCGTTTGATTACTTTAAACATCAACCTTTCCTTTGCACGTTTTTGACCAAGCGTTAAGGGCATATAATAACCATAGTTTTATTAAATAATAATGTTCTTGCTCGCAAAGGGTGAAATAAACATCAAAATCCACGATAATGTCGGCTCCACACATCGTGCAGAACTAGTTGAGTAAAATATGACTGAAAAAACATTTATCAAAGGTAAAGACCGCGACCTAGAATCGTCAATCTCTACCATGCAAAACAAGCTTAAAGCCCTAAACATTAATGTTGAAGAAGCGCTTTGGCTTAACCCTGTAGCTAACTGTTATTCGGTTCATATAAAAGACAGTGATTGCGGTGTTATGTTTACCAATGGTAAAGGCGCAACCGACAAAGCCTCTATTGCCTCAGCGCTAGGTGAATACTTTGAGCGTTTAAGCTGTAACTACTTTTTTGCAGACTTTTATTTAGGTGAAGAATTTGCCAATGGCGAGTTTACTCATTACCCAACCGAAAAATGGTTTAAAGTTGAAGGCGATGAAGTACCACAAGGTATTATGGATGAAAGCTTATGGGATTACTTTGACCCAGAGCGCGAACTTACCGCATCACACCTTTTTGATTTTAACTCAGGCAATATTGACCGTGGCATTTGTACCCTGCCGTACACGCGTCAACGCGATAACCAAGACGTATACATTCCAGTAAATGTAATTGGTAATATTTTTGTATCTAACGGTATGAGCGCAGGTAACACAAAATTTGAAGCTCGCGTACAAGGTTTATCAGAAGTATTTGAACGCGCTATTAAAAACCGCATCATCGCCGAAGGTATTTGTTTACCAATCGTGCCTGAAGATGTTGTTAAGCAATACCCTAAAATTCACGAAGCGTGTGAAGAACTTCGCAGCCATGGCTTTCATTTACGTATTGCCGATGCATCACTTGGTGGCAAATACCCTGTAATGAGCGTAACGCTTATTAACCCAACAGATGGTTCAGTATTTGCCTCTTTTGGTGCTCACCCATCATTTGAAGTTGCACTTGAACGTACCGTGACTGAGTTACTACAAGGCCGTCGTCTTGATCAGCTAGATGTATTCCAACCTGCAACATTTGATAACGATGAAGTAGCAACACCAGAGAACATTGAACTGCACTTTATTGATTCAAGTGGTTTGATTTCACATGATTTTTTCCGTGCAAAACCTGACTTTGAATTTGTACACTGGGACTTTAGCGGCACAACAGAGCAAGAATATAATTTCTGTACTGACCTAATTCACAGCATGGATCATGATATCTACATCATGGATTACACGCACCTAAACGTATATGCATGTCGTATTTTAGTACCGGGCATGTCAGACATTTACCCTGTTGATGAACTAATTTGGCGTAATAACAATGAAGGCGCTAAATTCCGCGAAACATTCCTATCGCTTGATCAATACGATGCCGAGCAATGGATGGAGATTTACGACAGCTTAGAAGAAGCCGGTCACAGCGATATTATTCGCGCCGCAGAATTTATTGGTTTAGCAACTGATGCCGACACGCCATGGCACACACTACGTATAGGTGAGCTTAAAGCGCACCTTTGCTTAGCTGCAGGCAGTGAAGAGGCAATCGATTGGGTAGATTGGATACTTCATACAGGCCAAGTAAATGAAGATGCAATGCGTCATTTTCGCTGCTTAAAAGCTATTTTAGAAATAAAATACGATGACGAGCGCCAATACGCTGATTACCAGGATGCGTTAGGCTTAATGTTTGGCGCTAATAACGTAACACTCGCTATTGAAATTGCCGAAGGTGAAAAACAATTTAACGGTTTAACTTTCCCTGGTTTATCGCTTGAAGGCTTTAAAAAGCATGCGGCACTACTTGATGGTTACCGCAAGCTACATGTAGCAAAGCAAAATCATTGGGCGCGTGAAGTTAGCGATAGCTAAACTACTAATTATAAAAATAAAACGGCGCATTTGTTAATGCGCCGTTTTCATTTATGTCATAAATTAGCTATAGTTAATTTGCCTAAATTAACGCCACGATGTAGCTAATGCCACCGTCTACTAATAACAAAACAAATGTTCATAACTTTAAGCTGACCTTTTGGTTATCGCTTACGCTAACTGTACTAGTTGGTGTTGTTCTTGATCGTATTAACTATAATCGTGTAAAAGATGCACATAGGTTACAGATACTCTCTGAAGTAAGTACCTATCGTGCTCAATTAGAATCTATTTTAGTTTCTAATATCCAACTAGTTCGAGGCTTAGGGGTTGCCGTCGCAGCACAGCCTAATTTACAGCAAAAACAATTTGAACAAATTGCTCAACCGCTATTTAAAACCTCAAATGAGCTTCGTAATATTGGTGGCGCTCCCGATATGGTAATTCGCATGACTTACCCCTTAAAAGGTAATGAAAAAGCACTCGGTTTAAACTTCTTAGAAGAAAAAAACCAACGCGCTGATGCAATTAGAGCCCGCGATACAAATACCATAGTTATGGCTGGTCCATTAAAATTAATTCAAGGTGACATTGCACTTATTGCCCGAGTTCCTGTTTACGTACCTCCAGAGAATCGCTTTTGGGGATTACTCTCAGTTGTTCTTAATATTGATAAAGTCTACAAAAATTCGGGTATTTATGAGCTCGAAAAAGAGTATAACGTCGCTTTACAAGGCAGACATGGGCTAGGCAAAAAAGGGGAGTTTTTTTATGGTGATCAAAATATAACAGATCAAGACCCCCTTGAGTTTACATTAAGCTTTCAAGGTGGGAATTGGCAACTTTATGTTGCACCTAAAATAGGTTGGAGCCCTCCAAACTCAGCTGTATGGCCACTTCGGTTATCGATTATTATTATTTGCGGGTTATTAATTTGGGCCTTTTTATTCTTTTTAAAAATGCTTAATCGCCAGCAACAAAATGAAAAAATGCTTGAAGCAATGAGTGACTTAGCTCAAATTGGGGCTTGGTCATTTAATTTAGAAAACAAGCAAGTTTATTGGTCAGACATGACCAAAAAAATATTTAAATACTCACTTGATACACAACCTGAATGGCCAAGTGATTTAGGCTATTTTAAAGAAGGTGAAAGCCGAAAAAAAATAGCCGGGTTAATTGAACGTGCTATAAAGTTTGGTGAAAGTTACGAAGTTGAACTTGAAGTTATTAACGCTGAAAATAAAACTATATGGGTACTCGCGCACGGCGAAGTTGAGCGAAAGAATGGCCGTAGCATTCGTATCTTTGGATCATTGCAAAATATTGATACCCGTAAAAAAATTGAATTAGAAAGCAATAAAGTTGCACTGCATAATGAAATACTCGCGTCGCTAACCGTTAATAAACTCATATTAAACGGACAACTAAGCCAATCTAAAGACATAATCACACAATCGATTTGCCAAGCATTTGACGTTAAACGTGCCAGCATTTGGTTTTTTAATGAAGATAAGAGTCAACTAAATCCGTTTGCAGTTCACAGCAATCAATTATCAAGCGACACCTTAGACCCTATTTGGCTAAGAAGAAATACTAAAGACTTTTTTAATACCATTGATCACCAAGCTGTATTTAATGCTCCAGATGCACTAAATCACCCAGTTTTGATGCCTCTAAAAGAACACTATTTAAACCCTTTAGAAATTCAAGCCATGTTATGCGTGGTTATCCCAGCCGGTAGTGGAGCTTTGGGTGTTGTATGCGCAGAGCAATGTCAGTCACCTAGAAATTGGTCTCGTAACGAAGAGAGCTTTTTAATTGCCGTCGCAGCACTTATTGGCAGTTTGCATTCAAGCCAAAAACGTATTGAAACCGAGCAACAACTCGTTACCGCTAAAGAAGCAGCAGAGCAAGCTGTTGAAGCTAAAAGTGAATTTTTGGCTAGTATGAGCCACGAAATTCGTACCCCAATGAACGGTGTTTTAGGTATGCTTAATATAATTAAGCAAACTCAATTAGATCTTCAGCAAAAGCACCATATTGAACTTGCTCAATCATCAGCTCAATCTTTGCTTAATATAATTAATGACATATTAGACTTTTCTAAAATTGAAGCAGGTAAACTCGATATTGAAAACGTGCAATTTAATTTACCTCGGTTATTAGGTGAAGTGGTTGAATCCTTTGCTTTAAAGGTAGAACAAAACAATACAAAACTTATTCTAGATGCCACTCAAATTACAGTTAGCGAAATAATTAGTGATCCTAACCGCTTGCGCCAAATTTTAAATAACTTAATTGGCAACGCGGTTAAATTTACTATTGATGGCGAAGTGCTTATTACCGCCAGAGTAGACTACACAACGGATGGCTCGTTCCTACAATGTTCGATTATTGATACGGGCATTGGTATTGACCCTAAAAAACAAGTATCGTTATTTGACTCATTCACACAAGCCGATGCTTCAACAACACGCCAATTTGGTGGTACAGGGCTTGGACTTGCCATAGTAAAACAACTGTGTGAACTGATGAACGGTGAAGTAAGCGTAAACAGCATGCAAGGTGAAGGAAGTACATTTTCTTTCACAATACAAATACAGCCTCGCTTAAGTAAAGAACAAGATTTACCGAGTCATTTAATTAAAAACAAACATATTTTAATTATTGATGAGTGCTCATTAAATGCAAATACAGCCAGCAAACAACTCAAGGTATGGGGTGCAAAGGTTAATTGCATACAAGACTATCTTGAGGTTGATGATTATTTAAATAATGTAACCACCCATCCTGAAGCCATTTTAGTTGATTACTACTTTTTTGAAAAAGCGCCGCAAACGGACATAACCGCGCTTAAAAACTTTATAAATATGCACAGTTGCAAGTTAGTTATTATGGCGCCAATGAGTTATTCACCTGAGGAGTCTAAAGTAGGTATGGAAGTCGACTGTATGATTTTCAAACCACTGACCCCTTCTGACTTGTTTGACTCACTCACGAACGATAAATACATTGAGCAACAGCTGCAACAAGCACAGCTGCAAAACAAGCTAACTAAAGCACCGGTACTTGATTCATCAGAGCCACAACTACTGCTCGTTGAAGATAATAAAATAAACCAAGTAGTTGCCTCGGCGTTATTAAAACAAGCTGGTGTGACTTTTGATATTGCTGAAAATGGGCTTGAGGCAATTGTAAAACTTAATGCAAAACAAGGTAAGCCATATAAGCTTATTTTAATGGATTGCCAAATGCCTGAAATGGACGGCTACCAAGCCACTAAAGCCATTAGAGAAGGTGATGCGGGCAAAGGTAATGAAAACATTACTATTATTGCACTTACAGCCAATGCCATGCAGGGTGATAAAGAAAAATGCCTAGCTGCAGGCATGAACGACTATTTAAGTAAGCCACTCGATTTAGCCGCCCTAAAACCTAAACTTCAACAATGGCTTGGCACTCAATAAAGGTGTAAGCTAATAAAATACGCTTACTAATTTGAGATTATTTATGCAGTTATCAGCAAATCAACAACGTATTCTTGGTTGCTTATTAGAAAAACAAAGCACAACCCCAGAGCACTATCCGCTATCGTTAAATGGGTTAGTGAATGCCTGTAACCAAAAGTCTAATCGCGATCCTGTGTTAAACCTTACAGATGAAGACGTGAAAAATGCACTCGATGAACTAATAGAAATGCGTTTGGTTACCATAGATGAAGGCCTTTCTGGTCGCGTAAATAAATACGACCACCGCTTTTGCAACACTGAGTTTAGTAATCTGCAATTTTCTGCTCAGCAACGTGCCATTGTTTGTTTATTACTTTTACGTGGCGCCCAAACCCCAGGTGAATTAAGAACCCGCAGTGCTAGGCTTGCTGATTTTAATAACGTAAATGAAGTAGAAACAGCACTCAATAAACTGATTGAAAGCGATTACGCCCGTAAATTAGAACGAGAAGCAGGTAAACGCGACAGCCGATACATTCATTTATTTGGCGAACAACAAAATAATCCCGCCGATGCCTTTGTTGCTCTACCAAGCGAAGTAATTAAAGATAAAGAGCTGAGTGATTTATTGGCAGAAGTAGAAGAATTAAAAGCAGAGCTTCTCAAAATAAAAGCTCATTTAAAACTTTAATTAATTAAGACTAAATCACATAATAAGTTTATTGCGTATCACATATTAAATTTTATAAGGAGCTGGCAATGCGCGCCGAAATTATGGCTGAAATGAAAGTACAGCCAACGATTGATGTAAATGCTGAGATAACTCGTCGGGTTGCTTTTATTAAAGCACGTTTAGTAGCAGCTCATTCGCGATCCCTAATACTGGGTATTAGCGGTGGTGTTGACTCATCAACTTGCGGCCGCTTATGTCAACTTGCCGTAAACGAGCTAAATAAAGAACACGATACTGACAAATACCAATTTATTGCTGTGCGCCTACCTTATGGCGTACAAGCTGATGAAGACGAAGCACAAATGGCCGTTGATTTTATTCAACCAAGTAAACGTATGACCGTTAACGTACAACCTGCCGCTGATGCACTGCATGAGCAAGCAATAGCTGCGGTAGTTGGCTGCGGTGAGGCTCTGCCTGAGCAAGCTCAAATAGACTTTATTAAAGGTAATGTTAAAGCGCGACAACGTATGGTTGCTCAATACGAAATTGCAGGTTTTTGCCAAGGTTTAGTAGTAGGTACCGATCATAGTGCTGAAAATATTACTGGTTTTTATACTAAATTTGGTGACGGCGCGTGCGATTTAGCTCCGCTATTTGGTTTATCAAAACGTCAAGTTCGTGCTCTTGCTACTGCACTAGGTGCCCCAGCTTTGTTAGTAGAAAAAGCACCTACAGCTGATTTAGAAAGTGACCGCCCAGGCTTAACAGATGAAGAAGCACTTGGTTTGAGCTATGAGCAGATTGATGACTTTTTAGAAGGTAAATCTGTGTCTGGCGATGTTGAACAAAAGCTTGTAAGCATTTACACGCGTACACAACATAAGCGCCAACCCATTCCGACAATTTACGATTAATGTTTTAGTAAATAAAATAAAGCAATTAACGCCTTTGAGGATTAATTGCTTTTTTGATCGACAGATCAAGAGACTGCGTATATTTTACTAAATTAACACGCTAATATTTATTAATGACCCGCCAAAGAGAACACTGCCCTATATGACATCGCCCATTTTAATTACCGGCGCAGGCCAACGCATTGGTTTAGCACTTGCTCAGCACTATATAGCTCAAGGGCAGGCTGTTGTTATTACGTATCGTACTCGCCACGACGCTGTTGATGCATTAGAGCAACAAGGCGCTATGTGTATTTATGCCGACTTTAGTACCGACGACGGTATAAGTGCATTTATAAATACGCTTAAAGAGCACACAACATCGCTGCGCGCTATTGTTCACAATGCATCAAGCTGGGACTGCGAAGCTAACAATCCTGACTTTGCAGTACTGTTTGATAACATGATGCGTATACATGCTAAAACACCGTATTTAATTAATTTAATGTGCGCTGAGCTGCTTTTAAACTATCAACAAAGTGTCAATGCACCTGCTGATATAATTCATCTTACCGATTATGTAGTTGAAACAGGTAGCCCTAAACACTTAGCTTATGCAGCAAGTAAAGCGGCACTCGATAACTTAACTAAATCGTTCAGCGCTAAATATGCACCAAACATAAAGGTAAACTCGGTTGCTCCATCACTCATTATTTTTAATGAGCATGATGATGAGCAATATCGAGCTAAAACCCTTAAAAAATCATTAATGGGCATTGAACCCGGATGCCAAGAAATTATCAATAGCATTGATTTACTATTACAGAGCCACTACATCACAGGGCGCTCCTTGCCTGTTGATGGCGGACGCCATTTAAAGTAGAACACACTAGACTGAGAAACTTATGCATGACGAATTAAAAGAAAGTTACCAAAAAATAATTACTGCTGTAGGTGAAGATGCTAACCGCGAAGGTTTACTTGATACGCCAAAACGTGCCGCAAAAGCAATGGAATATTTAACGCAAGGGTATCGCCAAACGCTTGATGAGATAACCAACAAAGCGGTATTTACGTCTGATGCTGACGATATGGTTTTAGTGCAAGACATAGAGCTTTACTCTATGTGTGAGCACCATTTGCTGCCATTTATTGGTCGCTGCCACATTGCTTACATTCCAAATGGTAAAGTATTGGGTTTATCTAAATTTGCACGTATTGTTGATATGTTTTCACGCCGCTTTCAAATTCAAGAACAGTTAACGCATCAAATCGCTAAAGCGGTTGAGGAAGTTACTGGCGCTAAAGGTGTGGGTGTTATTGTTGAAGCAAAACACATGTGTATGATGATGCGTGGTGTAGAAAAACAAAATTCAAGCATGCGTACATCAGTAATGTTAGGTAATTTTAGAAGCGATCCTAAAACACGTAACGAATTTTTGCAGCTTATTAAGGGTTAACCTATGGCTAATGCAATTATTAACGTTACTAATTTGCGCTTGCGTACGTTTATTGGCTTTAACCCCGATGAGCGTGAAAAAAAGCAAGATGTAGTGATCAATCTAGAGATACATTACCCTGCTGACGATGCCTGTAAAACGGATGAAGTAGACCAAGCACTTAACTACAAAGTGATCACTAAAGAAGTAATTAGCTTAGTAGAGCAAGGGCACTTTTTATTGCTCGAAAAATTAGTGGCTGAAATTCTTGCCGTTTGTCATTCACACCCGAGTGTTCATTACGCTAAAGCACGTGTTGATAAACCGCATGCACTGCGTTTTGCCGACTCGGTGTCGTTAACGCTTGATTGGGCTAAATAAGGTCTTAAAAACTTATTTAAAAAAGCTTTTCGAATCCTACGGCAAGGGCGATAACCGCTAAATAGCGCCCGCCTTTGCCTAGTGTTACTAACAGTAAAAAGGTACTAAATCGCACTTTAAATATGCCTCCAATCACCGTTAATGGGTCCCCCACAACCGGTAACCAAGCAAATAACAAACTATACACTCCATATTTATTAAATTGCTTTTGTGCGTTATCAAGCCCTTTTTGCGATACAGGGAACCATTTTTTATCTTTAAAACGCAGTACTTGTGTACCCAACCAGTAATTAACACAGCTTCCTAACACATTTCCAAGCGTTGCTACGCACCACATAAGCCATAAATTAACTTTACCTTGTGCAATCATTCCCACCATTATCACCTCAGAAGAGCTGGGCAGTAATGTGGCAGATATAAATGCGCTAATGAATAACGTGAGGTAAAGCATAATGCCCTTATGGCTAAACGTAAAAACCCAGCCTATAGCTGGGTTTATAATATCAATTTTATTAAAAACATGATCATTCTAGCGTATTAAATAACTCACTAACGACGTTAAAAATTATTTATATAGAACAACTATGTATCATAATTTTAGCCTTGTTATTGAGCTGTTTTCTTATTGCTATAATAGATCACTAATTTAATGCAATTGGTATAAAAATAACTGTGTGTTTATTTTATCAAATTTAAACTAAACGGGTAATTAAACTCTTTACCTTCGTTAGCTTTAATACTCGCCATTACAACCATTACAAACCCAAAAATTGCCACTAAAGGCAGTAATATTAAACCTATCACTGCAAATATTAGTACAAAACAAACAAGGTAAGTAATTGCCATCGTTATTTGAAAATTAAGGGCTTTTTTGCCATGTACGTCAACAATTGGCATTTCATCTTTTTTAATTAACCACACAATTAATGGCCCAATTATTGAGCCAAACGGCACAACAAACCCAGCAAGCGCACTTAAATGGCATAACATAGCCCACGTACGGTCATCTTTATTAGCTGGTTCAACCTGTTGATTTTCTTCCATAACACACTCCTTTTTGTTTTGTGTATGTTGCCTCTTAACTAAACAAATGTCTACTAATCAACCAACGTATTTACCTTTAAAAATCACAGCGTGAAATCTTGTGATAAAAAAGTGATAAGTTTGTGAGAGTTTCTGGAGACGATTATTCAATACTTAGCTCGAATCATCACTTACAGGAAATAATAATGAAAACTTCTACATTAACAATCGCAATTCTTTTAGCGGCAGCTAGCCAATCGACTATGGCCGCAGAGTTAGACTTAAAGGTTACTAACCTAACCAAGGGTATTCACTTTACTCCACTATTAATTACAGCACACAACAGCGAAGACACATTATTTGAAGTAGCAACGCAAGCCTCTACAGCATTACAAACAATGGCTGAGGGCGGAAATATTGCAGAGCTAGTTGCACAAGCAACTGCTGCAGGCAGTGATATGGCTGCAAATCCAGCTGAGGGCTTACTTGCACCAGCAGCATCTACAACGGCAACACTGACAACTACTGACGGTAACGAGTACCTATCTTTAACTGCAATGATGCTACCAACTAATGATGGCTTTGTAGGCTTAAACAGTTGGAAAATCCCAACAGAAGCGGGTACTTACACAATTAATTTAAATGCTTACGATGCAGGCACTGAACAAAACAATGAGCTTGTAGTTGAAGGGTCTGGCGCACCAGGTACTCCAGGCATTCCAGCAGCTCCAGGTGGCGACGCTGGCACTGGCGGTACAGGCATATTAAGTAGTGATACAAATACAAGCATCCATATTCACCCAGGTAGCTTAGGCGATGACGATTTAGAAGCCGGTAATAGCGATTTAAGCAATACAGTACACAGATGGTTAAACCCAGTAGCTCAATTAACCGTTACAGTTAAGTAGGAGCATGATTATGTCATCTACTAACAACCTCAAAAAAAGTCTACTAGTGCTTGCACTTGCAACCACACTTGCAGCGTGTAGCGATAATGATAACGACCCAGTGGTTGAAGAGCCGGTCGTTGTTGAACCTATTGTTGTAGAACCTGTAATCAATGAGTTTACTATTACTTTTAGTAACTTAACTGCAGGACAGCCTTTGTCACCACTCTCTGTCATTGCTTTTGAAGATGAAGCACCTTGGACATTCGGCACAACCGCTTCTGTTGGTTTAGAAATGCTTGCAGAAAGCGGCGCAAATGAAGAATACCTAAGTTACGAAAGTGCACTTGCTGCTGTTTCAGCTGAAGGAGGCATTGGCCCTGGTGAAACCACCACAGTAATCATTACTGTTGAAGAGCAAGAAACGCTTAATTTGTCATTTGCTGCCATGCTTGGGAATACAAATGATGCTTTTACCGGTCTTAGTTCTTTAGATGTATCAACATTAGAAGTTGGCGGTTCGTTATCACGCACTACAACTGCTTATGATGCTGGTACGGAAGCAAATACAGAAACAGCTGAAACTGTGCCAGGTCCTGCCGCTAGCGGTGAAGGGTTTAACGAAATACGTGACGATACAGCCGATATAATAACAATGCATCCAGGCATTGTTTCAAATCAAGATGGATTATCAACATCAGTACTTGGTGTTGAGCATAAGTTTGATAATCCGGTATCGAAAATAGTAATTATGCGCACGCAGTAACGTTCCAGCTTGTAATGGGGAAGTAAGGGAGCACGGATGCCCCCCTTTTTACGAGGTAATACATGCGTCACGAAAAAATATTAGTAGTAGAAGATGACAGAGAAATAGGTAAGTTAATTACCACACAGCTAACGTCGCTTAACTTACATGTTGATCATGTTGTAAGCGCAGAACTAGCCTTAAAAAAAATAGCTAAGCATCCCTACGGACTTATTTTACTCGATATAAACTTACCCCAAATGGATGGTTTAAGCTTATGCCGAAAAATAAAAGAGCATTACCCTACTACCTCCGTTATTTTACTCACCGCGCTTAGTAGCGATATGGACAGAGTTATTGGCCTTGAAATGGGCGCCGACGATTATATTTGTAAACCTTTTTTTGCACGCGAATTACAAGCCAGAGTAAAAACCCAATTACGCCACAGAGCACAGCTACTCGCTAGCCAAAATAACGACAACTCCTCCGTTGATAGCGAACAAACACTCAATGTAGGCTCACTCAATATAGAATTTAGTTCGCACCAAGTGTACTTAGGTAAACAAGCACTTAACCTTACCGCCACCGAATTTGATTTACTCGTTTACTTTGCACGCCACCCTAACCATGTATTTAGTCGCCAACAGTTACTCGATAAAGTATGGGGTTATCAACACAGTGGTTACGAGCACACGGTTAATTCACATATAAACCGCTTACGCGCCAAACTAGAAGAACACCAACAAGCGCCTATTATCGAAACCGTTTGGGGTGTTGGTTACAAACTAAACCCTAGCCAACTAAATTAAGACACCTATTATGAAATTATCTTTGTATCAAAAATTAGCGATATCGCTAGTGGTGATTTTTTGTTTTATTTGCGCACTTGTTTATGGCTGGAGCAAGCAATTAGAACTGACTTCAAAGCACCATGCAGAACAAAATCTGCACTTAGCGTTAGCTGAGCATTTAGTACAAGATAACCCATTAATAAAAGAAGGTGTTTACGACTATAAAGCGCTTGAAAACCTATTTCATACCTTAATGTTATTAGGCCCGGCGTTTGAATTTTATTTTGTAGACGAAACCGGAAAAATTCTTACTTACTCAGCAAAGCCGGGTAAAGTTAAACGCACGCATATTAGTTTAACACCTTTAAAAAGGCTGATTAACGACCCAAGCGCTGCACCTATTTATGGTGATAATCCTCGTAATAAAGAGCAACAAAAAATATTTTCAGCCGCGCCAGTATTTAATCACGATCAGTTACAAGGTTATTTATATGTAATTATTGGTGGCGAGGCTTACGACACCTCACTAAGCACTGTAAAAAATAATGATAAGTTATGGCTAGCCGCTTTATGGCTTGGCTCTGCACTCGCATTTTTATTTATTGCGATGCTTATTTTGCTACGCTTTTTTACCAACCCAATTCAGCGCTTAGCACGCGATGTTAGTAATATTGAAGCCGCAAACTACAGCCTTACCGACACAAAGCTAAGTAACTACTCAACGCAAAAAAGTAACGAAGTGCATAGTTTAGGGCGAAGTATTCAAGCCATGTTAACGCGTATTAACGAGCAGTTTAAAGCGCTTGAGCAAGGCGATAAACAACGCAAAGAGTTGCTAACTCATCTCTCGCACGACCTACGTACACCACTTGCCTCCTTGCAGGGGTTTTTAGAAGTATTAAATCAGTCGGGTGAACAGTTAAGCAAACAAGAACAACAAGAATACTTACAAGTCTCGCTTAATAATTGCGGGCAATTAAAGCTACTCATAGAGCAAATATTTGAGCTTGCTCACTTAGAAAACGGCGAAATAAGTATAAATAAAGAAACCTTTAATTTAGGTGAACTCATTTACGATTGCATGGCTAAATTTAGTTTAACCGTAGATAAAAAAGGTATTAGTTTGTCGGTAGAGCCCGCAATTTGTGACTTTCCCGTTGTTGCCGATATAGCTAAATTAGAGCGCGTGTTAAGCAACTTAATTGATAACGCAATTAGGCATACCCCTCGCGGTGGCAGCATTGCCGTACATGTAAAACGCAGTGACAATAATCAACTATTTGTGCATGTATCCGATACAGGTGTAGGTATAAAAGAAGATGAGCTGAATGCTATTTTTGACCCACACTACCAAGCAAGTAACTCCAATAAAGAAGGGCGTCAACAAGGTGGGTTAGGGCTGGCTATTTGCAGAGGATTATTAAAGCTGATGGATAGCGAAATTTACGTACAAAGTGAAATTGGTAAAGGCACTATGTTTAGCTTTAACTTGCCACAAAAAAAGGTGCTTTCTTAAAAGCACCTTACATTTTTGTTTATTTTAAATATACAAATTAACTACTTTTTAATACCCGCTAAATCAAGCATAAATGCATAGTTTAGCGCGGTATCTTCTAAGCGTTTAAAGCGACCCGATGCGCCGCCATGCCCTGCTTCCATATCTATTTTAAACAATAACTTATTGTCATCAGTTTTATAGTCACGCAGCTTAGCAACCCATTTTGCAGGTTCAAAGTATTGAACTTGTGAGTCGTGCAGGCCCGTCGTTACTAGCATATTAGGATACGCTTGCTTAGATACTTGATCGTATGGTGAGTAAGACAACATATAATCGTAGTATTGCTTTTCGTTCGGGTTACCCCATTCGCCGTATTCATTTGTTGTAAGTGGAATACTCGCATCAAGCATCGTTGTTACTACGTCAACAAATGGTACCGCTGCAACCATCCCTTTATAAAGCTCAGGTGCTTGGTTTGCTACTGCGCCCATTAATAAGCCACCAGCACTGCCACCTAACGCAAATATCTCATCTTTTGCGCCATATTTTTGAGACACCAATGCCTTAGTTACATCAACAAAATCGTTAAACGTGTTCTTTTTAGTTAGTAACTTACCGTCTTCGTACCAAGGGCGGCCTAACATTTGCGAGCCACGTACATGGGCAATAGCAAATACAAAACCACGGTCTAACAAGCTCAAACGTGAGCTTGAGAACGTTGGATCCATTGTCGCGCCATAAGAGCCATAACCATATTGAAGTAATGGGTTAGTGCCATCTTTTTTAAACGCATCTTTACGGTAAACTAAGCTTACCGGTACTTTTATGCCATCGCGTGCTGTTACAAAAATACGCTCTGAAGCGTAATTGTCAGCATCAAAATCACCTAACACAACCTGTTGCTTAAGAAGTGTTTTATCTCCGGTCGCTAAATCTACATCGTACGATGAGCTTGGCGTAGTCATGCTTGTGTAGTAAACACGTAACGTGCTGCTATCTATATCGTTATTGCCATAAGTACCAATTGTATAAGCGCTATCGTTAAAGCTCAGTGGTAACTCTTTGCCTGTTTTTAAATTACGCGCAATCAACTTTGATTGGCCCATTTCACGTTCTTGGTAAACTAAGTAGTCATTAAATAAATCAATGCCTTCGAGTTTAATATCATCGCGCGCTGGGATCACACTTTGCCAATTAGCTTTGTCGCCTGCTTTATCAATATCAACTTTCATCAGCTGAAAATTTACAGCATCTAAGTTAGTGACAATGTAGTAAGTATTCCCTAGTTTAGAAATTTCATATTCAAGCCCTGCTTCGCGCTCAATTAAACGCTTAGGCATTGCTTTAGCATCATCAGCACTTAATACCGATACACCTGATGCAGCCGTGCTGCTGTGCCAAATATAAATCTCTGACTCGTCTTTACTCTTACTCATACCCATGTAATAGCTGGTATCAGTTTCTTCGTAAATTAGCTCATCATCAGCTTGCGGTGTACCTAACGTATGACGGTAAACTTGGTAACCTAACAAGGTTTGTAAATCTTTTTTAATGTAGTAAACCGTTTTATTATCGCTTGCCCACACAATGCCACCGTTGGTGCCTTCAAGTGTGTCTTCGAGTAATTTACCGGTAGTTAAATCTTTTATTTTTACGCTATAAATACGACGACTAACAGTATCTTCGCCATAAGCCATTAAATTGCCATTCGGGCTTACATCTAAACCACTTACTGCATAATAATCATGGCCTTTAGCAAGCTCATTTACATCTAAAATAACTTGCTGATCGGTACCTGCAAAATCGCTGCTGCGTAAGTAAGTAGTGTACTCGTTATCGCCACGTGTTTGTGTTGAGTAAAAATAATCACCGTTTTTAACTGGGACTGAATCATCGTCTTTTTGAATGCGCCCTTTTAGCTCTTCAAACAACTCACTTTGCAACGTTTTAGTGTGTGCAAGCATGGCATCAGTGTATGTATTTTCAGCTTCTAAATAATTAATTACCGCTGGCGCTTTACGCTCATCATCACGTAGCCAATAGTAATCATCTATACGTGTGTCACCATGAATAGTCATTTCGTGCGGCACTTTTTTAGCAACCGGTGCAATAGCTTGTGCAACTTGAGTTGTTTTAACTTGCGTATTATTTTTTTGAGTTTCTTCAGGGGCTTGATTACAGCCACTTAAAATAGCGAGCGATAGTGCAGCAAGTGCAAATGGGGTACGTTTCATCAGTCAAAGTCCTTGTTGTTTTTTATTTTTTATTTTTTATTAAGTAGTTAAATATACCTATAAATGGCCTTTATTGTGATTTAGTTTGTGAAGCTATGTAAAAAGGGAGCCGAAGCTCCCTTTATATAACTAATTAGTTATAAAATTACTTTTGTTTACGACGACGCATAAATGCAAACGGCGCTACTAACAATGTAAGCCAAGCTAGTGAACCAGACGAACCATTGCTTTCAGGCTCTGTTGGTGTCACTGGCTGAGGATCTGCAATTGTATCGTTAACCACTATTGATACTGTTGTTTCTTCAGCGCTTGTACCTGATGCTTCACGCACTGTATATGTAAAGCTATCTTCACCTGAGAACTGTGCATTTGGCGTGTAGTCGATAGTGCCATCTTCATTGATAGTTGTTGAACCATTTGCAGGTGCAGTTACAACCTCAATAGTTGATGTCACAAGGCTACCATTTACTTTAACACCTTTATGCGCAGAGAATTCCGCATTTTCTGTATTTGATGAGGTAACTGCATCAAATACAAAGCGAGATTCAGCCATATCGTTAGCTAACACATTAATATTAACAGTTTGCTCTTCATCAACTTCCACTGAGTCTGCAGTCGTGTAATGGCTACGATCCTTTGCAAAAGCTTGATATTCAATTGCAACACTACCACCTTCAACTCGGTTAACTAAATACCCTTTACCCAAAGCTGTGCCTGTTGTAAGCGTATCTAACGTTATACCTACTTTACCATCAGCAGACTCAACACCTGCCGAGTAAGGCGCAGGTAATACAGGCACATCGATATAGTTAAATCGAATTTCATCGCTGCCTTCTTTAATAATTACTTGGAACGTATATTCTTCACCTGTTCCTGCGTAAATTTGAGCGTCATGCCATTCAACAACATAGTAAGTATCATCGCCTCCAGTCAATACACCAATGTATAACTCACCACCACCGGTAGATCCACCTGCCAGATCAAAATCAGCCCACAAAGGAGCGATAACACCATTTGGCGCAGTTAGATTTGGCATTATTTGCGGACTCCAACCATCCGAAGTGCTCACCGAGTCACCTACCGCAATAAAACCATTATCAGAGACAGTAAATGCAGAGTATTCTTTACCATCAAATATAAAGTCTGCATTAACTGAAACACTAAACTCATCACATTCATTACTACATGCGAATGCCTCAACCCCTAAATCTGGTAATGACAGAGTTCCTAAGAAGTCTTCATCATCAATTGTAAAGCCATTACGTGCTACTTGGCCTTTCCAGTTAATCTCTTTGCGATCTTCACTTAACGTAATTGTTCCTGCGCCGTTTGTTTCTGTTGCAACAGGAGTTGAACCTTTAAGTAGCTCTGCATTTTCATCAAGCTGAATATTAATTTCAAACTCATCACTGTAAACAGTATTTTCAAAGTTAACGTCAACTTTAGCTGGAGTTGAGCTATTTAATGAGTCTGCATCTACAGATACGTTTAACACGCTTGCATTTGTTGTTTCATCATCATGAATAGCGAATGGTAAATGTGCTACTTGGCCTGTTTCGGTGTTGGTCCATACAACATGACCAAAGTTCCAGCCTTTAACATCATTAAACGTTGAATCAATATCAAGGTTAAACTCAGCTACATCAGTACTTGTTTCTGTACCTTCTGCATCTGCTGAAGTAGAACCATGTGCGCCAAGCATAACGGTGCTAGGAGAAACGGTAATTTCAGCACCTTGCATATCGGTTACTACTTTTGCAGTCCACTCGCCAGCAACATCAGTCATATTTTGAACTGTGTTAGAAAAACTACAAACGCTTAAACAGCTAGGGTCAGCGTAAGAGCCATGGCCAAATGTAAGTGCAGCATCTAATGCGCTTGGCATATCTAGTCGGCCAGCACCTACATCAAATGCATCTGCTTTCGTTATAAGATCTTCTTTGTGTAAGCCATCCATTTTTGATGAGCTCATTAAAGCTGTTTTAATTTGAATTGCATTCCATTCAGGGTGTGCCTGTTTCATAAGCGCAGCAGCACCAGCTACATGTGGGCTTGCCATACTCGTACCAGTAATCGCGTTAAATGTAATACCATTACCTTCGTCAGGAGAATATGCTGATAAAATATCTGTACCAGGAGCTGCAATATCAGGTTTTAAGAAGCTAGGCTCGCCGTTAGGACCACGAGAGCTTGAGGAGTTCACTGCATCTGTAAACTTCTCTTGAATTGTACGCTTAACACTTGGATCTAATAATGCAATGACAGACTCTTCAGCCTCAGTTAATAACTCTACTAAACCTAAACCATCTTCTTGGCTAATTGATGATGCTGGAATAGTCGCATCATCCATAGACATGCCCATTGCACCGCCTGCAACATTGTTGTGGATAATTACCGCTGTTGCACCTGCTTTCTCAGCATTTGCAGCTTTGGCTGAAAATGCACAGCTACCACGAGAGATTAATGCTACAGAGTCAGCAAATGATACGCCTTCAGCAAACTCTTCACACCCTTCAAAGTTATCCGGAGCAATCACTTGCGCAGAAATAATAGGTAATGAAGTAGGGTCTGTTAATAAACCATTACTACCTTCAATACTCATGAAGGTTTCACCGGCAACCTCAATCGACTGTGAGAAAAAACGGCCCGTTTGCGTATTCGCAACCGTTAAACCAGATTCAATACAACCTGGGCAACCAATAGTTTGTGCACCGTTACCATCGTTACCCGCAGCAGTTACAACTACCACACCCGCTTCTTCAGCGGCAGTAAACAAATCACTGTATGCACTAGTCGATGGGTTACCACCGGCACCGCCGCCCCAAGAGTTATTGATAACATCAGCACCATCTTTAATCGCAGCTTCTAAAGCAGACATCAACGCAACAGTTGTACCGCTACCATTTCCATCAGCCGTATGCCACAGCGCTTTATAAGCCATTAGCTGTGCAGCAGGAGCTACACCTGAGATAGATACGTTGTTATCTTTGTACGTAATTTCAATAGGATTACCAACTGCAGTACCCGCTACATGAGTACCGTGCCCGTCATAGCCTAAAGGAGATCCAATATATTCATCTGGGTGCAGACCACTAGGTGTTGGGCCAAAAGCACGCGCCACTATTAATTTGTTATTACAAAAATCAGCTTCGCCGCCGTCTACACGACAGAAGTCTGGGTTTTCAGCAATGTAAGCAGCTTCTTCTTCACTAAACTCTGCTGCTGCAAAACCAACATCTGAAAACATAGGGTTTTCTGGACGAATACCAGAGTCAATAATAGCAACTTTAATGCCCTTACCTGCTTCAGATTGGCCGCCTAAAGACTGCCATGCTTCTACACCTTTGATCACATCGATAGATGC
Source organism: Pseudoalteromonas sp. TP27 (assembly GCF_056470645.1). Classification (NCBI taxonomy): domain Bacteria; kingdom Pseudomonadati; phylum Pseudomonadota; class Gammaproteobacteria; order Alteromonadales; family Pseudoalteromonadaceae; genus Pseudoalteromonas; species Pseudoalteromonas sp. TP27. The sequence continues at coordinate 92,931 of NZ_JARDAK010000010.1, read as the reverse complement.
ATCCATTAAGGTGTGGTACTCGGTATCTAAAAACACTTTTTTAACGCCTGAAAGCTGCGCCAGCATTTCTTGTTGACCTTGCTCGCCTTCGATTACGATACCGTTAAATAATGTGCTAAATGAATGTGATACAGAGCCACCAGTCACTGATGCTGCATTTTGTGCTACGCTTTTTTGTTTTGCTTTTAAGTAGCTGCTATATTTTAAAGCGGGTGCTGAAGATAGCTTAACTTTACTATCGCCGGTTACAGCTGCTGACGTTGCTTCAAGCCCTACAATACCACCTTTGTAAGTTGCTAGCGGCTCGTCTTCAAGTTGAACAATATAACGCGCTTTATTAGAAATTGTTTTATTTTGAGAGTACGTTTTAACGCTTGAAGTTTCAGGTGCATACCCTTTAGAAAAATCAGGTGCTGCAGCTACACCGTATGACATCATAGCTAAACCAATAGCAGTCGATATAGCTGTTTTTCTCATTATTATCTTTGACATTATTTCCCCTGAGGTGAGTTTTATATTATTGTACTTATTACCAATCGTAATTGGCCTATAATTAGAATATAAAACTTTACACCCATCCTGAGCAACACCTTGATTACAAACAAATTACAATCTGTGTATAAAAAGGTCACATAAAAAATAAGTTACTGATTTTTAAAGGATATATTTTATTTTTACTTTGTAAATGAGTGTAAACACATTTAACCCTTTTGAGAAAAATATGAATAGCGAAGTAATTAACATTTTAACTATGGCAAAAGTAATTCAAACGGCCGTTGCCCCCGTATTTTTAATCACAGGTATAGCAGCAACTTTAGGTGTTTTATCTAATCGCTTAGCACGAATTACCGACAGAGCGCGCTTATTGGAGCGAAGATTAAAAGTAAATACAGATGACGATTTTAATAAGTCGCTAGCAACAGAATTGCGCGCTTTATTAAAAAGATCGCGTTTTATACATATTGCTTTTAGTTTAAGTGTATTAAGTGCCTTACTTGTATGTGCTGTGGTTATGTTTTTATTCTTGTCGCACATTCAATCGATTAACTTAAGCGTGACCATTGCTTGTTGTTTTGTAGCTGCCATGGCGTTACTCATTTGTGCATTTATTTCGTTATTAGGTGAAGTGTTTTTAGCAACCCGCAGCATGCGACGAGGCATGATATTTGCCGATATAGGCATTAATGATTAACTTTTCATTAAATCTATCGTATTCGCTTGAATAAAAATGACGTTACATACAAGATATTAAATTAGGAATAATACTCAACAGGGGCAAACTATGAAATTTAAAAAAATATTAGCAGGTATAGCATTAGCTACATGTGCACTTAGCGTATCGGCAAATTCTGCATTTAAAGAACCAAGTGATGCAATTGAATACCGCCAAGCAGCGTTTTCAATGATCTCAGTGCAAATTGGTGACATGGGCGCAATGCTAAAAGGTAAAGTACCTTTTGATGCAGAACAATTTAAAATGCGTGCTAACAACGCTGCTGCACTTTCAAAAATGCCATGGGAAGCGTTTTACGAAGGAACAGATAAAGGCGACACAGCTGCACTTGCTGCTGTCTGGGCCGAAAATGCAACCTTTGTTGAAAAAGCGAATGCTTTTGCAGAAAATGCAGATAAGCTAGCGTTAGCTGCTCAATCGGGCGATAAAGCCATAATTGGTAAAGCTTTTGGCGCATGGGCTAAAGGCTGTAAAGATTGCCATAAGCAATTTAAAGATTAATTATTGCTGTAGCTAACCTAGCAACAATAAATAGATAATAAAAAGCACTGAGCGTTAATAACCGTCAGTGCTTTTTTTATGCTTTATATTTATACCAATTCGCTTAATTAAGTGATCTATTTTGAGGCTGGAAAAACGTGTTGATAGCTAGGCAAAAAATTCGCTATTTAGTTGTTCTCGGCAATTGCTCCTGCATTGCTCTACCTTCTGCATCCATGCAGTCGTAAATGAGAATTTTTTAACGCAGGTAGCGACACGTTTAGCCCCGTAAAATGATTAAGTATTACTGCGAATTGGTATTATTACGAGACCTTAACAGCTCGGCCTTTAAATGGGCGCTTAAACACCGCACCAATATCACCTAAAATAATATATAGGCATGGCACTAATATAAGCGTTATTAACGTTGCAAACATAACAGCAAAGCCAAGTGCTACTGCCATAGGTATTACAAACTTAGCCTGCAAGCTTGTTTCAAACATAATGGGTAATACACCAGCAAAGGTTGTTATCGACGTTAATAGTATTGCTCTAAAGCGAGCACAACCGGCCTCTATTACTGCATTTTTAACGCTAACACCTTCGCGGCGAACTTGGTTAACGTAATCGGTCATTACAAGTGAGTCATTTATAACAACACCTGCGGCGGCAATTAAGCCAAAGCCCGACATTAAGCTCATGTCTAAATCAAACCAGTAATGACCCCAAATAGCCCCGGTTAAACTAAACGGAATAACCGACATTACAATAAGCGGCTGCGAATAACTTTTAAGTGGTACAGCCAGTAATATGTATACTAAAATCATTCCGCCAATAAAAAACATTATTTGCTCATTAGCTTGAGCTTGCTGCTCTTCTATTGCACCGCCAAGTTCTGATTTAACACTTGGGAATTCTTCTATTAGCTGTGGCAGTAAGTTTTCTTTTACTTGCTTAACTACTTCACCTGGCTCAATTTGCTCTTCATCAATATTGCCATAAACATACACGGTACGATAACCGCCTTCGCGACGTATATAGCTAATACCTGGCGTTTCTGTTAGCTCTACTACATCGCCAAGTAACACTTCTCGACCTTGCGGGGTGGTAACAACGGTGTGTTTAAGCGATGAAAATGCTTCGCGAGTTAGTTTAGGGTAACGTACCATTACACGTACTTCTTCGCCGTTTCGGATTACGCGCTGCGCTTCGCCACCATAAAAACTGGCACCCACTTGGTTTGCAATATCTGCCAAATCTAAGCCTAAATCGTATGCAACTGGTTTAAGGCTCATTTGCACTTCTTTGCTTGCAGGGTCGATGGTTGAACTAATATCAAACAACCCTTTTTGCTGTTGAAGTAATTGAATAAAACGACGACCTGCTTCATTTAAGGTATCTATGTCTGAGCCATACAATAAATAGCCAAACTCGCCGCCGCCATTACCACCGCCGCCACCAACATCGTCTTGAATAGTTAACGACTTAATGCCAGCAATAGTCGGCATTGCTTCACGCCAGCGACGTGAAAGTTCAAATGCATTGTATGGACGTGAATCTTCGTCAACCAATGGCGCAAGTAATTGCGACTCAGTTCTGCCTTGGTTAAATACCAATACATCACGAATAATTTTTTGACCAAACTCACGTTCAGTCTCTTCATCCACTCTAAGTACCATAGCTTCTATTTCGCGAATAGCTGCAATGGTTTGTAAGTCAGAAACGTTGTCGTTCATTTCTACTTGTATTTGCGGAAAGTCGTGCGGTACTTTAGGAGTAGGTACGGTGCGCACTTTGTTCGAGGTAATAAGCGAAATACTTATTATAAACATAGCAATAAAGGCAAACAAAACGGTCCAGCGCCAATCTACACATTTAGCAATAAAGCGTTTATACGGGCCATTTACGAAACCAAAAAAGCGCGTATTGAAGCGATCGCGCCAGCCACCTTTTTTAATTGGCGAAAAGTGTGTATGCGCAATATGTGCAGGTAAAATTAGTTTTGATTCCACGAGACTAAACGCCAAGCACAGCATAACCACAACGGCTATACCATAAAAGAAGGCACTTTCTGGCCCGCTCGACATTGTGAATGGGGCAAATACAGCAATTGTTGTTAATACCCCGAAGGTCGCAGGTGTTGCAACGCGGTTTGCTCCGCGCACGACGTTTTCAACGCCACCACCGCTTTTTTCAACTTCGGTATAGGCGGCTTCCCCTATCACTATGGCATCATCCACCACTATGCCGAGCACCATAATAAACGCAAATAACGAAATAATATTAATACTAATGCCAAATAACGGCATCATCATCATGGCCCCTAAAAAACACACCGGTAAGCCAATCATTACCCAAAGCGCGAGTTTAAAGCGCAAGAACAACGACAACATAATTGCTACTAAAATTGCACCTTGAAACAAGTTAGCCTTCATCATATCAAGGCGAGCATTTAGGTAGTAAGTCATGTCCATTAGTGGCTCTAACCTAATACCTGGCGGTAGCTGCTTATTTTTTTGATCAATAAATGCCTTAACCGAATCGGCCACAGGAATTATATTTTGCTCTTGCGTTGCTTTAACCGACATATAAACGGCATTTTCACCGTTAAACTTAAAGTAGCGCTCGCCTTCGGTAAATTGATCTTTAATAACGGCAATATCTTGCAGTAAAACTTTAGCGCCATACTCACCAATTTTTACCGGAATTTGTCTAAATTCATCACCTGAGTAAAACTGGTTTTCTACTCGAACAGAAATAACACCTGCATCTGTTTTTAACTGCCCAGCCGAGAAGTTAGCTGAGTAACGACGCACCGCATTCATAACATCACTAAGGGTTAAATTATATTGGCGAAGCGTATCGGGTTCTATTTCAATTGCTATTTCATCAAGAGGAACATCGTTTACAACCAAAGATACGTTAGATAGCTGTAATAGCTCATCTTCAATCTGATTAGCAATCGGCTTAAGCTCCGTAAGCGGCAAATCAGCAACCAGTGTCATGCCTATTACATCTTGTCTAAACTCAACCTGACTTATGGTGACCGGTTCCATACCCGCTGGAAAAGTCGCAATGCCATCTATACGTAACTTTACTTTATCAAGTACGTCGGTAAGTTCTGCATCGGTGTTTATTTCTAGGCTTGCTGTACCGCCATTTCTAAATGCCCGATACACGCCTTTTTTAATTTCTGTTATATCTTTAAGTGACTCTTCAACTTTTATAAGAATACTTTCTTCTATTTCCTGAGGAGAGGCTCCTGGGTAATTAGCCTCAATATTAATGTAGTTAATCTCTATATTAGGAAACATTTGGCGCTGAATCGTAAAGTAGCTTATAGCCCCCATAACCATGATAAAAAACATCATTAAATTAGCGGCTACTGAATTATTAGCAAAATAGGCAATTAACCCTGTTTGTTTTTGTTGTATTGATTCGCTCATAACTATTACACCCTACAGCTGTTGCGTGTTTGAAGTGCTCGTTTCTGAGCTTTCTGGTTTTGCAGCTACACCTGCAATTTTAACCTGCATTCCTTTTTGCGGGTATTCAGGTAGAGTAATAACGAGTTTGTCATCGGCATTTAAACCGCTGCTAATGTAAAAATACTCACCTTCTTCACGAATAACAGTTACTTTGCGTGGCTCTAGCTCTTGGTTCTCGTTCACTACCCACACAGTTTGGTTATTTACTAAAGCTTGCGGTAAACGGTAAATGTTATTAAGCATTGCTCCTGCAAAATTTACCTGTACATAACTGCCAAACTTAATAGCAGGCTGTTTTGTTTTTAAGCCGTATGGGTCTTCAATTCGCACCACTAAACTACTCATACGCGTAGCGTTATCAACAATCCCTAGGTCGCGGTCAATTACACCTTCACGGGTAAAGCTGTTTAGCCCTTTTTGAATAATCGTTGCCGTAATACCTTTAATACGCTCTGGTAAAAAAACGCTGTCAAATCCTGCGATAGGAATAATAACTTCAGCAGTTTCAATATTATTGAGCTCAGCAACTTGCGAACCCATAGTGACAAACTGGCCAACACCTACGTTACGGCTAATCACTAATGCATCGTAAGGAGCGGTTACTTCACAATTATCTAAGTCACGCTGTGCACGTTTTAATGCTGCTTGCGCCGATTTAACAGATGCCTGCGCGCTGAGCACTTGAGGTTTACGTAGGAATAAGTCGGTACGCGCTTTATCAGGAAAACGCTTTGCTTCATCTGCGGCTACTTGGGCTTGGGCTTGTTCTTCAATTAAGCCAGCTTGTGCGCGAGCAATTTCGGCCTCAGCAACTAGTACTGCAGCTTCATAGTTATCTTTTTCGATAGTAAATAACGTCTCACCGCGAGCAACGATGCCACCGGCTACAAAATTAGGATGCCAACTTAACACTTCACCCGACACCTGCGCCGAGAGCTGTGTATTTTCAAGTGGCTTTACTTCACCATAGCTATTAATAATAACTTGATGATCGTTAGCAGCCACAGGCTCAACTTGCACTGTTGGACGAGTATCAATAACTTCTTTTTTTTCTGGTTCTTGTGCAATGGCATTTATTCCCATAAAGCCAACAATACCAACAGCTAGCGCTACAAATGGAAAAACCCATCTAAGTGAATTTGTTTGCATATCCTATTATCCCCAAAATTCTATTAGCATCATAATACCAGAGCCTTATGAAACATTAAGGTGACATTTGTAAGCAACTGTTGCAAAAACTTATAAGCCAATACTTTTTGAGGGTTATAAAAAGTAAGTATCCCTGTAATTCATCTCATTCGTTATATTTTGTTACAAACTTTTACTTATAAATATCAACCAGATAGGATTTAATCATCATATTTCATCGCGAAGATGTGCGAAATAAAATTAATTTACGTACAGTCCAATTAAATTAACAAATATTAAAAGTCTCAAAATGAAATTAACGACCATCACCCTTGCACTAAGCTTAGCGTTTGGCGGCCATGCATTTGCAGCCGATAAAAAAGACGAAAAAGAGCCAAAAACACTTAGCGAGATGATTAAAGGACAAACCGAATTTGCCGGTATATTTAGCCTTTATCAAGATGAAAAAACCGGTGACCATTTAATGGTGATTAACGAATCTCAACTTAATACACCATTTGTATATTTTGCGCATACTGTCGATGGCGTTACAGATGCGGGTCATTATCGTGGATCGTACCGCGAAACTAAGTTAATTGAATTTAGAAAATACTTTGACCGTATCGATATTATTAGCAAAACTCCTCGTTACAAGTTTGATGAGAACAGTGCGATTTCAAAGGCAAGCGATGCCAATATTAGTGAAGCGGTACTTGCGAGTATTAAAATAGAAAAAGAAGAAGACGGAAAAATAGCATTCAATGTAAATAAGCTATTTTTAAGCGAAGCGCTTCATAAAGTATCGCCTACACCAAACCCTGCCGATAAAAATGCTAAAAAACGCTTTAAAGTCGGTAAGTTAGACGATAAAAAATCACGCATTATTAAACAGCGTCCATATCCTAATAACTTAGATGTGGTTGTTGATTATGTATTTACTAACCCAAGCCCAACTGTACGCGGCTCAAATGCAGTAAGCGACCCGCGTAGTGTATCGGTAAAAGTACAACACTCGTTTGTTGCACTCCCAGACAATAACTACGTGCCACGTATGGATGATGCGCGCATTGGTTATTTCACAAATCAATTTGATCAAATGACGTCGACCGACTGGGCTCCTTATGAAGATGTTATAAAGCGCTGGGATCTACAAAAGAAAGACCCGAGTGCAGCACTTTCAGAGCCAGTAAAACCAATTACTTGGTGGATAGAAAACACCACACCAATTGAGTGGCGCGATACTATTCGTGATGCTGTTTTAACGTGGAATACTTCTTTTGAAAAAGCCGGTTTTAAAAATGCGTTAGAAGTAAAAGTACAACCAGACGATGCAGATTGGGATGCGGGCGATATTAATTACAACGTGCTACGTTGGACTTCGTCGCCTAAACCTCCATTTGGCGGATACGGACCTGCACTTGCTAACCCATTAACTGGCGAAATACTGGGCTCAGACATTATGCTTGAGTTTGTATTTATGAAAAACCGCTGGATTTACGACACACTTTTCACGCAAGGAACAATGAGCCACGGTGAAGCAACAAATACCGGCGAGTTAAATTGCTCATTAGGGCATGAAATTCAACAAAACCTAATGCTTGCCAAAGGCCTCGCAAGCGGCGACAAAATTGAAGATAAAGAAATGCTTCGTCAAGGTTTAACCCAATTAGTACTTCACGAAGTTGGCCATACTTTAGGCCTTAACCACAATATGAAATCATCTATTTTGTGGGATGAAAAAGAAGTACACGATAAAAATAAAACCCAAGGCATAGTAACCGGTTCTGTAATGGATTATGCACCCGCTAACATTGCCCCAATAGGTGTGCAGCAAGGTGATATTTTTCAAACGAAACCAGGTCCTTATGATGACTGGGCAATTAATTATGGCTACAGCGTAGCACTTACCGATGAAGCCGCTGAGCAAGCTCGACTTGACAAGATTCTTGCTCGTTCAAGTGAACATGCCCTTGCCTTTGGTAACGATGCAGACGATATGCGCGCACCAGGTCGTCATATTGATCCACGTGTAATGATTGGCGATTTGTCGTCAAATCCTGCGGCCTATGGCGCAGATCGTATGGCACTTATTAATAAACTATTTACTGAACTAAAAGATAAAGCAACGGTTAAAGGCGAGTCTTACCAACAGCTTGTTACCTCTGCTAATAGCTTATTTGGCCAGTACCGAGCTCAAGCAGGTGTTGTCTCTCGTCAAATTGGTGGTGTGTATGTTGAGCGTGCAGTAGTAGGTGACGTAAACGCAGATAAACCATTTACACCGGTATCACTTGAGCGTCAAACACAAGCGATGGATATATTAGCCAAGTTTGTATTTGCACCAGACGTACTACAAAACATGCAGCCTCTATACAGCTACTTACAACTGCAACGCCGTGGCTTTAATCACTTTGGTAAAAATGAAGACCCTAAAGCACACCAAATGATTTTAGGTATGCAAAAGTCTGTACTTGCACAGCTATTACACCCAGCGGTATTACTACGTATTTCTGACACCGCCTTGTACGGTAATGAATATAGCCTAACTCAGTTTATGGAAAATTTAACTGCTAACATTTTTGTGAAAAGCAAAGACGCAAACTCTATTAGCCACAACTTACAAATTGAGTACGTTAACCAGCTAATTGCAATTGCAGGACTTGGCAAAGCGAGCAAATACGATAACTTAGCTAAAACAGCCGCGCTATATCAGCTAACTCAAATAGCCGATACCAGTGTTGCTTGGGGATCTGATACAGCAACTAAAGCGCATAAAAAATATATTGATCGCTTAATTGAAAAAGCGCTAGAAGCATAAAAATTAAGTCGTACTTTTAATATTTAACCTAATTAATAAAAGTACGGCCTTTTCCATAACACCACGTTACTGGTATTTATTGTAAATAAAACTAAGGGCAGTTTACTCTTTGTTTTCTACATGGATGCAGTTAAGAGTCATAAGCTTTGCTCAGCGTTTGCTTTACCCATCTCAGGAAAAGCGTACAGGCGATGACTTTATCGCTAAATATGCTATCAGTTTTAACTCGACTTCACCGAAACGCTGATCACTGACCTCAAATCAATTTAACCTGAGTTCTGGTTATTTACTGAACTTAGATCCACAACCGTTATTCAAAACCGAACACCGACGTGTTCGATATCGAACATCTATTTATTTTAAAGCACTATAAAAAAATCAACACTCTGAAATATAAGAGAATTTAAATTTGGCATCAAACTTTCATTAACAACTACATCAATCAAAATGATGAGTAGATAATGAATATTAATATTGACCAAAAAACAAAACCGAACAAATTAAAAATGATGCTGACTATTGCAACACTTTTAGCTGTCATATGTATCGGTTATTTCACAATAAAACCCACCATACCCAAGCTCAGTGCTAGCACACTCAATACAGTTACTGTGCAACAAGGTGATATTGATATTATGACGCCAGTGTATGGTCAATATGCATCACGCTATGAACGCCTGATCAGCGCGCCAGCAGCAGGCCAAGTGGGTGAAATTTATCTACGGGCAGGTGCTGATGTAAAAGCAAGTACTGTTATCGCAAGGTTAGTTAATCCTGATTTGCAGCAACAACTGTTCGAATCACAAGCAAAACTTGAACGGATGAACTCTGAATTTGCAGCATTTAAGTTTCAAAAACAAAATGAACAACTCACTTTTCAAGCCGAACTCGCTGATATTGATAGTCAGATACAAGGCGCTAAACTAGATGTAGATGTTAACCAGCGCCTATCAGACCAGGGCATAGCTGCAAAAATAGATTTAGAACGCGCTATTCTTAAATATAACCAGCTCAAAAAGCGCCTAGAGTTTGCAAAGTATCGTTTTGAAAAGCAAAAAGAAATGCACAAGCTAGAACTTGAGCAACAGAAAATTTTATTAACTCAACAACAAAAACAGGTCGCTTTAGTCAACAACAAAGTTGCGGCATTAACTATCACAGCAGGAATAACAGGCACGCTACAGCGTTTAGATATTGAGCTTGGAGAGCGGGTAAACCAAGGACAACCAATGGCGCGCATTGGTTCAAAAACACAGTTGATGGCAAAACTAAATATCCCACAACGTATTGCTGAGCGTATACAACTTGGCGCGGCAGTTGAGTTAAAGCACCCAGCAGGCAAGCTAAAAGGTCATGTTAAACAATTAGCGTCGGTGGTTGAAAACGGCTTTATCGTCGCCGAAGTGCACCTAAGCGAGCCTCTACCTGCAAACTTACGCCCAGCACAACCTGTCAATGCATTCGTATTTGTCGAACGCAAAGAAAATGCACTTTATGTGAGCCAACAGCCCGGATTAAAACCACTAGGCGCGCAACTACTTTATAAACACATTCCTAACCAAGCACTATTACAACAACAGCAAATAACCTTTGGTGAACTAACAGGCACCAACTTACTCATCACCAACGGCGCCATTGCGGGTGAAAAAATTATCACAAATGATTTAAGCCAGTGGCATACTTACAACCACTTGGCCCTAGATACAACTAACCTTTAAGGAAAAATCCCCATGACTACACTAGTAACAATTAATAATATCAATAAAGTGTACAGCAAAGGCCAAGTGAAAACGCATGCCCTACAAGATGTATCTTTAACTATAAATAAAGGCGAGTTTATCGCGATTTCAGGGGCATCGGGTTGCGGTAAATCGACCTTGCTCAGTATTTTAGGCCTATTAGACACCCCAACGAATGGCAATTATCAATTAGCTAATATCGATACTCATAGTCTTAAAGTTGATCAACGTTCTAGCGTACGCAACAAGCACATTGGCTATGTATTTCAGTCCTTCAACTTAATTGATAATCTCACGGTATTTGAAAACGTCGCATTACCCCTTGAGCATCGCGGTGTCTCAAGTAGTGAAATAAAAACCGCCGTTGAAAAACAGCTAGCTGCAGTAAACATGAGCGCACGATTAGACCATAAACCAAGCCAACTCTCTGGCGGGCAACAGCAACGCGTTGCGATTGCTCGCGCATTAGTTGGCAACCCTGATTTACTGCTAGTAGATGAACCAACAGGTAACTTAGATAGCCAAAATGGCGATGCCGTTATGCAACTATTGCTTGATTTAAACAAACAAGGCGCCACCGTTGTTATGGTGACGCATGATGAACGCTACAGCCAGATGGCTCAGCGTCAAATCCGCTTATTTGATGGCAAAGTACTAGTTGAACATCAAGAGGCAATAGTATGAGTTTTTATCTTCGCGCATTGCGCCATGGTGTCTTACGACTATTTACATTGCCACGTTTATCACTGCCAATTTTACTTACATTAAGCTTAACATTGGCCGCAGTGCTTGCTGTTGTCGCCATGAGTAGTCATCTTATTTTTAAAGCTTTACCTGATATAAAAAACGAAGATAACTTGTATACGATTAATCGTACTATGGCGGTTTCAGAAGATATGCGTGTTTCAATGTTTACCGCTAAGCGCTTGGCACTATTAGCTGAGCAGTACAAAGGGTATGGTCAGTTTGCTGCATACCAAGCGGACGAAAGTACAGTTAAGGTACATGAAACGAGCTACCCAGTATCACGCTTTGATGCTAGTAATAATTTTATGTCTATGGTCACAGGAAGCCTGCTATTAGGAGAGCAACCAAGCAAAGTAAATACTCAAAATACTGTGTGGATCTCTGAAAGTTTATGGCAAAGCGCATTTCAAAAAAGTATAAACGCAATTGGCCAAACATTAAAAATAGACGACCAAGCTTTGCAAATTCGCGGAGTGGTCAGCGACTTCTCATCATTTAATTCAGACAACGATCAAAAATATGCCCAGCAAATTTGGCGCTATTATGATTTAGCAGAGCAAGCTGCAATGCCAACAAAAATGTCCATTGATGGCAGCCTACAACCCCTGTTTCGCCAAACAGAACGTGCATTTACTGTCGATGACATGGAGAGCTTTTGGCAGCAGTATTATCTTGACCAAGGCGAACAACTTGGCCCTATGAAGCAAATGTTTGAGAGCATGAACCCTGAAAGTTCAGCAACTTTATATCGCGATAATTTAATGGAAGATCAGCAAATCATGCTGTTGTTTTTATTAGCCACTGTGGTCATCTTACTCGTTATGGCAAGCCTCAACTTACTAAACCTATTTATTGCCCATTATCAACAACGCGAGCAAGAATTTGCCACACAGTTATGTATGGGTGCATCACGCAACAAGCTATTAGTAATGAGCTTTTTAGAAAACCTGAGCACCTTTTTACTTGCCGCAGTATTAGGTTTGTTAGGTGCCGCTTGGCTTATTAGGCTATTACCTATCATCAGTGGCGGTAATATAGCGATGCTTGAACTAGTGCAAATTGATGCGATAACTATTGCTGTAGCGGTTGCAATTGTGCTGATGATCAATTTATTTTTTGCGTTTTTATCAACCCGTCAGTTTGATCAAACACAATTAATTAGTAACCTTAATAACGGTAATAAAGGTGTCAATGCAGGTAAAGTGACCCGCCTTAGCCAAGTGTTATTTATTGCACAATTAAGTTCAGCAGCAGTTATTTTAACGGGCACCGCTATGCTAGCAAATACCGCCTACGATAAGCTAAATATCAACTTAGGTTTTGAGCCTGGTAATACGTTAATAGCCACTGTACGCCTACAAAGTAACGAAGAACCGATTTTAGACAACGCAGAAATGCAGGAAAGATTAGCGCAAGTAGCACAAGACCCCGAAGCCGCAGAGCAAAAAACAAAACAACGTTATCAAGGTGCATTGGAAATAAAAAATCAACTTGAACAAGCAATACTTCAAGTCCAGCCTAATATTACCCCGCTACAAAGTGAAGGAGAACCATTTAGCTTTAGTACCGTCATAAATATGACTGAGGATGAGCAAACACAAGAGCGCTTTACCTATATGACAATTAACATTGCACCTGACTATATACAGACCTATAAACTCAATTTGCTAGCAGGGCAAAATATGAGTCAAACGCAATATCAAAATTTAGAGCCTGTCACATTAATCAACGAAACCTTTGCAAAGCAATTGTCCACAGATGGCACGATTGAATCAGTAATTGGCAAGGAAGTATCTAATCGGCAAGTTATTGGCGTAATCGCAGACAATTACACCATGATGGCTAAAGATCAGGGCTATCCGACTATGTTTTACAGTTATTCGCACGATGATGCTAATTTGGGGATTAATATTGCTATGCAACTGCCGCCTGGGCAACGCTTTGATAAACAAGCCATTATGCAAGCGATTCAATATGCTCACCCACAAGTAATTGAAGTAAATGCGCGTACATTAGACGAACGCTGGAAAGAACAAACTATGCCGCAGCGCATACAGTTTTATTTTATCAGTGCGTTATCTTTATTAACTTTGCTACTTGCAGCTGTTGGTAGTAATGGTATGGCAATGAGCTTTACTGAATTAAAACGCTTTGAACTTGCGATACGCATGGCAACTGGCGCAAGCCGTATTAGCCTAATGATGCGTATATTAAAAAGCTTTAATGGCTTACTACTGAGTGCACTCGCGATTGCAATTACCCTAGCTTGTGGTCTTTATTTAGTGCTACAAAAAGCAATCCCTATGTTGCCTGCATTTTCATGGCAAGCACTAACAATTTTCACTAGTTTATTGATTGCTATCGTCTTTATTGCCATTGTTTTGGTAGTATGGCGTATTATTAATGCTGACCCTATGCGCGCGCTTAGAGAGCAATAAACTTTTAAGGAGCTGGCAGCTAATGCTGCCATTACAACCAGTATGAGCCAACCCACTATTTTAGTTGTTGATGACGATGACGACATTCGCTTTGCCCTATCACTACTTTTAGAGCAGGCAGGCTATCGTGTGGTTGAGGCTGACGGACCAACGCAGTGCATGCAATTGCTAAGCCGGCTAACCCCTGCATTGGTATTGCTGGATATGAACTTCACCCGTGATACCACTTCAGGCAAAGAAGGCTTAGCATTGCTTGAACAAATCACCCCATTAAATATTCCCGTTATATTAATGACTGCATGGGCAAATATTGAACTTGCCGTTACCGGATTACAAAGTGGTGCTAAAAACTTTATCGAAAAACCATGGCGAAAAGAAAAACTACTCGCCCAAATAGCGAATCATATTGAGCCTATTTCACCTCAGACTGAACAAAGTGATTGGGTAGCATGCTCAAGCGTGATGCAATCTCTCGATAAGCTCATTACACAACTTGCACCAACCGACGCAAACTTATTAATTTTAGGTGAAAACGGCACCGGTAAATCGCAACTAGCGAAACGTATCCACCAATTAAGTGCGCGCAATAACGCACCACTTGTGAGCCTAAATATGGGGGCGATTGCAGAATCTTTATTTGAAAGTGAGCTATTCGGCCATCATAAAGGCGCGTTTACCGATGCTAAACAAGACCGAACAGGCGCGTTCAGTCGTGCTAAAAGTGGTACTTTATTTATGGATGAAATAGGCACATTACCCTTTCATTTACAGCCTAAATTATTACAAGTACTCGAAACAGGTGAATTTACACCGCTTGGTGCAAATGCAAGTGAACTCGTTAATGTACGCTTAATTGCAGCCACGAATCAAAACTTGAGCGCTGCCATCTCTGACGGGCAGTTTCGTCAAGATTTATATTACCGCCTAAATACCTTTGTAATTAAACTCCCAGCTCTGCGTGAGCGAAAAGAAGATATATTGCCACTTGTCGCACACTTTATTAACCTGTTTGCTGGCAAGTATAACAAGCCGACTTGTACATTATCTCAAAGCGCTGAAAAACTGTTATGCAATCATAACTGGCCGGGTAATATTCGCGAACTAAGCCATGTGATAGAACGCGCAATGCTAATTAGCACCGGCAGCGTCATCGAGCTACCTAATATCATGCTCGATAGTCAAGTAAACCAAGGTCAATCAATTCCAAAACTCACACTAGAAGAGCTTGAAAAACAAAGAATCACTGATGTACTACAACAACACAATCAACAAATAACAGCGGCGGCAAAAAGCTTAGGTATTTCACGTAATGCGCTGTATCGACGGATGGAAAAGTACCAACTAGAGGGATTTGATGAGTAATACCAAAGTGCGCTATAAAACCAAAATAATTAGCATATTAGTTACTGTATTTTGCGCAATTATTGGCCCGAGTACAGGGTGGGTTTATCAATTAAGCCAAGATATATTACTAACGACAACAGTCGCTATTTTTTTAAGTTACCTACTTATTATTTCTCTTTATAAGCTATTTAATAGTTACTTCTTACCTATTACTCAATTACAAGCCTATATTGATGCCAAACAACAGGGACAAAGTAATCTCAGTTTAGATTACAACGATCCCAACTCGCCATGGACAGCGCTAGGTATACAAATTGAAACGTTATTTACAAAATCAACACCTGCATCAACGCAGTTAATCGATGGATTATTTCAACATTGGCCTCACCCTATCGCTTTATTTAACGATCAAGGGAAGCTTACTCTCTTTAATCACCCTATGTATAAGCAACTAAAAACACCTCTTCTGCGTGGCATGACCATAGCTGAATGCGGCTTTACAGTGAATAATAAACAATGTAGTCATGCTAAGTTAAACCAAGATTGGCAAGTGCAACGCATTGTACTTAGTGATGCAAAGCAAATACTTATTAGCGCCAGCTATATTGGTCATCAATTACAAGATGCAAAGCGTCAGTCTCAAGCTGATTTAATTCGTATCTTATCTCATGAGTTAAATAACTCACTCACGCCTATGGCTTCCATGACAGATACATTACTAACCACAGAAACACTAAATGAAAAACAAACAAGGCAAGTATTAACAAGAATCAAATCGCGTAGTGAGTCTTTACTACGATTTATAAAGTCCTACTCAGAATTAAGCCGATTACCAGCAGCAAAACCGCAATATTTTGATTTAAAAAACTTAGCAGATCTTAATGCCGCAGAGCAAAATATTCAGTTTAGTTTTGCTGGCGAATCACAATGCTTTGCTGATAAGTTACTTATTGAACAGCTGTTAATTAACCTATTTAAAAATACATTCGAAGCCAATAAAGACCAACCACACGTAACACTTAACAGCTTTGCACAAGCGAATACCCATATATTGCAGCTAACCGACAATGGTCCCGGATTTGCTAATCTGGAGTATGCAATACAGCCTTTGTATACAACTAAAAAAACCGGTTTCGGGCTTGGTTTAGCACTATGTAATGATATTGTCCAAAAACACAACGGCCAGCTTCTTTTAGCAAATACTGATAATGGCGCACAAATAACCATTAAACTACCGCAAGGCGGCACTTTAAAATAACGCATTTACAAATAAATTATACCTTGCAAATAGCGCACAGCATGACCTGTTAAAGTAACGGTTGTATCACCCACTTCACATAGCAAATGCCCGCCTCTGCTTGAAGCCTGATAAGCACTTAACGACGTTTTACCCAATTGCTGCGCCCAAAAAGGTGCTAACCCTGTATGAATAGAACCCGTTACATAATCTTCGTCGCCACCGCTTGCAGGCCAAAAATAACGAGATATAAAATCATATTCAACACTTGGAGCAGTGGCCACTACATCAAGTGGGTAAAGCGTTTTTAAAAGTTCAGAGTTAGTTTTTAATTCAAGTATTTGATCGGCATTTTCATAAATAGCAAAATAGGCTTGGCGATTTTTAAGCACTTTACTGGGTTGTATAGATAAGCCATCAAGCAATTGCTGCGGCGCATTTTGTACCTCAACCGGTGCTTGTTTAGGAAAAGTCATTGCAAAGCTGCCATCGTCGTTTTTATTAACAATTAGCTCACCCACCGCATCAGCAATAAAGCGAATTTGCGATACATTATGCGCTTCACATAAAACATAGGCTGCGGCTAAAGTTGCATGCCCACAAAAATCGATTTCCATTAAGGGCGAAAACCAGCGAATAACAAAACTTCCATCGTCTTGCTGGCAGGTAAAAGTCGTTTCGGATACGTTATTCTCAGCGCCAATCTTTAGCATTAAATCGTCACTTAACCACGATTCTAGTGGGATCACTGCCGCATAGTTACCTTTAAATAACTCATTCGTAAACGCATCAATTTGATGAATAGTTAATTGCATTGTTTAAACTTTGTAATAATTAATAGCTTAAAACTGCCATACCTTAACTAAATTAGCACTTTTATTTTGGCTTTAAGCCATTACAGGCCGCATTCTATAATATTGCATACAACCAAATTGCACAGCATTGGTAAGCAGCAGCATAATAAACATAAGTAAGTGCGCCGTGCTTGGAGCTGCTGTTGTAAGCTCAACAACTAAACCACAAATACCCGCTATAAACTGCAAGCTAAAGTAACGTGCGCTTAAATTACTTACATTACCCGTGCGCAGTGTTTTATAAGTTTGTGGCATAACACGTACCGAGCTCATCACCAGCCCAACATACGTTAAAGCGCTTAATACCGTTGCAGTATCTAGGTTCGAATTCAAAAGCAATGAGAAAGGCAGTAACGAAAAGCCCAACATGGTAATCAACTGCACACGTTCTCGTTTAGCTGCGTTATAACGTGCGAAAAAATACAAAATAAGTCCACTTAACGCACCAGTTACGATAAATGGTAACGCAATATAAAAGCGTTCAAAATAAATATTGTAGGTTATAAAGTAAAGGCTTTGTGCTAACCCAAACGTCATCATCAATAGTGATAGACCTGAGACACTACGATTTTTTCGAATTTTGTTTAGTAATGGTAAAAAACTAAAAACCAAAATAAATGAAGACAATATAGGCAAATAATGCGCCAAAGCAACCTCGCTCGTTACATAAGTGTTAATTAATCATGGAAATAAAAACATTTAATAAACATATGTTTTAAAAGGCTTTTACTATGAGCGCGGCATTGTAGAGCCGCGTAAATTTAACTCAACTAAATAAGACATTCTTATTTTAGGTACTGGCAAGTTGGGTATACAAAAACCGTAGAATTAAGTTCACAGTTTGCCTGTTTAATAGATAGCACTCACACGATCTATTAAATAAAAATGATAGTTGTTATCATACGCAAGTCATTAGCTGCAATATATAAAACTATCTATGAGAAAAACTCTTTTTAAAATTCACAGTTGGATCGCCCTTATAGCTATCATTCCGTTGATTGTTATTAGTATTACAGGGAGCGTATTAGTTTTTAAAAGTGAAATAGATGGCTTACTTATGCCAAACAGCCATTTTGTTGTAAAAGCACTGCCAGAGCGCATGCCAATCGACAAATTAATTACAAAAACAGAGCATGCTTACCCTGAATATGTAGTAGGTAGTTGGGAAATATTTAACGATGATACTGCTGATCGGGTTTACTTAGTAAAACGCGGCACAGAGCAATGGTATAAGTTTCATTTAAACCAATACACGGGTGATATTTTGTCTGAGCCTGTAGGCACCAGCCATTATTTTACTGATTGGTTTTTAGAACTGCATTACACCTTTTTACTGAACGACTTTAAAAACCTGCCAGGGCAAACTGGCACCGTACTGGGATTCTTTTTTGCGTTGTTTTTATTGGTATTAGGTATTACTGGGCTTATTATTTATCGTAAATTTTGGCAGCGTCTATTTAGTGTGCGCTGGCGTGCAACACTACAAATAGTACTTAGCGACATTCATAAAATGACTGGGGTTATAGGATCTCCCATCATTATTATTTTAGCTATTACAGGTGGCTACTTTAACTGGGCGGTGTGGTATCACGAAGTTATTGAACACGCTGAGGAAGAGCACTTTGTACTCACCAAAAACTTGCACAGTAGCGATATTTCTTTTCAACGCATACTTGATGACAGTAAAAAGCAAATACCCACTTTTAATGGTACGTTTTTAGTTATGCCGCTAGAGCCTGACGAAAATATTACCTTATTTGGCGAAGTAGATACCGCCAACCCACTAGCTAGTGAATATGCTAATACTGTTAGCTATAACAAATTAACAGGTGAACATATAGCTAACTGGGATATTCGCGAAGTAGGTGTTGGCTGGCAAGTAATTGATAGTTTTAGAAAGCTTCACTTTGGCTACTTTGCAGGGCTAATAAGTAAAATACTGTGGTGCGTAATTGGTTTGAGTCCGGTGTGGCTGGCAGGTACTGGTTTTTACTTATGGTTTACTCGCCGTAGACGTAAAAAACAATCACAAAAAAACCGTTTTAATAAACGCAGCACAGCAAGTGCTTGATTAAAAACCCATCACATTGTAATGTAAAATTTAACAATGGAGTGGGTTTATGATGTTTTTTAAAATAGCAGTCTGTATTACTTTTTTATTTTTAGTTGGATGTAAAACAACTAATGTTCAACAAGTAGAACAACAAGTGCAGCTTGAACAACTATTTAACCATTCCTTGTTCAACAAGCTCGACACTCCTTCTGAAAGCAGTATTTTTGGGCTGCCAGATGATGAAAAAGAAAAGTTTATCGCTTACGCAAATGAAAAATTAGTTGATACACGAGCTGATCGCATTATTTTTAATTATTTACAAAACCAGCTAACTAACTTTAAGTATCATGGCGATACACTTACTTCAAAGCAAACTATTGAGCTATCTCAAGGTAATTGCATTAGCTTAGCAGTGCTTACACAAAGCTATGCCCAACTTTTAAACCTTGAAACAAGCTTTCAAGAAATGACTAGCGCACCGGTATACGCAAAAGAAAATAATATTATATATGTTGCCAACCATTTCAGAACAAAAGTTTATGCCCCAGAGCAGGAAAAAGACGATAATCTTATTGTGTTTATTCGCCCAGGAACCTTAATAGATTACTTTCCAACGAGAGGCAGCACTTACTCAGGCAGTGCTACCTATAACGATTTACTCTCTAAGTTTTATAGTAATTTAGCTGCAACAGCATTAGCAGACAAACAGCTTGATATTGCTTACTCACTTATTTTACAAGCAAACAAGTACACCCCTAATGACCCTGAATTATTTAATATAGCGGGTATTTTACATCGCCGTGCTGGCGATGTGAAAAATGCAGAATTAATTTATGAAACCGCTTTTAATAATCAAGTATTGAGTATTAACTTACTTAGTAATTATCAACTTTTAGCAAAACAGCTGGGGAAAAATGAACTAGCAAAAAAATTAGCAAAGCAGTTAGTTAATAAAGAAAAAGATCCTTATGAGCTACTCGTAGTCGCTAAAAACGATTTGCAGTCAGGGCTGATAGGCAAAGCTAAAAATCACCTTGAACAAGCAATTGCAAAAGCTCCCTATATTGCAGAGTTATATTTAGAGCTAGCTAAAATTCACTACCAACAAGGGAACTCTCGACAAACCAAAAACCTACTGGAAAAGGCAATTAAGTTTGAACGAGATGATCAAAAGCACGATGTATATCAGGCTAAGTTACTGTCTTTACAGATGGACAAATAACTTAGCCAAACCGTGGTTAACTTTAAACGTTAAAGTGAATAATAAAAGCTTAACCACGCTCGCATTTCATCTTCAAAACTATCGCCTTCTACTCGCGACAGTCCCATATTAAACGTTAAATCGTTTACGCCTGCAGGCCCCATTCCAAAACTAAAATCACCTTGGTATTTTAAGCCGTAGCTTTGTGCATATACGGTATCGTCGAGTTGATGTTGCTGATAATAAAGCCACGGCATGCCTTCTTTAAAGCTAAAGCCGCCACCGTAACCTTGATAGCGCTTTGCAGTTGCGCTGTAAAAAGGTAACTCCGATGAAAGTACATATTCACTATTTTGCTGCTGATTAATAAGATTTGAGCTAAAGCCACCTAATGCAAGGCTGCTGTCATCACGTTGTTTTTGATCAAAGTTTGCATAAAGAGGAATACCAAACGCTTTACCTAAAATTTTGGCGGCTAAATCGTAACCTTGCCAACTATTGCTCTTACTACTGCCATCGTACCAACTGGCATAAATACTTTGCCCTATTGCAAAGTCTTGACGATCATATTGCCAATTTTGAGCAACGCCTAAACGCGTCCAATTTTTATGGCTTTGCTTATAATCAGTGTAATTGTAGGCAAGCTCTGGCGTTAAACTTAACTGCCCAAATTTAACGGGGTAACTTATTGCGGCAAAACCACCACGGGCATCCATGTCTGCACTTAGACTTTGCTGATACTGGCGCGATGTATTCAAATCATAGTCAAACAGTGCAAGTTTCAGTTTTACATCAAGCGCATTATATTTTGCCTGTACATAACCACCGTGCAGTGCCCCATCGTGTAAATCAGTGCTATAACCCGCTTGTAAGTCGAGCTGCTTTAATAAGTCGCTACTTTTAATGCTTAAATCTAACAAACTGGTAGAAGCCGAATAATACTGAGAGCCAATCGCAAAGGTAGCGTGCTGGTCGAGCACGTTGTAATTTGTTTGCTCTGTAGTTTCGTGCGTATATATTTTAGCTTTTGGAAGTGTATGTTCGTTTACTATTAGCAGCGGTGCTTTTTTGTTAGCTGCAAACTCAGTAACTACAGTGCTTTTTATAGCTTTTGGCAGTGTTTTTACATTTGGTCCATCTGCGGTTATCGAAAAATAGAGTAACGAGCCATCAGCCATTTCAATTGGGTGGGCAACTGCCTCTTGCCCTTGGGTTAACCTGGTGAGTATTTTACTCTCTATGTTGTAGTTATAAATATCGGTGGCGCTATTTAAACCTGCAACAAAGTAAAGTGACTCGCCATTATGGCTAAAGCTTGGCTGACTTAAATATTGATACCCATTTGGCATAGGTACTGATAGCTGTTGTTCGTCGTTTATACCTTGTATATACAACTGCCAATTTTCATTTAATGATGTTGATAAATAAGCTAATTTAGTTTCGTCAGGACTGAGTATTGGGTAATCGTAGGTTGTCTTAAGGCTTTTTGTAAATAATGGCGTGATGGTTTGCGTATTTAGATCAACCTTTACTAATTCAGAGTAACCATCTCTTATTTGCTCGCCATACAAGGTTTCACCGTTTTTGGTTACGTTAAAGCGGCGAATACCAGCAAGTTCGGTAAGTTGTGTAATATTTCCAGTGTCAGTGTTATAGCTAAATATATCAGACACTTTGTTATAAATACCCGACTCTTCATTGCTGTACGCATTAAAATATAACGTTGTGCTATTTACCCATTGAGGGTTTGCAATACCAGCTCGGTTTATTTGATTAAGCAATTTTTTTTGTTCGCGCTTAAACACACTTGGCGCTGTATCGGGAATATCTTGTGCATCGTTTTCGAGTAGCTCTTTTTGCGCTTTAGTAAACTCTTCTTGCGCTTTAATGTTGTCATCAGTGCTATAAATTATAAGCTGGGTATTACTCTCTTTATCTCGCTCAACAATCGCAATTTTACTACTATCTTTTGAAAGTGCTGGGTTACTTGCATATAAGTTAAGCTCAAGCCAAAGTTCACTTTTAAGTAACGACTCCCCTTGCTCTTTTTGCATTGCTTTATAGGTGTATTCAGCTATAAATCGTCGATATAGCTTAGCTGCACTTTGCCCAAACACACCGCTAAATGCCTCATCGAAGTTACGCGTTTTTACGCCTTGCATTCGCGTCCATACACTATCGAGCGTTTGTTCTGAATAGTTTTTCTCTAACCAATTTAAAAAGCGGCTACCCATTAAATAAGCCATTGAGCCGCCCATAAAGCCCTGCTCGCCATTTAATTGCCCATAGGTTGGCAGTGCGCCCTGTTGAGCAAATTCTCGCAGTATTGACTCTGAGTAGTTATCAAACAAACGTCCACGCCCCGTCATTTTAGACTCAATCAATGTGGCATAACCTTCGGCTACCCAGCGTGGTGTATCACTGTAGGTTAAGTCGTATAAATCCCATATACCACGCATTTTTTGCTGCCAGTCATTGCGTGCAGGCTGTGCTAAGTGCACTAAGTGAATATATTCATGCAACACAAGTAACTGCTGCCAGCCAGTACTGTTTGATATAACCGTATCCGATTGCGGTGGGGTTGTAAAAAGTGCCATTACAGGGTTATTTGAGGTAGGTAGCGCAAAGCCGTTTGCTGCATTTAGGGGATCAAACACCACTACATCAACTGTTTTATCAAGTGCTCTGTTTTGCTGCTCAAGCACTTTGGTACGTACTATTTCAAGCTCTGTTGCAGTTGATTTAGCAAAATCAGCATGCTCAACACTGTAGTGAATGTTGAAATGTTCAGTATGAATAGTTTGCCAATCGGCTGCAAAGCTTGGTGCTGCTAGTAATAAAGCTGATGCGATAAGTGTTTTTTTCATGAGCGTCCCTAAAATAATTCCTTAATACCATCTAGGGTATTATTAAATGTCTTTCATGGGCAGTAAGAAAGTGTAATAAAGCATGTGCAAATGTGTATTTACACATGCTTTATTAGGGGAGTTTACATCCAGCTGCGAGTATCTGACTCAATCTGTTTAATTGTAAAATCGATAATAAAGTCAGCATCTTGCTGCTTTATGTAGGGCATAAATGCAAATCCTGAAGCAAGTTGTATATATAGGCTTTTCAAGCCTGATTTGCGCATTAAGTACGTACTTATACTGCGTGCACTTTGCGCTTTATAAAGTTCAAAAACACGGTAATGAACGCCAATCATGCCTTTGCGTACAACCATGTAAAATCGACCATTATCCTCATGCATGTAATAACCATAACGCTGATACGATAAGGTTACCAAACCAGAAAAAACCACCAAAACGCCAAGGCTAATCAAAGTATTAATATCGGCAATAAAACAAAAACCAAACACCAATGCACTAGGTAACAATGCATAAAAGCCTAAGTTTTTATACAAAAGCGCTCGCTCTGCGCGCTTAAAAGCGAGTTTTTTACTATTAAACCATGGGTAAATCCATTGGCATACACTATCAACTTGTTCGCTATTTAATACAGGTAACACTAAGGTTTGTTTATTTTGTTTAGCCGCAACACCTGCAACTAGACCACCGCTACTTGCTTGCAAACACTCCACAGTAAATCGCTTTAGCAATCGGCCCATTAAGTTTTGCTTTATAACAATAGATTGCACTTTATCCATGCTCATAGAAAGCTGATGGCGCTCTAACAAGCCAGCAATACGTT
The DNA here is from genome assembly GCF_056470645.1 of Pseudoalteromonas sp. TP27. NCBI lineage: Bacteria > Pseudomonadati > Pseudomonadota > Gammaproteobacteria > Alteromonadales > Pseudoalteromonadaceae > Pseudoalteromonas > Pseudoalteromonas sp. TP27. The sequence goes on along the minus strand of NZ_JARDAK010000010.1, from coordinate 68,480 downwards.
TAAACTTTTGACCTTTAAAATAAAGCTCAAAATTATAAAAACGAATAAGCGACATAGTCATAGATAACATTACGGCCACCAAAATTAATAAAACAATTAAAGTGATCATCGCAAAGGTAGCAGCACTTGCCAGCATGCCAAGCTCTTGCTCATAAAAGCCTTCTACTTTAGCAATAATTTGCTTCTCTAAAAAATCAACAATCAAGTTTATAAATGGCGCAAAAGCAGCGATTGCTAAAATAGCCATATTCGACATCAAACCAAATTTGGCGATTTCTTTATTGCTAATGCTTAGGCTGTTTTCAGTAGTGTCTGCTTCGCTTTGTTCAGTGCTTTGTATTTCTTCTTGTTGCTGCGCTTTAAAAGCAAAGATCTGTTTACGCATTTGCTGCGCGTAGTCTTTAGTGACACCAGGTAAAACAACTTCTTGTGACACACTGCCTGCAGCATCAAAAATACAATTAACTAAGCTTACGGGAGTAAAATAAAATGGCTCGGCAATATTAACGTTTTGTACACGGCCAAATTTAAGCGTAAGTCGCTCTTTTTTAAATACGCCTTTATTAAGCAATATTTCGTTATCGCTACTAATACAAAACTTAAAATTTAAATAATATAAAAATGAGTAAACAAGCAACGAAATCAGCGCAATACCACCTGCAACCTGTGCCCAAAACAACTTATTTTCTACTTGAGTAACAAACACTACAAACATAGGCAGCAAGTTTAAAAGGCCATCTTTTACAAAACGCACACTAAAATGCACAACAAAATATAAAAGCGCCCAAGACGATACTTTTTGCCAATCATTTGAGCTAGTTTGCTCCTCAATAATACTATTACTCATCGACTAAAACCGCCTGAGGAGCCGTATCGTCTTGACGGTAGTTTTGTACAAATTGGCGCATATTTTTACAATCATCATGGGTTAACCCACTAATTTGCAAATCGGCACTTACGCCGCCTGCGCTAAATAATTTGATGCTCGCAAGGCTAAGCTTTCGCTCTATTGGCCCCTGATGTATTTCCATATGTTGTACTCGCGCTAAAGGCAATACCGTTACTTGTTGCCAAATAACGCCTTTTTTAAAAGCAATATCGTGGTTTCGTACCGCAAAACCTTGCAGCCTTATGCTAACCATGTTGTACAACATGGAAACAGCTACTAAAACGGGCATACCAATTAGTAAGTAAGTTTGCGCACTCTCAGCAAAAGCTTCGTTAAAATAACAAACCGCAATAAGTACCCCAATTAACGGAATATAAAATGTAAGCCAGTTAAGCTGAGTATGTAATAAGGCCTTGTCAGCTAAAGGCTTAAAATTAATGGCGCTATGCGCTGGTAAATCCATTATTTGTTGATTGTTAAACACAATTGCATCCTATCGGGATTATTAATTAGCCCAGCTAATGGTGGTTACTAATGTGTGATTTTGCTTTGGCTCAAGCGTTACTTTATCTGTCAGTACATTAGCAGCCTCTAGGCAGAGCATTGTTTTATATTCATCATCAGCAAAATTAGATAATCGTTTTGATTTTTCTATCCATGGGTTCCACAGTACACACGAGTTTGAATTTTCACGGCTCACATTAATAACACCTTCTGGCGTATTAATTGTTTGTACTGCACTTGCTTGTGTATAAATCATGTCGGTTTCGCGCTCAAAACTTACAACGTCATTTTGCACAAATGGCCCTTCACTAAACTCAATATATTGCGCGCCTTGCAAACCATCAACATGGGTATTTGTAATGTCTGATGTAGGAAAATAGGTATGCAGCGCTTGAGTAAAGCTAAATGGCGTATTTCCTAAGTTAGTCGTAGTTAAGCGAACCTGTAACTTATCACTTAATATAAACTCCACTTTTAATGCTGACTGATGCGGCCAATACGTTGTATTAACTAGCTTCATAGGTAACTTTAAACTAACCGTAATTTGCTCATCAGATTCGTGTACTTCATCGGCTTGCCACACGCTTGTGCGCGCAAAACCATGAGCAGGCCACCCATCGTTAGCGTGTGTACCAAACCACGGCCAACAAACAGGAATACCACCTCGAATACTTGCCCCTTCTTGATAGGTTTCGTCTTGTGATACCCAAATAAGCGGCTCATTATTTTTAGGGGTAAATTGGGTAATTTGCCCACCTTGCAAGAATATTTTTGCATCGCACTTCGCACTAGCTACTTTAATAAACTCAAGACCGGTTTCGCTTTGTTCAATGCTAACTGATGGCGATAATTTCATATCCTTCCCTATAATACTGATACTAAAGATTTTTAATGTTTACATATAAACAATAATGCATGCTTAAAGTATACGCTATTGATATTAAATATTGATTGCTGAATTTGTTCATTGCCGATTAATATATATACAGTAAACTCACAAACAATTACTTTGTACTAACAGCTGTAAATGAATAATACTAAAGTCTATACAATAAGACTTGCCAATTATTCACAACATACGTACTGTGCGCAACTTAATGCACACAAGATGCTAAGAAAATTTACTAAAATTTAAACAATATAATTTTACATTAGTTACTGCTCTAACTATTAAAAACCAATAAAAGCGGCCTAAAGTGCAATATATTGTTTGAATTCAATTTATTTGATGTGTAACATTTCGCGATTACGGCAATCTACCGCCCCATCGATGAGATAAGCAAATGCAAAAATATGACGAGTTATTGGTTTCTTTACGTAAAGTAATCCGCGCGATTGACTTACATTCTAAGCAGCTAAATAAAACTTCAGGTTTAACTGGGCCACAACTGCTTATAATGCAAGAAGTTAAAAAAACTGATGGAATAACGGCGAGCCGTATTGCTCAAAATGTAAATTTAAGCCCGGCAACAGTCACCAATATTCTCGACAGAATAGAAAGCAGAAACTTAGTAACACGCGTACGCAGTCAAATGGATAAACGCAGAGTGAGCTTATACCTCACCGAGAAAGGAAAAGAGTTACTTGATAAAGCACCTCAGCCATTGCAAGAACACTTTATTGAAAAGTTTTCTGCGCTTGCTGAGTGGGAACAGAGCCTTTTACTCTCGTCAATGCAGCGTGTAGCAGCAATGATGGATGCAGATAAATTAGATGCATCGCCCCTTCTAGAAGTGGGTGCACTTACTCAAGCTCCTAAAGAATAAACAATAAAAAAAATACATAGTTTTTGTACTTACTCTAAACGTAAGGCGTTTTTCGACGCCTTGAATTTTTTATTTTTTAATCAAAATCTGAGCGGCAATTATGACTAAACTATCAAAATTAACACTAGCACTAGTATTAGGTGGTGTTACAAGTACTTCTTATGCGTCTGATGATCTAGACACATTACAAAGCCAACTTAAACAGCTTAAACAGCAAATGCAGTTGCTTGAAAATAAGTTAGTTGAAGAAAAAACAAAACAGCAACAAATTAACAAGCAACACGAACAACAAGTTGCAAACATCAGTAAAAAATCTGATCAAAAAATGGTTGAAGTTGCCGCAGCCGAACCAGAGAAGAAAGATGAAGGCATTAAGGTAGGTGGAGCAATACGCTTTAACTACAGCACCAATACATACGATGAAGATACTCAAGATCGCGGTGGCGATTTTGATTTTGATATTTTTCGTTTAAATGTGTCTGGCGAAATTAACGATATTTCACTAAACGGTGAAATACGTTTTTACGATTATATGACCGTTGTTAAATACGCTTACTTAGGTTACGAGTTTACAGATGGCTGGGAAGGACAAGCAGGTATTGCACCCGTGCCTTTTGGTAATGGCCCATACAACTCACACAGCTACTTTTTCAGTACTAACTATTACGTAGGCCTAGAGGACGACTTTGACTTAGGTGTAGTAGTAAAACGTAAACTTAAAGATAACTGGAAACTAGACCTAGGCTTTTTCAAAAATGACGAACGTGGCGGAGTAGAAAGCTCAACAGATATTAACCATCGTTACTCTTACGACATTATTGGTAGCCGCTCAGCAGACGAAGACACATACGATGCACCAGGCTCTCGCATAGGCGAATACAATACCTTTGCAGGGCGTGCAACATATCAAATTGAGCACAGCAAAAACGTAACTACCGATGTGGGTGTATCACTATTAAGTGGTGGCTTACATGATGGTAATGATCGTGCAGGTAACTACGGCGCGTGGGCATTTCATGTTGATAGCACAATTAACAACTGGAATATCCAATTTCAACACGGTGAATACGACTACGACCTAGACGACAGCAGCGACCGCTTTGTTGTTGGTGCATATAATTATTACGATACCGTATCTAGCGAAGCAACTATGACCAACTTTAACGTTGCTTATAATTACTCGCTTGATTGGGGCCCAGTTACCGACATTCAATTTTACAACGATTACGGCATTATTTATGACAAGTCTGACGATAGCGCAGATACATGGATGAACGTAACGGGTATGAGTGTTGCTGCAGGTGGCTTCTTTAGTTACTTCGACTTTATTCAAGCACGCAACCAGCCATTTATTGGCGGAACAATTATTGGTGAGGGCGATACAGAACGTCGCTTCAACATAAACATCGGTTACTACTTCTAAACTGCTAACCGCATTTATTTTTTAAAAGGGCAAACTTAGTTTGCCCTTTTTTATTGATTTTAAGCTTCGAATTAATAGTTATTTAGCCTACAATTACAGATACCTGAGCACGCCTAAAAAGAGCCTAAGTGAATATAAAAACAGCCTTTATTTGTTATAAAAACTTATGGTTTAAAGCGCTTGGTTTGTTACTTGTTGCGCTTGGCATCATAGGTATTGTGCTGCCCGTTATGCCTACCACTATATTTTTTATTTTGGCGCTTACCTGCTTTACTCGCTCATCCCCCGCGCTCGAAAAGTGGCTGTTAAGCCACCCGCGTTACGGTGTAACTCTGCAGCAATGGCAAGCCCACAAAGTAGTGCCCGTTAAAGCCAAATGCTACGCTGCTATTGGCATGCTAATAGGATTTATATTTTTACTTTATTCAGCCGCCCCTATTTGGGTTATTTACCTTGTTGCAGCAATAGAAATATCGGTAATGATTTACCTCATATTAAGACCTTCCAGCCCTCCTAAGCATTAAATATTCATTTTTTACCTGCATACCACCTTTATTTCAAAGTTTTTATGTAAAGATAAGCAAGTAAATTTGTAATAGCTAATGCAAATCATTATCATGTTGTAAATTTAATTTATTAACTGTTTTTATGTCGTTTATTAATAAGCGGGCTTTGTATAGTACAAGCCGTGCTCTACATATTTATATTTCTACAGCTTTGTTTTTTTTGCTTATTTTATTTTGCGTTAGCGGCATTGTGCTTAATCACGTCGATTGGCTTAAAAACGATAAAAATAACGGTCAAGTAACCGCAACGATTCCTGCAGAGCTAGTTACTAAAGCAAATGCACAGCTAAATACGTTGCCTACGCTATATCCTGAAATAGAAGCTTACTTAGCTAAGCAGTATTCACTTACAAAAGTAAAAAGTATTGAGTGGGAAAAAGAAGATGCACTTGTCATGCTCGACTACCCACTACCAGCGGGATTTGCCTACGCAGAGCTTGATTTTACAACTGGCGAGCTAAACCTTGATTACCAAACAGGTGGCTTTTTAAGCCTTATTGGCGACTTACATAAAGGTCGTTACACCGGTGAGGTATGGAGCTGGGTAATTGATATATCGGCCGTATTAATGATTTTATTTGCCATTACCGGCATGATTATTTTATTTCAAAATAGAAAAAAACGCTTAGCAGGAATATGGATAACCTTACTAGGAGTCGCTACTCCACTGGTTATTTATTTATGTTGGGTTCCACAAATAAAAGGAGTGTCTTAATGGTTAAATTTAAATTATTTATAAGCGCCACGTTACTACTTGTAGCTGCGTTTTTTCAAACAACGGCGCATGCGCAAACACCACAGCTAGAAGTTGAATTAACGCTTCCCGACTTAGAAGTACAACCATATCACCGCCCATACGTTGCAGTTTGGCTTGAAACACCAGAGCGCAAACACGTTACAACGCTTGCACTTTGGGTGCAAAAAGCAGAGTGGTTTAAAGATCTACGCCAATGGTGGCGTAAAGCAGGTAAAAGCGATGCCAACTTTGACGGCATTAGCGGCGCAACCAAGCGCGCCGGTACTTACACCATAAATTGGCAAGGTAATGATTTAGACGGTAACCCAGTAAAACCAGGCAAATACTTACTAAATATTGAAGTTGTACGCGAAGAAGGCGGCAGAGATTACACCCGTGTTGAGCTTGATTTAACTAAATCAGGCAAGCTAACAATTGATGGTAAAAACGAGTTTTCAGAAAGCTTCGTCACTGTAAGCACTAAGTAGCTGCTACTTAATCATTTAAATTTAAGGAAATACAATGAAAATTAATTTATTAAAAACGGCATTAATCGGCGCATTGAGCTTATCTGCTTTAGTGTCAACTTCAGCAAATGCACACGGACGTTGGTTACTCCCTTCGCACACATCTTTATCAGGCGACAAAGCGCATTACGTAATGATTGACGCAAGTATTTCTAACGAAATATTTGCACCCGATAAAGCCTTTAAGCCAAAAGAGAAAGGCGCTGAATACGACGACAATTTATTAATGGCGCTTGCACCTAATGGTGAGCCAGTATCTGAAACGATTCGTGCTTATTACCTAAAGCGTAAAAGCTCAGCAGCAATCAGCCTTAGTGAAGAAGGCACTTACCACATTGCAATGACACAAACGCCTCGCTACATGACCTTTTACAAAGACGCACAAGGCAAACGTAAACGTGTATTTGGTAAAAAGTCAGAAGCAAAACTACCAAGCGATGCAGCTCAAATTAAAACAACCAAGATGATTTCTACAGTCGATACCTTTGTTAGTCGTAACGGCACATCAAAACCAGCATTACTTGGTAAGGGATTAGAACTAAGCGGTCCTACGCATCCAAATGACTTATTTGTGGGTGAGAGCGCTAAATTTCAGCTTTTACAAGACGGTAAACCTGCGGGCTCTGGTATTGAAGTAAGTATTTTAAAAGGCGACACACGCTACCGTAATGAACGTGGCGAAGTAAAAGTAACCACCGACAAAGACGGCTTTTTCACAGCAACATGGCAAGAGCCTGGCTTATACCTAATTGAAACATCATCAGATGTTGATGTTAATGAAGAAGGCGTAGACTCAGGTCGTTATGCATTATTTACAACGCTTGAAGTTGCCCCTGAATAATTTAAATCACGTAATTTAGCACTTTATAAAGGCCAAGCGAATGCTTGGCCTTTTTACGTCATACTAACTTTTATCTAAAATTCCCTTGAATTCGCAACCATTCGACACAAGATTGCAACTGCAACGATCCAAACGTCTCTATCGTGCGTAAACACTGACCTTATGTGTTAACAACTTAGAATATCTTAGATAGTTTTTATCTTTGCACTAGGGTAGCCGCTTCTATATGATGCGCTCCTTTTCGAATCATCAATAAGGGCTTGTTTATCTTTCGAGGTTGAATTTGCAGAAGTATGTTTGGCTTTTAGGCAAGACAGAGCCTATGTAGTGTGGTTATTCCCCATAAATAGGCGATAACGCAGCATAAATGCAAAACATGCGCTGCCTTTAGGTTCGTCCTATGGGCGATTTACTCTTTGTTGCTCGGTTTTTACTTAGCCCACTAGGTTACAAATCTCGCGCCGCGATTAAATCGCCCCTAGCTAGAACAAATTTCAACCCTGAAAGGTCAACAAGCCCTAACAGTTCTTGGGGAACAATTAATGACTTTTAAGCGTTTATCTGCAAATAAACTCGCACTTAGCTTGGCCGTTACCACTGCACTTAGCACACCTTACTCTATGGCCGTTGCCGCAGAGCAAGATAATCAAGCAGAAAAAAATATCGAAGTAATTTCGGTTACTGGTACTCGCCGAAGCCTACGTAGTATTGCCGAAAGTACGGTACCTGTAGATATTATTACCAGCGGTGATATGCAAAGTACCGGTCAGCTAGAAATAAGCCAAATACTAGCAAACCAAGTACCTAGCTTTAACTACCCAAGCGCGACTATGGGTGATGGTACTGACCATGCAAAACCTGCTGTTTTACGTGGTTTAGCACCCGATCACACATTAGTGCTTATTAATGGTAAGCGCCGCCATGCCGGTGCGCTATTAAACTTAGCAGGTGTTGTTGGCCGAGGCTCTACAGCTGTTGATTTAAACATGATTCCAACTTCAGCCATTAAACGTGTTGAAGTACTACGTGACGGCGCAGCCGCACAGTACGGCTCTGACGCAATTGCTGGCGTAATTAACATTGTACTTAAAGATGCCTCAGAAGGCGGTAGCGTAAGCGTAACGTACGGTAAATACGACACACAAATGGCTGGCGTATCTCAGCTAGAAAGCACCTACGCAGATGCAAACGGTAACCTTGCATTTAATACCGGCGGCGATAGAGAAGTAAACGACGGCGCAACACGCACTGTTAGTGCAAACTCTGGTTTTGCGTTATCTGATAACGGCTTTGTAAACGTATCTATTGAGTACCGCGATAACGACTCAACTCAACGCTCTGGCTTTGACCCGCGCCCACAATACGCCAAACTTGATGACGGCAGCCTAGACCCACGCGAGTTTACTATCGACCGTTACAACCACCGCTTTGGTAAAGCCGACCTTGAAGACTACGCTTTGTTTTACAACATGGGTTACGATTTAGATAATGGCTTAAACCTTTACTCGTTTGGTAGTTACTCAAAACGCGAAGGTAATTCAGGTGGTTTTTACCGCCGTGCAAAAGACAGCCGTAACGTTTTAGAAGTGTACCCAGACGGCTTTTTACCGCAAATTGAAACTGACGTACAAGACTACTCGTTTGCACTAGGCTTACAAGGTGAAACTAACGACTGGACTTGGGATGTAAGTACCAACTACGGCCGTAACGACTTTGGTTTTGGCGTTGTAAATAGCATTAATACATCGTTAGGTGCCGACAGCCCAACTGAATTTGACAACGGCGCACTGGTTTACGATCAGTTTTTAGTAAACGCTACAGCAAATACCACGCTTGATTTTGGCTTGCCAGATGACGTGTTTTTTACCGTAGGTACTGAATACCGCCACGAAAGCTATAAAATAGAACAAGGCGAAGAAGCGTCTTACATCACTGCTCTTGATAGCGACGGCAATCCAATTGCAGCCGGTGGCGCGCAAGTACTCGCTGGCTTTGGACCAGAAAGCGTAACGGACGAAAGTCGCCATAACGTAGCAGTATTTGTTGAGTTTGATACCTACTTAACAGAAAACTGGAACGTCGTTTTAGCCGGCCGGTATGAAGATTACAGCGACTTTGGTGACACATTTACCTCTAAGCTTGCTTCGCGTTACAGCATTAACGAGAACCTATCGCTACGTGGTGCAATTAGCACAGGTTTCCGTGCGCCATCGCTTGCACAAAGCTCGTACCGCCAAATCTCTACCGTACTTGAAAACAACCAACCACTTGAGGTTGGTTTATTCCCTACCGATTCTGCAGCAGCACAAGCACTAGGTGCTCAGCCGTTAGATGCTGAAGAGTCAGTAAACGTAACAGCAGGCTTTATTTACACGCAAGGCAGCTTTAGCTTAACGGTTGATGCATATCGCATTGATATTGATGACCGTATTGTTTTGTCTGAAAACCTAGAAGGCGATGCCGTAGTAGAAATACTACAAAATGCCGGTGAATTAAACACGCAACTCGTACGCTACTTTACTAACGCTATCGACTCACGTACGCAAGGTGTAGATATAGTTGCAACTTACAACTTAGATTTAGACAACTTAGGTGATTTACGTTTAAACGTAGCCGCTAACTTTAACGACACCGAAGTAACACACGTAAACGACAACCCAAGCGAGCTTAACTCACTAGGTGACGACTACGTAGTGTTTGCGCGTCGTGAAGTAGGTCGTTTTGAAGAAGGCACACCAGATAGCAAATGGAACCTATCGGCAGTGTGGAACTTTAACGAATGGCAAACAACCCTTCGTGCCACGCGCTACGGTGAAGTCGCTGATATTTCAACCACAGCTGATCGCGATGAATACCTAGACCCTAAATGGATCACCGACCTAGAAGTAGCCTACCGCCCAGACGAATACTGGAAATTTGCCGTTGGTGCAAACAACTTGTTCGATCAGTACCCACAAGCAACCGTGGATAACATAGGTTACTCTGACTTTGGCCAAATATTCCCGTACACGCCATATGCGCCGTACGGATTAGACGGGCGCTTTTTATACGGTAATATTACTTACAGCTTTTAATTAACTGTAAAGCCGTAACTTAAAAAGGATGCCATGTGCATCCTTTTTTAATTACTTCTTATTTTAATTACTTCTTAGTGTATTTAACCACTTATTAGTATTTCAACTTTCATAAACACATCCTACCTCAATAAAAACAACAACTTATAATTGGTCTCGTTTTTGCTCTATATTGGTTATACAAATACAAACAATAAATACCAAAGGACTAAGCATGAGCTCATCAACTGTATCTAGCATTACAAAACCACTTTCGCTTATTGGCGGCATTTTATTACTAAGCGGCTGTGTATTTCATATATCGCCAAGCGTTGCGTCAGTAAAACAAACTAAACAGCTTTCACTGCCAAGCAATAATCTAGAATACTTAAGTATGTTAAGCGGTGCAGGTAGTCTTGAAATAAAAGGCTCAAAAACGGCCACCAGCATTAGTGTTAATGCCACTATTTACACAGCCGACATTGAAGACGAATACGAGCTAACGCTCGAGCAAGACGGTAAACAGGCAAAGCTTGTTGCCCAAAATAAAAGCCGTAATGGCATTAGCTTTTACAGTGGCCAATCTCCACATATTGATTTAGTTGTAACTGTGCCAAGTAATCTAAATTTAGATATTGATGATGGCTCTGGCGACATTTTAATAAATGCTATGCAAAGCAATATTGATGTAAAAGACGGCTCAGGAGATTTAACGATAAGCGGTGCTAAAAACCTAACTGTTGACGATGGTTCAGGCGAAGTAAACTTTGAAAACATCGCGGGTAATTTAGAGCTTACCGACGGCTCTGGCAGCATTCATATAAACAACGTAAGTGGTAATGCCATTATTGAAGATGGGTCGGGCGAAATGCACGTGAGCAACATAACCGGTTTGCTAAACGTTGAAGATGGATCGGGTGATATAGTGATAAGCCATATAAGCGGTGCAGTTAATGTTGATGATAACTCTGGCGACATGATCATTGAGCATATTGGCTCAAGCGTTACTATTGAAGACGGTTCGGGCGACATTCGCGTTAACCATGCAAAAGGGCTGACCATTACTGAGTCGGGTTCTGGCGATGTAAGCATTGATAACATTACCGGACCAGTAAAAGTAGCTGACTAACTCTATTTAACTGCAATTAAACATGTTTTATGCTCTAACAATATGGGCATAAAACGCTCGTCTGAAAACATAAGTCACTTAGAAATAAAACTTTTTCGCTAAAGTTATTTCATAAAATAATGCAAAAGCACTAATTTTATTTATTTTTTTGATTTACTGCCAATTTAGGTACATATTAATATCCACTCTATTAAAAGGATATTAATATTATGAAATGGAAATTATTAATTTTAGCGTCAACTTTAGTAACGCTTGTAGCATGTGGCTCTGGAGGATCAGACTCCAAAACAGTAGCTAAACCAGTTAGCACTAACATAAAGCCTATTGCAGTTATTACTACCGAGCAATCGGAGTTTAAAGTAAATACCATCCTCGTTTTTAGCGCAGCACAAAGTAACGACCCCGATGGCGATGCACTCACCTATCAATGGCAATTAACCAGCAAAAACGAACAAGTAGAAATACCGATTACAGTTAATAATGAAAGTACCGTTGAATTTTCAGTATCTGAAGCACAAGAGTACCAATTAGTATTAACCGTGAGTGACGGTAAGCTTTCAAGCACACCTGCACAAAAACAACTCACCGTTACTACAAATACTCAACTAATTGCTAACGCAGGTAGCACACAAACCGTTAAACAAGGTGATGTAGTGCTTTTAAATGGCGCGCAAAGTAGCACAACCAGCAGCGCCATTAATCAATACAAATGGCAGTTTATTACTAAGCCTGTAGCAAGTAGTGCAACGCTTGAAAATGCGACTCAAGTTAAAAGCCAGTTTGTTGCAGACGAAATAGGCGAGTTTAAAGTTGATCTTACCGTTACTAATTCACAAGGTGATACAGCAAGCACTGTCGTACTCATCAAAAGTGAATCGCTTAATTCTAACTCATCGCCACAAGCGGTTATAAACGTAGAAAATCAAACAATTGCTCCAAATGAAGTTGTTACGCTTTATGGTAATCAAAGTACTGATCCCGATAAAAACGATACGCTTAGTTATGCCTGGGCAATTACATCAAAGCCACAGGGCAGCACGCCAGCTCTTTCAAACATGCAAAATCATACCGCTGGGTTTTCAGCGTCAACAGCTGGAGATTACACGCTTTCACTCACCGTTACCGATCAACAAAGTGAAAGTGATACCGCATCAGTTACTTTAACTGTTACCACAAGTAATAAAGCCCCCGTTGCAACACTTGAATCCGAACGCGATATTACGTTAAACGAATCAACCACTTTGCAGTGCCAACAATGTAGCGACCCAGACGGAGATACGCTGAGTTATAACTGGCAGTTACAAGCCAAGCCTGTAAATAGTGCATCACAACTGACTAACAGTACATCAGCAACGCCCTCTATTATTGCCGATAAAGAAGGCGATTACGTTGTAGTGCTTACAGTGTCTGATGGGCAATTAAGCTCAAACCAAGCAACCTCAGTACTGCATGCCAGTAGCAATAAAAAGCCTATTACTTTGGTAACTTATGAAACCTCCATAACGGTTGATGAACAAGTTTTACTTGATGCCTCAAATAGTTACGATCCAGAAGGCCAGCCACTAAGCTACCAATGGGAAATCATTTCGTCGCAAGGCCAGGCAACGCTTAGCAGTAATACAATATCAAAACCAACGTTTAGCGCATCAGTAGAGGGGCAAGTGGTTATTTCGTTACGCACTAACGATGGCGTGCAGTTCTCTGACACAAAAACCCTAACAATTGATGTAATACAAAATGCACTGCCAGTAATTAACTTCACGGGAGAGGAATCACGCTACGATGTAGTGGGCAATGCAGTTAAATTTGATGTAAGCCAAAGTTACGACCCAGAGGGAACCACTCTCGATTACGCTTGGACGCTATCAGCGCCTTCAGGCTCGAGCACCAGCTTAAGCAATACAAACCAAAGCATTACCGAATTTATCGCCGATATGACAGGTAGTTACACGCTAACCGTTGTAGCAACTGATGCTGATGGATTTTCAAAAAGTGTGCAATTTTCAATTACAGTAACTAACTCTGCCCTACTTACCGGTCGCATTAAAGGGCAACTCACTAATGTGCAAAAAGCGGCTATAAGCAATGTACAACTAACAATTAATGGACAGCAGTACAGCACCAACACAAATGGCTTTTTTGATGAAGAGATTAATTTAGCCCAAGGTGAAAAAATAACGATAACAACATCAGATCAAAGGCTCGCAGCTGGGGAATACAACTCTGTAGCTATTACGCAAAGCAACTTTACTGTGGATGTAGGCCAAAATAGCATGCCCGTTTTACAAGCTGTTGAAGTTTCAGTATTTGTGTGTGCTGAGTTTTCAGGCCCCGACACCGTTAACCTACGCTTTAACATGGTAGATACACTTTTAGCGTCAGATAGCTTTCAATTTAGCTTTGATCAAACAAAACCACTTACTTTGCAAAAAAGCGGAGGTATGTACTTCGATAGCGAATTAAATATTAACTTACCTGCATCTGCCGAATTTGAAGTAACAGTAATTGAAACAAGCGTTGAAAATACAATAAGCTCAAACATGACCATTTATCATTCTGATTCAGGCCAACCAAGCTCAGCAATTATAAGTATTTGTAATATTTAGTCCCCCAACAAGCCCTTCAACATAAAGTGCTATTTTTAGCCCAGTAGTTATAACCATTAGTGTTATAACTACTGATAAATAAGTAACTTTGAGCCATATAATCCATTGTATTTTATAAGCAGCTAAGCCATTCTAAAAGCCTTGATGTTATTAGGATAAACGCGTGTTAGAAATTGCTTTAATTTACTTAGCAGCAGCCATAGTAGCTGTCCCTATTGCAAAACGAGTCGGACTTGGCTCTGTGTTAGGTTATTTAATTGCCGGCATACTCATTGGCCCTTATGCGCTGGGTGTTGTGGGCGATCAAACTGATGTAATGCACTTCGCTGAATTTGGCGTAGTAATGATGCTATTTTTAGTGGGCCTTGAGCTACAACCCTCGCGTTTATGGAAACTTCGACACTCTATTTTAGGGCTCGGTGGCTTGCAGGTTGTACTCACCGCCGCCGCTATTTTTGCATTTTGTTATTGGTTTTTTGCCATGCACTGGCAAACCGCACTCGCCATTGGTTTAATGCTGGCGCTCTCCTCTACTGCTATTGTGCTGCAAAGCCTTGAAGAAAAAGGCTGGCTAAAGCAAGAAGCCGGACAAAATGCATTCTCGGTTTTACTGTTTCAAGACATCGCCATTATTCCTATTTTAGCGCTACTACCGCTACTGGCTTTTGCACCGCAAAGTAGCTCAAAAGACATTAGCGACTCTATCATTGCTGGCTGGCCTGTTTGGCAACAAGTAGGCGTGTCGGCTGCGGTTATCGCTGCAATTATTGCCGGTGGTAAATACGTATCGGCCCCGTTATTTAGATACATTGCACAAACCCACATGCGTGAAATATTTACTATTTTTGCGCTGTTTTTAGTTATTGCCATAGCGCTGGTTATGCAAAGTATTGGTTTGTCGCCTGCATTAGGTACGTTTTTAGCAGGCGTAGTACTGGCCGAAAGTGAATTTAGACACGAGCTAGAAGCCGATATAGAACCCTTTAAAGGCCTACTTTTAGGATTGTTTTTTATAACCGTGGGCGCTTCAATAAACTTTGAGTTATTAGCTGATGAATTTACGACTGTTATTGCGCTCGTTGCCCTACTAATTGTTATAAAAGCCTGCATTTTGTTTGCCCTTGCCGTTACCTTTAATATTAGTAAAAAGCAGCGTTTGTTATTTGCATTAGCCTTAGCGCAAGGCGGCGAATTTGCCTTTGTACTATTAAGTGTAACCACTACATTAAGTATTTTAACGCCAGAACAAACCAGCTTAGTCACCTTGGTGGTGGCTGTTTCAATGCTGATTGCCCCACTGTTATTAATGCTTTACGAACAACTACAAAAGCGCACCAGTAACAACGCGCCCGAGTTTGATAAGCCAGAGCAAATTAGCACCGCTAAGCACGTAATTATTGCGGGCTACGGACGTTTTGGGCAAATTATGGGACGCTTACTGCACGCGCAAGGCTACGAAATTACCGTACTTGATCACAGCCCTAGTCAAATAGAATTACTGCGCCGTTTTGGTAACACCGTATTTTATGGTGATGCCGCACGCCAAGAACTCCTTGAAGCCGCAGGCGCGCACACAGCGCAAATGCTAGTGGTGGCAATAGACGACCCAGATAAAACTATTGAGATAATTAAGCTCGCCCATAAAAACTACCCGCAGTTAAAAATTGTTGCTCGCGCAATCGACCGCCGCCACGCGTATCAATTACTTAATTTAAAAGTAGATGCCTTTAACCGCGAAACAGTCGACTCAGCCATTAACCTTGAGAAGCACTCGAGTTACTAGGTAACACTAAACAAGATGCCGAGCGCGCAGGTAAGCTGTTTAGAGACCACGACCGCGCTGCAGTAGTGCAACTTGCTGCATTATGGGGCGACGATGCCAGCTACGGCGTAGCAGTGCGCCAACGGATGGAAGATTTAAAACATGTGCTACAACAAGATAAACAAGCACAAAGCGATTTAAATACCTGCGACAGCGGTGATTGCGAAGATGGCTTAACAGAAGTAGCGAGTAAACCTAAAAAGCCTGATGATGCTCATTTGGAGTAGTGTCAGGCGATAGTGTTTGTTTTTTATTTATAAGATTACGTTTACTTAAATGTCTTTTTGAACATTTTTTCAATTTCTTCTTTAGCATATTTCTCAGCGAGCTCTTTGCCTTCATCAACTGCAACGTCAACCAATGCATCGTAATCATTGAGCTCACCACATTCTTTGCACTCAAGCATATCGCCTGAACTTAACTCTGTTTCAGTATCGTTCTGAAGTTCACTATCGCAAAACAAGCATTTCAAAGAGATTGTAAATTTATTATTCATTACTTACCTCCAAAGATTTTCAGTGCGAATGTAGCAAGTGTTAATAAGAAGCCGAGGACAATAAATAAGCCTTTGCGCTCTTCAATATAATCAGATGTTTTTTTCAGGAAAGAGCGAGATTTTTTTAATTCCTCAGATCTTTGTTTTGATCTCGCAGCTCCAACGCCTTTTGGTGTTATATGTAAATGAGTATATTTATCTTCACCCTGACCTCTTCGCTTTAACCATTCATGCGCAAAACACTTATCAGCCGCCTTTTGTAATTCTTCTAAAGTGTGAGAGCTGTTGTTTACAGTATTTATTTCCTCAACAAGATCCTCATTAATAGTGACTACTACACTCTTATATGTAAGCCCTTTAGATTCCATATAATCAAGTACGTTGTTTAAGATCTTGAATTCTGGCATGAACTTTCCTTAGCAATTAAATGTACCCTTTGTGTAAACTGTTATTAATAACAAATAGAGTAAATTATTACCAACTATAAATATTATGCAGCCGATGGTGTGTTTTATAAAAATGGGAAATAGTTTGTAGTATTACTTGGCTGGGAATGGCTTAAATTAATCTACTTTTGAAACTAGCTTGTAGCTCATAGCCGCCTGTCATTTTTTAGCTATGAACTACAACATTTAAAAAACCTAGTGATGATGTCCGCCTTGAATTGCTTCGCCCTGCTGGTTGTAAAAACCCGTTGCGCTGTGTTCTATAAAACCAAGGTTGATCATTTTAGCTAAAAACGGGTCGTTTTCGTTATCGCCAATGTCGGCGTAGTCGGTGGTTTGAAAGCGATCCCATTTGGCAAACTGCTCAGTTATTTCTGCTTTATTACTGCTTACATTATTAAGGCTAAGCACAATGTTTGTTTGGGCTTTTTTATTGGTTACGCTAAAGCTTTTAACTAAGTTTGATTGCGTAAATAAAGCGAGTTTAAATTGGTTGTCGCCTTCGATAAGTGCGTAGTTTTTTACTTCATCGCAGCCTGTGTTTTGGGTGTTTAAAAGCGCCATTTTTTCTATTAAGTGCGCATCCACCAGCTGGTTTTTAGCACTCCAATTTTGTACGCCGCGAACCTCAGATGGCTGATATTCAATACCGCGTTGCTGGGCATTAAAGTAACGAATAGGGCGAATTTTCTTATTGGCTAAGTGCTGCCAAAGCTCGGTAATTACTTGGCGTTGATGCGCTACTTGCTGATCGTTTCGCCAAAGGGTAAGTGACTCATTACTTTGCTGCGCTTTATGGCTGTTGGTAATTTTATAATCGGCTTTTAAATATTCGGCATTAATATCGCACTGCGCTGCTAATGTGCTGGTGCTTGCTAAGGTTGCCATTAAAAATAATGCTACTTTCATCGGTTAATCTCTTATTTAAACGTCACTGTAATAGCCATACAATAACGACTTACAATGGCATTTTTATGACATAAAAAAACAACTCGCACAGGGTACGAGTTGTTTTTAAACATACAAGTTAGCGGCTTACTGCGTTACTTTTTCGTCGGCTGTTTTAACTAAATCAGCCGCAAAGTCCATTACATGGAATAAAAAGCTTTGCTCGTTTGTGCCTGTTACTAAGTGCGCACCTGGTCCCATTGCATAAACACCTACATCTTCACCGGCGTGAGTTTCTGAGCCTAGCGGAACTAGCGCTTCTTGATGAAAGCCCGGTGTGGTTGTATCAACGTCAGTTAAATCAACACGCCCTGTTACCGGTGCGGCTAAGTAAGATGCATCGGCATTGGTTTCATCGCCTAAATCTCTGTAACCTAAACCATTGGTGTAGCCAACAGTTGTGTATGGCATATCGTCGGCAGCAAGGCTTGGTTCTGTTTCGCCTACTGCAACTACTTTACCTAGTATTGGGTTACCACGTTTAGGGTAACCGGCAATGGTAAATACATGGCTATGATCGGCTGTTACTATAATTAGCGTTTCTTCTGGGTTGGTGTTTTCCATTGCCACTTTTACGGCTTTAGCCAGCTCTACGGTATCGTTTAGTGCGTTGTATGCGTTACCCGCATGGTGCGCGTGGTCAATACGCCCTGCTTCTACCGATAAGAAAAACCCGTTTGCGTTGTTATCAAGCACATTA
Organism: Pseudoalteromonas sp. TP27; assembly: GCF_056470645.1. Classification (NCBI taxonomy): domain Bacteria; kingdom Pseudomonadati; phylum Pseudomonadota; class Gammaproteobacteria; order Alteromonadales; family Pseudoalteromonadaceae; genus Pseudoalteromonas; species Pseudoalteromonas sp. TP27. The sequence goes on along the minus strand of NZ_JARDAK010000010.1, from coordinate 50,028 downwards.
ATTGCTTTTGCGGTCATTTGCGAAAGCGAAGGCTCGCCCGCTACGTCGTTTGCGCGGTCGGCTTCGTATTGCATGTGGGACTCGTTAAACAAACCAAATACTTTAGTGGCATCATCGCTTATTGCATCAAAACCGGTTTGATCCATTACGTATGTGCCGCTTGGGTAGGTTGTTTGCCACTCAGTCACTAAGTTACGGCCATCAGTACGATCGCCTTCTACTGCGCTTACTGCATCGCTTGAATTTGCTGCTGCATCTTTTGGTAAAAAGTGACGACGACCGCCACCCATTACTACGTCAATCCCATCTACATCAATACCTGCAAAACGCGCTTCTAGGTTGGCTTCAAAGTTAACTAGTTGCGATGCTATGTCTTCACATGCCTCAGAACCTGCTGGCATATCTGAAATATCTTCCCAGTTACGATCAGCCGATTTAGCATACGTTGCCGCAGGTGTTGCATGAGTAATTCGCGCTGTTGAAATAAGGCCCGTTGCTTTACCGGCTATTTCAGCAAGTTCAAGCGAGGTAACTAGCTCATTACCTTGCGCTGTTGAACACACGCCACGTTCAATGTCTTCATCTACACCAATTACGCCAACGTCGGTTTTAACACCCGATACCATTGCCGTCATAGTGCCTGCCGAGTCTGGCGTTTGTGCATCTACGTTGTAGGTTTTAACAAAGCCTGAATAAGGCATGGTTTCAAAGCTAAGTTGGTAATCTTCACCTAGGCCGCCTTCAAGCTGGCCCGCTAAAATACGTGCAGCCGTTACGGTTGAAATACCCATGCCGTCGCCTACAAATAAAATAACGTTTTTAGCTTTGCCCGACTCGGTAACAACACTTGCGTTAGCTTGTTGTGTTTTTGCAAGCTGAGCCTGCGCGCCGCTATACCATTCGTTACTTGTTAAGGATGCTAGCTGCTCGCTAGTAAGTGATGTAGCAGGTGCATTACACACTAAGTTAGTTGAGTTAACTTCGTCACTATCTAGCACGTCGTTATTATTGGTATCTGCGCCTACTTGCGTCTCTACACCGCCATTAATACACTGCTCAGAGCCAACTGCAATAGCGTTATCTACTGCGATAATATTGTTTTCATTTTTATCGTTATCACTTGAGCAACCTGCAAGCGCGACCATTACTGCCAAAGAAAGTACTTTTAATTTGTTCATGTTAGCCGCCATTATTGCTGAGTTAGTTCAAGAGCTTGATTAATTAAATGAAACACTACATTTTGCTCAATTACGCCTTGGGCAAGTTGTGCACCGGGGCCTTTTGCGTGTAGTGAAATGTCTTCACCTGCATGTGTTTCTGAACCGAGTGGCACGGTTGTTTCTTGATGAAAACCGGGTGTTGTTGTATCAACTCCATTAAGCTCTACACGTCCGGCTACTGGGCCAGTTGTATAAGCGGCATCGGCATCTGTTTCATCAACTAAATTTCTAAAACCTAAACCATTTGCATAGCCTACTGTGGTGTATGGCATATCGTCGGCAGCTAGGCTTGGTGTAGTTGCACCTACCGCAACTACTTGACCTAAAATTGGGTTACCGCGTTTAGGGTAGCCTGCAATAGTAAATACGTGGCTGTGATCGGCGGTTACTAAAATAAGGGTTTCTTCTGGGTTGGTATTATCGATGGCAGCTTGCACTGCTTTTGCAAATTCTATGGTGTCGTTAAGCGCGTTGTATGCATTACCCGCGTGGTGCGCGTGGTCAATACGACCCGATTCAACTGTTAAAAAAAAGCCTTTTTCGTTTTTACCCAATACATCAATAGCTTTGGTGGTCATATCGGTAAGTGAAGGCTCACCCGCTACGTCGTTTGCGCGGTCGGCTTCGTATTGCATGTGCGATTCATTAAATAAACCAAATACCTTAGTGGCGTCGTCGCTTATTGCATCAAAGCCTGTTTGATCCATGACGTAAGTTGCATCTGGGTATTGTGTTTGCCATTCAGTCACTAGGTTACGCTCGTCAGTTCGATCGCCCTCTACCGCGCTTACTGCGTCAGTTGAGTTAACGGCTGCATCTTTTGGTAAAAAGTGACGACGACCGCCACCCATTACAAAATCAAGGCCGTCTACATCGGTACCTAAATAACGGGCTTCTAAGTTTTTTTCAAAGTTTACAAGTTGCGATGCAATATCTTCACATGCTTCTGAACCTGCTGGCATATCTGAAATATCTTCCCAGTTACGGTCGGCCGATTTAGCATACGTTGCCGCTGGCGTTGCATGAGTAATACGCGCTGTTGAAATAATACCCGTTGCTAGGCCTTTAATTTCAGCAAGTTCTGTGGCTGTTAAAAGCTCGTTACCTGCAGCGCTTGAACATACGCCGCGTTCTATATCTTCATCTACGCCAATAACACCTACATCGGTTTTAACGCCTGAGATCATCGCGGTCATTGTGCCTGCAGAATCAGGAGTTTGTGCATCTACGTTATATGTTTTTACTTGCGCTGAGTATGGGAACTCTTCAAAGCTTAAATAACCTTCTTCACCTAGCTCACCCGCGCGCTGGCCTTGTAAAATACGTGCAGCGGTTAGAGTAGAAATACCCATACCATCGCCTACAAATAAAATAACGTTTTTAGCTTTTGTTGTTTGCTCACTTTGCGCTTGAGTCGTTTTTGCAGCCAACGTAGTTTGGGCATTTGTATACCAGCTACTTTGTGCTTGGCTTTGTGGTAATACATTGGCGTAGCTTGGTGCACTTAACATAAACGTTAAGCCAACTGCCGCAGCAACTTTTTTTATTTTCATCCTTTATTATTCCCATTGTGTAGTGGTTATTTTTTGTTGAAGCGTAAACCTCAAATAAGTAACCGCTGCACTATAAAAAATAGATATGACTACCAAAGGACTTTTTGATGAAGAAACAATGACTAAATTATTACAAAAATAAAACACAAAAAAAGCGCAACGTGTTAAACGTTGCGCTTATTCATTCAATTAAACGTTATTATTTTAATTAACGACCATCTTCAAACGAAGCCGTTGCGGAAACTTTGCTCCAAGTACCATTTGTATATAATACAGTTGCTTCTGCTTTATTACTTATAAAAGGTCCGATCGAAAATGAGCATGATGTACCAGATACGCCACAAGACGATGCAGCATTTGACCAAACAACACTATCAATATCAGAGCCATTACCTACAACTCTAAATACTGCTGTAGCCGCTTTTTTACCATAAACCATCGCAAAACATTGGTTAGGAGTAAATTGGTCATATGCTTGAGTATCTACGTAGCACTCCATTTGATCTGCGCTCGCTTGTGCAGAAAAAATAGATGCCAAAATAATACCTGTAGTAATTAATATAGTTTTCATTTTTATCCTTAATAATTGAACCTAAATAGGTACAAAAAAGATAGAACAAGAATCACTTTCTGTACAATTTATTTACAATAAAAATTAAAAAACATACAAAAGGGTTGTTTTTACCAAAAAAGCGCAGCGTGTTAAACCTTGCGCTTATAAAGAAAATTATCGCCACTGTAGATGTTTGCAAAGCTTTCATCAGTTAAGTTTTTAGCAATACTCTATTGCTTATATAAGCAATTACAGTCGTAGCTCGCGTTTAATCGTGTTACGCAAATATGCGTAAAAGGTTTCACCTATGATATAACTACAGGTGGATTAAATTTAATGGTAAATGGCAATGAGTGACTCTATGTTTGATCAGAAATTAAGTGGTTCAAGCTTGGGTTTTCAACCTCTCTACTTACAAATAGCTGATAGTATTAAACAACTCATTGTTAAACAGCATTGGTTGCCCGGCGAAGCTTTACCAAGCGAATTTCGCCTTGCTGAAAAATTTAACGTAAGCCAAGGTACGGTTCGTAAAGCATTAAATTTGTTAACCGACGATAAAATAGTAATTCGTCGCCAAGGCGTTTGTATCAGAGCATACCTCGCAAGACGCCTTATTCAGGTTTTTTCCGTTACAAGCCGACAGTAAAGGTGACGACTCACCAAAGGCGGAGCTGCTATCAGTTGAGCTTTGTTCAGCGCCCGCTGAAGCTATAAAGGCTTTGCAGCTAAATAAAAAAGATAAAGTTACTAAGCTTGTTCGTAGACGTAGCCTTGATAACAAATTTTGCATGAGCGAAACTATATACCTACCGCAAAGCTACTTTCCTGATATACATCAAAGTAGAGATATACCGCACATTCTCTATCATTACTATCAGAGTAAATTTAACCAAACTGTACACAAAACCCAAAACAGTATTAAAGCCGTACTTGCTACAATAGGTGATGCAAAAATGCTTACTATAAAAGCTGGCGACCTACTACTGTTAGTATCGCGCATTACCGAATCAATCGAAGGTAAACGTATTGAATACCGCCTAAGTAAATGCCGTAGCGATCACTATCATTACCAATTGAGCTCGACTAGTTAAACGTACTTAAACTACTAATTAGCAATCTTAGCGCGTAACCATTAAATATTTTTTAAAGACAGCAAGCCTTACCTTGATGGCTTTGTGCTGGTTGTCCACCCACTAATCGCCACTTTGCTGTAAACGCAGTATGATTCACATATTGCATAACGCATCTTCGAGATAAATTCCTATTGAAATAATTAAGTAGCATCCTTCCATTAGGGGTCTATTTATTAAACTTAGAGTAAGAATATTGGGTACAAACGGTATGAATACTAATTTAGGAAAATTAATTTAGGAAAACTTACCGAAGTAGGTATAAAACCTATTATTTTAATTGTTGCTGAAACACTTTGGATTGCATTATTAATACTTGGATTTGTAATTTAAAGCTAATGAATCATGTTATTTAAGATATATATCAAAAAATTTAGTAGGTAATTAGGTCATGTTTTAACCAGTTAAAACCTGTATTTTACCTACTCTAAAACCGTGTGCAAAAATAATCGTAAAGCATTGATTAAAATAAACTTAACTTTAATTTATAAGTTAAAAAGATCATCTAAATCATAACGAGTTAGTTAAAAAACAAACAAACAAATAAAGCACTTACTCTAAAATAAATTTACAATAGGGCTTGGTATATAACTTAATTTACTGTTATCCTGCTTGCCATCGGGTTGACAGAAAACCCTATTTATTTGTAAGTACCACGTTGTTTTAGTAATAATCCTTCGCGTTATCCTCAGTTAAATGTATGTTTTCTTCCTGTTAAATTGCCTAATTTAGGCGCACTTTTATTAATTCTTAGGATACTATTATGTCTAATACTACAACTGGTACAGTTAAATTTTTCAACGAAGCAAAAGGTTTTGGTTTCATCGAGCAAGAATCTGGTCCTGATGTTTTCGCACATTTCAGCGCAATCTCTGGCGACGGTTTCAAAACTCTAGCTGAAGGCCAACGTGTACAGTTTACTGTTACTCAAGGTCAAAAAGGTCCACAAGCTGAAAACATCGTTAGCATCTAATTGCTTTCGTTAAAATGGGTTAGCAATAACCCATTTTGAATACTAGTTTGAAAGAAGTTTTGTTTTATTTGTTAGTACCCCGTTGTTTTAGTAATAATCCTACGCGATATCCTCAAGTTAACTATTTTTTCCGGCTCAATCGCCTCTTTTCAGGCACACTTATATTAATTTTTTAGGGTACATATTATGTCTAATACAACTACTGGTTCAGTAAAATGGTTTAACGAAGCAAAAGGTTTTGGTTTTATCGAGCAAGAATCTGGCGCAGACGTTTTTGCACATTTTAGCGCAATCTCTGGCGACGGTTTCAAAACTCTAGCTGAAGGCCAACGAGTACAGTTTACTGTTACTCAAGGTCAAAAAGGCCCACAAGCTGAAAACATTGTTAGCATCTAATTGCTAAACAATTTGATGGGTTAGCAATAACCCATTTTGAATACTAGTTTGAAAGAAGTTCTGTTTTATTTGTTAGTACCGAGTTGTTTTAGTAATAATCCTACGCGATATCCTCAAGTTAACTATTTTTTCCGGCTCAATCGCCTCTTTTCAGGCACACTTATATTAATTTTTTAGGATACATATTATGTCTAATACAACTACTGGTTCAGTAAAATGGTTTAACGAAGCAAAAGGTTTTGGTTTTATCGAACAAGAATCTGGCGCAGACGTTTTTGCACATTTCAGCGCAATCTCTGGCGACGGTTTTAAAACTCTAGCTGAAGGCCAACGTGTACAGTTTACTGTTACTCAAGGTCAAAAAGGCCCACAAGCTGAAAACATTGTTAGCATCTAATTGCTAAACAATTTGATGGGTTAGCAATAGCCCATTTTGAATACTAGTTTGAAAGAAGTTTTGTTTTATTTGTTAGTACCGAGTTGTTTTAGTAATAATCCTACACGATATCCTCAAGTTAACTATTTTTTCCGGCTCAATCGCCTCTTTTCAGGCACACTTATATTAATTTTTTAGGATACATATTATGTCTAATACAACTACTGGTTCAGTAAAATGGTTTAACGAAGCAAAAGGTTTTGGTTTCATCGAGCAAGAATCTGGTCCTGATGTTTTCGCACATTTTAGCGCAATCTCTGGCGACGGTTTTAAAACTCTAGCTGAAGGCCAACGTGTACAGTTTACTGTTACTCAAGGTCAAAAAGGCCCACAAGCCGAGAACATTGTTAGCATTTAATTGCTAAATAATTTAGTGGGTTAGAGATAACCCATTAATATATTTACCTTTATAATTTTTTAATCAAATATCTTCAAAACCCCTTCTGTAAATATTTTCCCAGCACAACCTCATTTGTATACACAACTCATTAATTATACCAATCTGCTTATATATGGGGTCTATTTAACGTTAAGAAAATTACGCTAGAACTAGGCAAAAATTTTTGTATTTAGTTGTTCTCGGCAATTGCTCCCTGCATTGCTCTACCTCCTGCATCCATGCAGTCGTAAATAAAAAATTTTTAACGACGTTATAGTGGAATTTAATTCGTTAAATTGATCAAAGATTTATGCAGGTTGGTATTAGTACATTTTTAAACATATTTGCAACTATCGCACTTGAGCGAAAGCATTGTATTGCCTACAATAGCGCATACTTCATTCAATATAGAATATGACCATGAACGACACTACCGCAAAACCTGCTTTACCAGATCGCCTTTCTATTAACCCACGCAGCCCACATCATGTGGAAGAAGTTTTTGAACACGATATTGGTATCACGTTCAACGGCAAAGAGCGTTTTGATGTTGAAGAATACTGCATCAGTGAAGGTTGGATAAAGTTTGCATCTCCAAAAGGGCTTGATCGTCGCGGACAACCCCTTTTACTTACAAGAAAAGGCACTGTTGAAGCTTTTTACAAGTAATACCAATCTGCTTAATTAAGTGATCTATTTTGAGGGCGGAAAAACGAGTTGGTAGCCAGGCAAAAAATTCGCTATTTAGTTGTTCTAATTGAGAATTTTTTAACGCAGGTAGCGACACGTTTAGCCCCGCAAAATGATTAAGTATTATTGCGGATTGGTATAAGCTAATACTACTCACTAAAAAAGCGACACCTTATTGGGTAGTCGCTTTTTTTGTACTTGTTAAAATTCATTTAATTGTATTAATTTTCGCTTTACCCAGCACCCAATCAAGCCCCTGTATTGCTGTGGTAGGAAACGCAGTTGCATGACTAGCCCCTTCAATAACAATACTTTTTAATTCTATATTGTCACTTTTAAGTGCATTAACTTTTTGCACAAGCTGCGCAGCACCTTCAATCATATTTTGCCCTTCGCCAAAAGCAGGCGTTTCCATAGATCCAACTGATATATATACCCTTATAGGTAATTTTGGTTTATTCACTTTTAATGCTAATAGTGCATTGTTATTAAACCAGACAGATGGGCTGCCAATAATATAATTGTTAAATAAATCAGGCATCGTAAATAAAATAGTGGCGCCAAATAACCCGCCTAAAGAGTGACCTATATAGGTTTTTTGTGTGCTACTTGCTCGGTAGTTGCTTTGTATAAACGGCAGTACAGTATTTTTTAAAAACAGCGCATGATTTTGAGCGTTACCAGTTTGTTTTTTCCAGCTTTTAGCCTGATTTGGTGTGTAGTCTCTAATTCGGCTATTAGACCCTTTGGAGCCTTTTTCGTAACTAATGGCCACAATAATAGCCTGCTGCATTTTGCCGCTATTCATTGGAAACCGCGTAGCCCCCGCCACAATGGGAAACGTATACGGTGCATCGGTTAAATAAATAACCGGATATATTTTTTCAGGGTGTTTTTTATATGACTTAGGGAGCTGAATAAAAACAGGGTATACCCGACTGGTTTCGGGCTCAGTGAGCTCAATAACGCTACTTCTAGGAATTTGGTACGGAGTATTTGCGCTTAATTTAAAACATATTAAGGCGCTTAAAAGAAAAAGAGATTTTAAAATAAGAGGCACTGTATTGGTTAACCTAAGCTAAAAATAAATTAAGTACCTACTTTAAAGTACTTTTAGCGAATATATAAGCTATCCAAAAAACAAAGTTTAAATAAAAAATAAAGTGCCAGTGTAACTTTCGTTTAAACCACCAGCACTTATAGCATTAAACCGCTTGGTCTAGCTCACTGCCTGAACACGGGCAATACTCATCTTCTTTTTTAAGACATTGGCGATAGTTGAACCAATGCGCTATGGCTATAAAAACTGAGCCAGTTAACGTTAATGCTTTTTCTGCGGCTTCATTCCCTACAAAGATAGCTGATAGCATTAAGCACAAACCCATAATCCCAAGTACCATGTAATTAAATTGCTTATGTTTTTTACAACCCAAGCTTAACGCAAGTAAGCTCGTAGGTAATACCGCCGCTAATATCCATACATGAAACTGCTCATTATCTAGCTGCAGCGCTGCCAAGCTCGGTAAAAGCACTAAAAGAATTGGCGTTGCAAAGCAATGCACTGTACACATTAACGAAAGCCCTATTGCTAGGCGATCTATTACACTTTGACTCGATTTCATTTTTTCCTCTATAAATCAATGGCTACAAGCAAAAATTTTACTTTTAAATAAGCATTTAAATAACAATCGTTAATTACACTTGATACATTATAACATTTCCAGCACAATTGATATAGTATAACATTTCAAGGAAAGCAAGAATGAAACGTAAATCGCAGTTAGCTATTTTAATAGCGGCATTATTACCCGCAAGTGTGCTTGCACAGTCCATAGTGGGCACTGTTTTAAATACAAAAGGGAGCGCTGTAAATAATGCAGTAGTAGAACTTGAAGGCTCAGATATAAAGGTAACTACCGATAAAAACGGTAAATTTGTTATAGCAGAGCTAAACAATGGCTTAAAAGAGCTTCACGTTGTAGCCCCTGGCTATGCGCATCTTCATCGCGATATAACAATAACGAATGATGAAAACCAATCTGTTACGTTTAATTTAAAGCGTTCGCCTATTGAAGTTATTGATATTGAAGCAACCCCTATTCATATGTCGGCAATGGAATCTGCCTCACCTGTAAGTGTGCTCTCTGGCGAACAGCTAAGACGACAACAAGCTGCAACACTTGGCGATAGCCTTGAAAAGCTCCCAGGTGTAAATACTAACTTTCATGGCAAAGTTGCGAGTACGCCTATAATTCGTGGGCTAAGTGGACCGCGCGTGCTTATCACTCAAAATGGTCTTGATGTTAGCGATGTATCAAGAGTTGGTCCTGATCACTCTGTTGCATCAGAAGCGTCTACCGCACAACAAATTGAAGTATTACGTGGTCCTGCAACCTTATTTTATGGCAGTGGCGCCATTGGTGGCGTTGTAAATATAGTTGATAACCGCGTACCAACCGACAGTACAACCCGTGGCGAATGGAACGTAGAACATAACTCGGTTGATAACCAAAAAGTAGCCTCGTTTAATGCCACCACAGGCACTGATTCATTTGCATTTTATGCCGATGCATTTTGGCGTGAAGCCGACGACTACGAGGTGCCTGTAGCTGCCGATATAGATAGCAACGGTGAAGAGCATCATGGCGATTACACTGTTGAAAACAGTAATGAAGAGTCCGACGGTTTTACTGTTGGCGCTAGCTATTTAATGGATAACGGATTTATTGGCATAGCGGTAGAGCAATTTAATCGTCAATACGGCATTCCTGGTCATACGCACGGCGATGAAGAAGAGGAAGAACACAGCGACGAAGAAGAGAGCGTATTTGCTGATTTAGAGCAAACTAAGGTGCAATTATTAGGTGAGTACAACCTAGATAATAAATGGCTAAACAAAGTAAACCTGCGCGTTGGCCATACCGACTACGAACACGCTGAAATTGAAGGGGGCGCTATTGGCACTACCTTTAAAAACGAAACAAATGAATTACGTATAGACCTACTACATAACCAATTTAGCGAGTGGAATGGCGGCATTAGCTTTCATTACAAACAAAGCGATGTTGAAGCACAAGGTGAAGAGGCTTTTACGCCTCCATCAAAGACAGAAAGCTTTGCTGTAGCATTAATGGAAGAAAGGCACTTTGGTGATTTTTTAGTGCAAGTAGGTGGACGTATAGAGCGTGTAACAATTGAAGCTGGCAACGTATTACTGCCAGACATTGACGCTCACGCACACGATGAAGCAGAAGAAGCCGACGAACATGATCACGAAGAAAGTGCCGAAATTACTCGCGTATTTGATGTAGAGCATGAGTTTACGCCAGTCAGTTTATCGGCAGGGGTAGTATGGGATTTTACACCTGACTATAACTTAGGGCTTTCGGTATCTCGCTCTGAACGTGCGCCTTCTGCCTCTGAGTTGTTATCGTTTGGGCCACATATTGGTACTGGCACTTACGAAGTAGGCGCACTATTTGATTTAGACGACGATGGGCATTTAGGTTTATCTGATCAAGCAATAGATCTGGAAACAGCCAATAATATCGATTTAACCCTGCGTAAAACTCAAGGCGATGTTGGCTTTATTTTAAATGCCTTTTACAACCAAGTAGATAACTACTATTACCAAATAGACACCGGTTTATTCGCAGAAAGTGGCCACGATCATGACGAAGAAGAAGGCGTTGACGAGCACGACCATTCATCAGAACTACCGGTTTATTTATTTAAAACAGACGACGTAATTTTACATGGTTTTGAAGCGCAAATTGCGTGGCAATTAACCGATGAGTTTAAAGTAGATTTATTCTCAGATTACGTTCGTGCACGCCTTAAAGACGGCGGCGATTTACCACGCACACCGCCACTTCGTTTTGGCAGCGAACTAAGCTATCAAACAGATAAATTAAGTGCGCATATTCACGTTACTCGCTATCAAAAGCAAGATCGCACCGCCCCACAAGAAACAGCCACAGACGGTTACACATTAGTTGATGCAAGTGTGTCTTATGACTTATCAGTACTTAATCAAGACCTTTCATTGTACCTAAAAGGGATAAACTTAACGGATACAGAAGCACGGGTGCACAGCTCGTTTGTAAAGGATATAGCGCCACGTCCAGGACGTAGTTTTGCGCTAGGTATTCGCGGTTATTTTTAAGCGTTAAAAAATTATAATTAAAGGAAATAAACATGAAAAAACTATATCAATTAAAGCTTATTGCACTGGCAATTAGTACTACATTTATCACAGCCTGTGGCGATGCAGAAACCACTATTGTGGAAAAAGATCCAATTGTTGTAGAAGACGAACATGATCATGATGATGATGATCATGACGACGGCTTTACCATAAGCTCACTTGGCAGACTTGCCATACTTGCTGGGGATAGCAACGAAGCGAGCTTTTTTGATTTAGACGATAACGCACTGCTTGATACATTTGTATTAAACGATGAGTCAAGTACGTTGTCGGCTTCGCCTGACTTTCGTTACGCTGTAATTACAAACCGAACTCAAGATTACCTAGGGTTTATAGACGGCGGTATGTGGCGCGAAGATCACGGTGAGCACTTGCATGATTATGAGCAAGGCCCTGCATTTAGTAGCTACGAGCTAACAAGTGGTAGCCGCCCTACACACTTAATGACTCACGACGGACAATTAGCAATATTTTACGATGGCGATGCAGATTCAGGTGCGCCTGCTTCTGTTGAAGTATTAACAGATAGCGATATCACTAACGCAACAGCAACACTCCCTGGTATTAGCTACGATATAAATATGCACGGTGTAGCTGAACCACGTGGTGAACATTTATTATCAACTATTCGCCGTGATGATGCAGATAACACATCGGTTGCTAAAGTACTGCCAGACCAAGTCGGCGTTTATCATTTTCATGATGGTGAATACGAACTTGAACAAACGCTAGCGCCTACATGTCCTGATTTACACGGCGCAGCACAAAACCACGACTATGTTGTATTTGGTTGTGGTGATGGTGTGCTAATAGCTCATCAACAAGATGATGTATACGAAGCACAAAAAGTGGCAAATATAGAAGCTGTAGGCACTGAACGCATTGGTACTTTATATGGCCACGAAAATAGTAACACCATTTTTGGTATTGCAGCGGCACACGATGGCAGTGGCTCAGTATTACTGAGTATTCATCCTGAAAATGCCGAAATGGAAGAAGTAGAATGGCAACTAGCCGATGGCGCAAGTGCTGTATCTTATTCTTTCTCAGCCAGTGGTGAACACTTTTTAGTTCTCGACAGCTTAGGCTTTTTAAATGTACTTACGGGGCATGACCATGATGGTGAAATGCACTGGGAACTTGCAGGCCAAGTTGATATAACACAAGAAGATATATCAACCATGCCTCAGGGCATGAACTTTAGCATGACGGTAGCTCAAAATGGTGAGTTTGCTTATGTTGCCGACCCAATTGCTCAACATATAGTGCAAGTACACCTTGAAGACTTAGAGGTTGAAGGTGAACTAGAGTTAACTTTTCCACCAGCAGGCTTAACATGGTTAGGTATTGCAGAAGTGGAAGACGGTCACGACCATTAATTTAGAAATATTAATAGTTAACACTTTAAGCTAAAGCTACAAAATAAAAACCCGTAATTAGGTTTACTAATTACGGGTTTTTACAGCTATTTATTTAGCTCTCTATGTTACTTACGGCGCCAGCCACTCCATACATCATCTATATCATCGGCTTTATTTTTTTTCTTTTTCTTGCCTGTGCCTTCTGGTTTTGCCATTGGCTTTTCATTTTTAAGCGCATCAGCTGCATCAAGGTTTGCTTGGTTTACAGCAAAACCGGTTACTTCTTCACGCTCTAGGCGTAGTTTGTTTTTCTTCTCGATTATTTTAAAGTGATGAAAATCTTCATAATCAACCAATGAAAGCGCTAAGCCTACTTCACCAGCACGGCCGCTTCGGCCAATACGGTGCATGTAATCAGAAGGGCTGCGTGGTAGATTAAAGTTTATTACCACTGGCAGTTTTTCAATATCTAAACCACGTGCAGCAATATCGGTTGCGATAAGTACTTCGATTTCGCCCGCTTTAAATTTTTCGATTACGCGAGTACGCTCACTTTGACCTTTATCGCCATGGAATACTTGTGCGTTAACACCGCGTTTTTCAAGTTTACTGGCTAAGTGTTCACAGTCTTTTTTAGCGTTTACAAAAATCAGTGCTTGGCGCCAGTTATGTGTTTTAATTAAATGCGCTAAAACAGTGGTTTTCTCGCCTTTATTTACGGTAAAAACACGTTGTACTAAGGTGCTTTCGTCTTTGCTTTGAACTTGTATTTCAACAGGGTCGTTTAATAGCTCTTGCGTTAGAGACTTAACTTGCTCAGGGAAAGTAGCTGAAAACAACATGGTTTGTTTTTTAGCAGGCATTAACGCTAATAGCTCAGCAAGCTCTTCGGTAAAGCCAAGGCTTAGCATGCGGTCGGCTTCATCAAGCACAAGCGTATTTAGTTTATCAAGCTTAATCGCGTTACTTGAGATTAAATCGAGTAAACGCCCAGGCGTTGCAACAATAATATCGGCGCCACCACGAAGAGCCTGCATTTGTGTATTAACCGATACACCACCAAACACAGCAACCGTTTTAATTACGCCATTAAAGTTAGCAGAATAAGATTTAACACTATCGGCTACTTGCGTAGCAAGCTCACGAGTAGGTACTAAAATAAGCCCTGTTACAAAGTTACCTTTGCTGGCTGTGCTTTTACTACCTTGTTCAACAAACATTTTTTGTAGCATTGGCAGCGCAAACGTTGCTGTTTTACCTGAGCCAGTATTTGCCCCTGCAATTAAATCACTGCCCGCAAGCACACTAGGTATAGCCTTAGCTTGAATTGGCGTAGGCTGGGTATATTCCAAATCGGTTAAACGAGCTAATAGATCTGGAATAAGGCCAAGTTCGGTAAAGGTGCTAGGGCTTGTTGCTGAGGTCATGAATATTACGGGCTCATTGCTAAAAAAGTAGCCTGTAATTTTAGCGTATTTAGCGATTATTAAGTAGGGATTAGTGATTTAAATAAAATTTAGCTACAACTAATAAAAAGACGCTTGCGCGTCGTTTTATTAGTTGTAGCTAAAAAACCAAGTTACGCTTATCAAACTCTGCCTGCAACCTAGCTTTTGTTTCTTTTAAGTAATTTATGTAAGGATATGAGTCGTCAGCAATCGCTAAAGCAGATTCCATATATTCAAGCGCTTGACGGGTATCGCCTTGCATTTCATAGCCATAAGATAGAGCAGAAAGCGCATCGACTGATTTTGGATAGTTTTTTATATTGTATTTAAACACTTCAATAGCACGGTTAAATTGCTTGCTACCCGTTAGATTATAACCTAGTGATCTAACAGCGCGATCTGGTGGCGATATTTGCTCACCCCACTGCTGAGATAAGTTTTGATAATAAGCATCAATAGAGGCTACATCGTCAGTTAAATCATTTATGGACATTTGTTTAGGCAAAAATAAGTTGTGATAGGCATTAAATGCACCAGCAACGGAAGTCAGGTTATGCGAGACACCATCAAACGCATCACTAAAGAAGCGTAGCTCTAGCACTTTATGCGCTTGCAGTAATTGCTGTAGTTCATCGTACCTTTCGCGCATTATGCCGCTTTCTTCGCCGATATTGATGTAAACGTAACTGTTAAGCTCTTTCGTTTTAGCTATAAACGATTTTGTACTTTTTACCGATGCGCCATAGTTCCACCAAACGGCAGGGCTGTAAGCAATATGCGCTTGGAAAAGCTCAGGGTTAGCTTGCATAGTATAAAGTGCAAACACGCCTGCTGCTGAGCCCCCAGCAATTACATTAAAGTTATGCGTACGATAACTTTTATTAATCAAGGGCATAAGCTCTTGCTCAATAAATGCTAAAAACTTTGCAGCACCACCGCCTTCACCTACTGGACCTTGTGGCTCTTTATTCACCGTTGGATATAAATCTCTTAATCGATTAGTGTTTTCAATAGCGACAATAATAACCTCGGGCGCACGATTATCATTTTGTAAGCGCTCAATAACAGCACTGGCAAGCGGTATATTACCCGCGCCATCTAAGCGATATATAACAGGATATACCTTGTTTGACTCAGCTTGATAGCTTTTAGGCAACTGTACTGTAACTGTGCGTTCTTCGTTTAAAACAGCCGATTTAAATATATGTGTGTACTGAGAGTAATCAGCGGTTTGTTGTTTAGTGCTAGATTGTGCAAAGGCACTTTGTGAACTAAAAGCAAAAAAGCTAACAAAACAAATTACGGTTAATAAACGCATGACTAATCCCTTAGAGAATAATAAGTTACTTAAGCTAACAGACTTTCAGGCACAAAAAAAGCGCCTTAAGCGCTTTTTTAACATCAATCAAAACCTATAACATATTGATTTTACTCAACTGTAACTGATTTAGCCAAGTTACGAGGTTGGTCAACGTCAGTACCTTTAATTACCGCTACGTAATACGACAATAACTGTAATGGCAGTGTGTAAACAATTGGCGCAATAATGTCGTCAGTGTGGTTTACGTTGATTACACGCATTGTGTCGTCTGACTCAAAGTGTGAATCTTTATCTGCGAATACGTAAATAATGCCGCCACGTGCGCGTACTTCTTCTACGTTTGATTTAAGTTTTTCTAGTAGCTCATTGTTTGGCGCTACAACAATAATTGGCATGTCGGCATCAATAAGTGCAAGTGGGCCATGTTTTAGCTCGCCCGCTGCGTAGGCTTCTGCGTGAATGTACGAAATTTCTTTTAGCTTAAGCGCACCTTCCATCGCGATTGGGTATTGCGAGCCACGACCTAAAAATAATGAATGGTGTTTATCAGCAAATTCTTCTGCAAGGTCTGCAATACCATCTGCAAGCTGTA
The DNA here is from genome assembly GCF_056470645.1 of Pseudoalteromonas sp. TP27. Lineage (NCBI taxonomy): Bacteria > Pseudomonadati > Pseudomonadota > Gammaproteobacteria > Alteromonadales > Pseudoalteromonadaceae > Pseudoalteromonas > Pseudoalteromonas sp. TP27. The sequence goes on along the minus strand of NZ_JARDAK010000010.1, from coordinate 33,766 downwards.
ATGTTTCTTCAAGCTTAGCGGGAAGTACTTTTATAGCATTTACAATGGCACTTTGATCAAGCTTCTTTTCTTGCGCTATAGACGCAGTAAGCATTAACAAACCAACTAATTGGGTTGTAAATGCTTTAGTAGAAGCTACACCAATTTCAGCGCCCGCTTTAGTCATAAAGGCAAGGTCTGATTCGCGTACAAGCGATGAGCCAGGTACGTTACAAATGGTCATTGATGCCATGTAACCTTGCTCTTTAGCTAAGCGTAATGCCGCTAGCGTATCGGCTGTTTCACCCGATTGTGAAATAGTCACAAGCAGGCTGTTTTCGTGTACAAACGACTGGCGGTAACGGAACTCAGAGGCGATTTCTACATTACAGCTAACGCCTGCAAATTGCTCAAGCCAGTAACGCGCAACCATACCTGAATGGTAAGACGTACCACAGGCAATAATTTGTACGTGTTTTACATCTTTAAATATTTGCTGAGCACTTTCGCCAAACGCATCAATTGCTACGCGATCATCGTTTAAACGTCCTTCAAGCGTATTACGTACTGCAAGTGGCTGCTCGTAAATTTCTTTTAGCATGTAGTGACGGTAATCGCCTTTACCTGATGCATCTTGCGTAATGTTTGATTCAATCACTTCACGCTCAACGGCGTTACCGTTTGCATCAAAAATTTCTACTGTGTCACGTGTAATACGTGCTACGTCGCCTTCTTCTAAAAAGATGAAGCTGCGAGTAACAGGTAATAGTGCTAATTGATCAGACGCAATAAAGTTTTCGCCAAGGCCTAAACCAATAACAAGAGGGCTACCTGAGCGCGCTACAATAATTTCGTTATCGTTATCTTTATCAAATACAACGGTACCAAATGCGCCTTCAAACTGTTTAACAGCTGCTTGTACTGATGCAAGTAACGTTGTGTGTTGCTTACGAAGTTGGTGAATTAAATGCACCATTACTTCTGTATCAGTGTCTGATAAAAATTCGTAACCATCAGCTTTTAATGCTGCACGAAGCGTAGCGTGGTTTTCAATAATACCGTTGTGCACAAGTGCTAGCTGGTTGTTTGATACATGTGGGTGAGCATTTGCTTCTGTAACGCTACCGTGTGTTGCCCAGCGTGTGTGTGCAATGCCTGTATGACCGCTAACGCCTGCTTTTTCTAAAGCTGCTTCTACGTTTACTACTTTACCGACTGCTTTTACCGTATTAAGTGTGTTGCCATCAAGCAATGCTACGCCTGCTGAGTCATAACCACGGTATTCAAGACGCTTAAGGCCTTCAACTAAAATTTTGTTTACTGGACGTTCTGCAACTGCCCCAACTATTCCACACATAGTGTCTCCATTAATTTTTTAAATACTTGCTACTCAGTAGCTATTGTATAATCTCTGCGCAAATTAGTTTTACACCACACGCCTCAATCGCTTTGCGTTTATCGTCTGCTAAGCCATTGTCGGTTATTAATGTGGTTACTATTTTCCACGGTAATTCTAAATTTGGTATTTTTCGGCCAATCTTGTCAGATTCAACCATTACTATTACTTCACGGGCAGCTTTTGCCATAACCTGGCTTAAGCCTACTAACTCATTAAAGGTTGTAGTGCCACGCTTTACATCTATACCGTCAGCACCAATAAAAAGCTGATCAAAGTCGTAAGAACATAATACATTTTCTGCAACTTGCCCTTGAAACGACTCTGAATGAGGATCCCAGGTTCCACCGGTCATCAAAAGTGTCGGCTCGTTCTCGAGCGCTAATAAACGACTAGCGACTTTAATCGCATTGGTCATAACAACGAGCCCACGTTTATTGGCAAGTTCAGGGATCATCGCTGCTGTAGTGCGTCCGCTATCAATAATAATGCGATTATGATCGTTTATAAGTGAGGCCGCCGCTTTTGCTATTGCGACTTTGCGCTTTGAATCTACTTCATCGCTAACAATTTCTTTGGGTAGTGCAATAGCACCACCGTAGCGGCGAAGTAATAAGCCACTTTTTTCAAGCGAGGTTAAATCTTTTCGAATGGTTACTTCTGATGTTTGAAACTGCTCAGCTAGCTTTTCAACAACGACTTCACCTAGCTCATTAACCTGAACCAGTATATTGTGACGACGCTGTTGTGTGTTTCGTTTAGTCATAAATTAAGTTTCGTTTCGAAAGTTAATAGATTTTAAACGAAACGATTCAAATGGCAAGATGTAGATCAAAAAAAGCGCAAAATGCGCTTTTAATTTGTCAGGGGAAACTCTATTGAGGATTCAGTAACTCTCCACTCAGAATGCATTTAACAATTGCATGTTGCCGGTTTGTACTGTTTGTCTTTTTAATGCAATTTGTTAGGTGAAAATCAACCGTTCTTTGACTAATATCTAGAATTTGACTTATCTCCCACGATGTTTTTCCAATAGATGCCCATCGAATACACTCTTTTTCACGTCGCGTAATTTTTACAACATCAAGACTTGTTAAGCGTCGGTATGCTTCAAATATTTCAACTAAAAATATTCGCCAATAATCCCCTAGCATTTTCACTTTATGAGGTTCAGCACCTAAACTTAACGATTCCAGCACAAAACAAGCCAATTTATTTTTATATACTCCTGTAGGAACTACTAATACAGACTCATAGCTGCCAATTAACTCACTAAGTTGAATTGCTTTTGTTTCATTTAAGCAATAATGAAGTAACTCCTTACGAGAATTAACATCACTCAAAAAAGAGTCATCTAATTCACCGAAATAATGAGTATCAAACTTAAATAAATCGGAGAGATCAAAAATAATAACCCCTGCTTGAACATAGCTATAACTATTTTTTATATATTTAAAAAAATCATTAAAGCCATGGATTGAGTTTATAAGCTCAATCCTAGAATGTAGTTCATTTATGTTTATCATATGCAGAACTCGATTTAGACTTATCTTTACAGAGTATAGGAAACATCACACAAGAATAACTTGGCGAGTCATTATCAGTAATTTGAGTGTTAATACCTATGGACGAATCAGCGGGATATATCACTGTTAAGAAAGTAAAAATAACTGTATAGATAAATGATGATTTGTATACATAATTCATGTTGGTGTTGCCCCTAATCTATTTGGTTTTTGTAGTTCTATTGTTCACATTAAATTTGAACTACACGATAGATATTATCAACAACAATCAGATAACTTTTTTATAACTTTGCAAAAACTAAATTTAACCTATTGAATTTCAATGGAAATAATATCACTATTTCTACTACCTAAACTTTCAACAATAATTAAACCATTCACTTTATCCACATAAAACCTTGGTCTAATTACATTAAAGTCAAAGGCTTTTGACTTTAGGCTAGAAGCATCCACATCATTTAAGTCTATTTCATAAAACATCGTATTTAACAAATTGTGATCACTCCATAATACTTTACCGTTTAATACAGCCCAATTTGTGTTTGTCTCAGTAGACACACTTACCGATATTGGAGTCATCGTTTCTTTTTGCACATCAAACCGCGATAACCTCCCTGCATTATCACCTAAGACATATCCTCCTTCAAATTGACGAATAAAGCGATAGCCGTTGAAAATAATATTTTTATTTTTATTATCAATAATATAATCAAATACTTGCCACTCACCATTACTCTTACGTGTATATAGAATGGACTTTTCATCAACTGAAAAAGTAACATCACCAATCAACTCATCAGCCTTAGAGAGGTAAGTCAGGCTGTTATCAAAGGTATTAAGAATTGTTATGCGGTCTTGAAGCTTTAATAACACATATTGCCCAGACAGAGAGGGGCTGATCAACTTGAGTGATTTTTCAGTACTCATTAACGTTGCTTTTTTTCTAGCCTTGCTTTTTTCATAAAAAATTAAGGAGCTAATACCTTTCTCTTTTATAACCATCCAGGCTTTGTTACCTAAAGGTTGATAGGCAATAATGCTACTATGTTGCTCAGGTTGTTCCTTTTGAATCATTTCAACATTTTTAAAATCACTTAATGGCAGTTTTTTCTCTATCAGAGTATTGATAATACCATTATCTCTGATAGCTAATAATGTATTAGGGGTTACTCGTTCTAATGCGATCAGGCCTCTGTTTTCATCGATAATAATATTTGAATGGCCTGTTTTAACATTCATTTTAACTAGCTGTTTATCATCTAATAAAACGATATGCTCATCATCAAGCCAATGAACATCATAGATAGCTGTATTTTGATCATGATGAAAAAGAGTTCTGCCAGTTTTTAAATCGTTTACTCGAATAGAATTACGCTTACTACCCAAATAAACTCGCAGTACAACCAGCTTACTAGAGTCTGGAGAAATGTCCGCACGACTATCATGAAATCCTTTTTGAGGAACAGAAGTAATCTCTTCAAGCAAGCCTTTTTCAGAGTTGAATTTATAGATAAGTAATGCACTTTGCTGATCTTTTTGCCCAGAAAAATAAATTACGTCATTTTCATTTTTGTCGATAAACACATCTGAGATAAAATAAAAATCAGCTACTAACGTACCTATTCCATGCGCTTTATTTGTTAGATCTACCTGCTTTAATAAAGCAATACCACCTAAATTATCGGAAAAGTACAAGCGCTCCCTATCATTAGAGAAAACCAAACCTGTAGGCAGGGTTGTATTATCTACAAGCACCTCTATAGTCTCTGTTTTCTGGTCTTTTAAATAAATATGATAATTCTTTTCATGACTTAATTTACTAGTGAATGCAATGTATCGACCTTCACTGGAGGCTGCAAAGGCTTTTTTGTCTGAGACGACAGTATTTACCACCCTAGCAGTAACTGAAACTTCATCGACATTGTATTTAAATAAAAGATAAGCTAACGAAAGAAAAAGAATCGCTATTGCAATAAGGTAAAAATAGACCTTAGCTTTTTCAGCATTCTTGTGCTCTGTTTTTTCTATACTTTTTTGTTTTTCTTCTATAGGGGAGATAATTTTTGAGACAGGACAAATTAATTTATAACCTCGCTTAGAGAGCGATTGAAGATATTTAGGATCCTTATGATTGTCATTCAAAACTATGCGTATTTTACTAATAATACGCCGTACAGCTGCATCTGACACACAACGACCTTGCCATAGATTTTCATGTAATTCATCCATTGAAATATACCGCTCATGATGCTCAATAAAATACATCAATACGGCAAAAACTTTTGGTTCAAGTACAACTAACTGCTCATTAATTTGAAGAGACATTTCCTCAGTGTCCAAACAGTACTCACCAAACTTAATCAACATAGCATTTGCCACTTACAAACCTTAACAGTCCCTTAACATGCATTATATTAACGTACTGCAATAACAATTACCACAAGGTTTTAACCAATTGATTTAAATGAAGGTTACATTTTAGTTATGTATATATCACGTATTAATTATTGTAAAAATAAATCGCGGCAATAGGCTGAATTTTTTACCCATAGCCATAAGGTATAGACAATGCATAACCACATAAAAAAAGAAAAAAATGCAATTACTGCCCGCAGAACAAATGATGGATTAATCGAAATTACAAGCCTTGAACTGCTTGATCAACTCGTCGGAGGATTCATAAGTCCAGAAGATGTTTATTGTAATGTCATTGATAATGATGAAACGCCTTCTACGAAAATAAGCCAAGAAGGCATCGGCTGATGGATATTGAAGTTTGCAAGCCATACAAGCCAAAGCTGAAGCGATTAACAGAAAAGAGAGATTTAAACTCCTTATCGAACCTTGAAGATTGGTGCGAAGAAATGTGCCTTGCTTTTGATAAAGATGTTCGTAACCAGAGTTCAAGTGACAACAAAACTCTGCATTGGCTGATTAACGCCTACCCGCTTATTTTAGCTTACCAAGGAAAAACACAAGAGAGCGAATTGTTTTTACACAGAGTAATAGCTTATTGGTCGGATAAATTTTTGCAGGATGAAAATAATCAAAACCTCATAAACTTAATCGATCCCACAATCAACTTATTACGCCTTTATAAGCTGACAAACCAACACTCAGCATACCTCAAGCTGATGGGTGAAATAGCTATTCTCGACAATACGGGCAAAGCAAAACTAGGGTCCATAAATGTCACCAAAGAAATACTAGGTGAACAATGGGAGATATTGCACTTAGCTGCAATAGATGAGTTCTTGAAGTTCTCCCTTTTGAGATCAAATTTTAATGACGTCCTCAACTTCAAAAAAGTAATACCCGCTCATTTAAAAAGTAATGACGTTTACATAGAAGCAAATGTAACGGCATTAATGAGTTTAGGTAAACATAAAGAGGCTATACAGCTTTCCTGGAAAGAAATCAGCAAAAAAACATGTATAAAGAATGGAATATACAGTTATCGCTTATATGAAGCTTTCATGGGGTTAGGAAAGCAAAGCAAAGCTAAAACTGTTATGAAACATTTAATATCAAATATGGAAAAAACCCCTCTTGATTCTTTGTCTTTACTAACTTTTTCTTCATTGATTATCGAAACAGAAAATCTTCCGCCTTCTTCACACTTGGCAAAAAAGACATTAAATAAATATATAGAAATAAAAGACGAGTTTAATTATGGAATGACTTTATGCCACCTCTATAAAAACTATCCAGATGAAGATAATAAGAAAAAAATATTAAATTTATACAATAAAACTGGTTATGAAATTTTGAAAAACAGAATAGAAAGCACATTAAATATTAAAAAAGAAATAAAAAAAGAAGATAGCATTAATTTAAAAAAAATAAGTGCATCAATAAACCAATTAATTAGCAAAGGCTAGTAAATATTACAGTTACCTTATCAATTTTAATTAGCCATAGTAGTTCCACCTCATCCAGAGGGATAAATAATACAATTGAAGGAATTTAAAATGACTAAGAAATTTGAAAATATCGAAAGCCAAGAAATTAAATTAAATGAGCTAGGTGAAGTTGAATTAAGCGAAGAACTGGCCAACGCAGTTGCTGGTGGCTTTTCTCCAGAAGAAGAAGAAGAAGAAGGCGTAACGATCAACTTTGGTTGTGGTAAAAAAGAGAAATAAAACAAATGGGGCTACTTTTCAAGCTAGCCCCATCTAAAGAGGAATATCATGTCTAATGTGCAACAAGTAAAAGGTTTTTCTAGGCAGCATCTTGCAAATAGCCTTACAAATAAAAAGTTTCAGCTTATCCTTTTCCCTACTGAGCAATGTAATTTCCGATGTGTATACTGTTACGAAGATTTTGAGATAGGAAAAATGCCTAACTGGCTCGTAGAGGCAACCAAAACTTTAATTCTCAATAAGATACCAACATTAGAGTATTTATCTCTAAGCTGGTTCGGTGGGGAGCCATTATTAGCAAAAGATATTCTTTTTGATATCGCCGAATACAGTCTATCGCTCGCCGAGCAGTACGGATGTAAACTTAGTGGTGATTTAACAACTAATGGCCTGCTTCTTGATATTAAAACGCTTACCCGACTTGTAGAGCTAAAACAGAACAGCTTTCAAATATCTATTGATGGTGATAAAGAATCGCATGATAAAACTAGGTTAACACGTAGTGGACGAGGCAGCTTTGATAAGATTTGGGCGAGATTACAAGATGCGGCAAATACCGATTTAGGCTTTGCAATAACACTTCGGGTACATGTAACTGATTTAAACCATGAAAGTGTACTAAGTTTTTGCGACCGCTATGATAAGACGCTAGGAAAAGATAATCGATTCAATCTACTTTTTCAGGCTATTGCTGATTTAGGTGGCGATAATCAAGAAGCTATCACAAACCTCACATCAAAAAAATCTGCTGCATGCTTGGTCAATGAACTAACCCAAAGATATTCAGAAAATACAGATCAACCGAGTACTAATTATATATGTTATGCCGGTAAACCTAACTCTATTGGCATTAGAGCAAACGGCAATCTTAATAAGTGTACGGTCGCTCTAAGTGACGATAGAAATACCGTTGGCAAAATCAACCCAGACGGAACATTGACCCTAAATAATGAAAAATTTAGTACCTGGATAAAAGGCTTTACGACTCTTGATAGCTGGCAAATGGGTTGCCCGCTAAGCTATATGAATAACAATAATACTGTGGGTGATATTCCCATCAAGAAAGTAAGTTAATACTATGTCTATAGTTAATATGTTCCGTAAAGAAGCCCTTAGAAATCAATATAAATCGAGTGATATAGGGAAGTCGCTTATAAAACAGCCTAAAATTATAAATAATTCTATTTCAGCTTTAATCGCAATTTTCGTATTTAGCTTTTTAGTTATTAATGTTCTAACTTTATCAACAAAAAGAAGTCTTGACGCCAAGGTCTCATCTGAACACTATACTCCGCTTATTTATAATGAAGTAGTGGTTATAAATGAGCACTTTGCGATAGATGGTGAGAGCGTTAAAAAAAATCAACAGCTACTTACTATCTCTAAGTTTGATAGTAATAGTAAGTTAGAAAAAGAGGTTATTCGATCTCCTTCCGATGGTTTGTTTTTTCATTCTTTAATCGAAAAAAATATAATACAACCATTTGAACCTCTTGGTTACCTTTTAAGTACTTCTTCAGAAAATGAGTTATCTTTTTGGATTTCTAGCAATAAAAATATGAGCATTAATGTAAATGACCACGTTACTTTAATTGTCAGCAATGATGAATTAAAAGGCATAGTTACAATGGTTATTGGTAGTAATAAAAATAATAAAGAACAAAAAATACATTTAAAATTAGAAGCTAACAATTATTCAAAACTGTCACCTAACGCAGATATAAAATTACTACTCACTCAGCAATCAGAAAAAGTCCTTAACTTAATTAAATAGTGAAATTTAAATGCGTCTCACAGACTACATTGACTTTAAACCATCAAAACTACCTCTTTTCTTACAAAGTGAAGTAGCTGAATGTGGTATCACATGTATAGCTATGATTGCTTTTTATCACGGCTATAAAGTAAATATGCTTGCTATGCGACAACGCTACCCCGTTGGTAGCCAAGGAATAACAGTTAAGCACATTTTAAAAATTGCAGATGATATTGGCCTATCTGGGCGAGTATTAAAGCTAGAGCTTGGTCAATTGTCAAAACTAAAGGGCCCAGCAATATTACATTGGAACTTTAATCACTTTGTCACACTTGCTTCGGTAAATAGGACTGGCATTATTATCCATGATCCTGCCAAAGGGAAAATCAAACTAGATTGGAAACAAGTCTCTGAAGCATTTACAGGCATAGCAATCGAGTTAACTCCAACACCTGCATTTACTGTAGCCGATGAACGAGTGAAGATGCCGCTCAGAGCATTCATTGGCAATATTGAAGGACTCGCATCCTCATTATTTAAGATATTCGTTGTCGCCTTGATTCTGCAATGCTTCCTCTTAATATCCCCCTACTATATTAGAATTGTGATAGATCATGGAATTCCACTCTCCGATAGTGGAATGTTAATATGGTTGCTAATCGCATTTATAGCCGTCACCTTACTAACAACTTTTAGTAATATTATTCGCTCAGCTGCAATTTTATATTTAGACAAAAACTTAGGTTTTCAAGTAAAAGCTAATATCCAACGCCATTTACTTCATTTACCCCTTTCGTTTTTTGAATCTCGCCATGTTGGCGATATTAAATCTAGGTTTGAAGCATTTAATGAAGTCCAAAGAATGATAAGTCGTGGTTTTATTTCTGCCATTGTCGAAGGCTTGCTAGGCATAACAACTTTAATCATTATGTATACTTACTCACCAACACTTGCTTTAGTATCTTTATCATTCCTCTCTTTCACATTATTGCTTAGGCTTTATTTAACCAACAAAGAGAATAAACATTTAGAACAAGTTTTATCCAAGCAAGCAAAAGAAAATAGCCATTTTTTAGAAACTATCAGAGCAATTATGCCCATAAAATGCTATGTAAAAGAAAGTACCCGACTTTCTTCATGGCTCAATTTATTTGCAGATACTACAAATGAAAATATTAAACGTGAAAAGGTCACGATTGCGGCAGAGATTAGCCAGGATCTAATCAGTAAAATTGAATATTTAATCGTTATATTTATTGGCGCGACATTAATAATAAATAAACAATTTACTATAGGGATGTTTATTGCTTTCCTAGCTTATAGACAACAATTTTCGAGCAGCACACAAACTCTGGTAGATCATATATTTAAGTTCAAGTTAGCCTCAACTTATTTACGGAGAATGTCTGATATAGTGATGCAAAACCAAGAGCAAGAAAATACCTCACTAACAATAACCAAAGAACAAGCAAAAGGCCACATTGAAGTTCGCGACCTGCATTTTCGATATTCAACATCCTCTCCTTGGTTATTTAAAGGAATCAATTTTAAAATAAATGCTGGAGAATCAGTCGCAATTATCGGCCGCTCTGGTTTAGGGAAATCATCACTACTTAAATTAATGACTGGATTAATTAAAGCAGAACAAGGTGATTACTTATTAGATGGGCATTCGATAAACATGCTTGGCATGAGAAACTTTCGCTCAATGTGTGCAACGGTAATGCAGAATGACCAATTACTAAATGGATCTTTAGTTGAGAATATTTCCTTTTTTGAACCTAAACCTGATCTAGATAAAATCACAGAAGCCATTAAAGGTGCTGCTATATGGCATGAGATTCAAAGCATGCCTATGGGTTTACATACTCAAGTTGGTGATTTAGGTAGCTCATTGTCAGGTGGTCAAAAACAAAGATTGCTTTTGGCAAGAGCGCTTTACAGTCAACCAATCATTTTATTTTTAGACGAAGCAACAAGCCACCTTGATGCTGCTACTGAATTGCAAGTAAATAAATATTTAAAATCAAAAAAAATAACTAGGGTTAGTGTTGCTCATAGGCAAGAGACAATACAAGCAGCAGATAGAATAATTGATCTCGAAGAATTAATTAAGAACCAAACGTTAGCCCAAGCTGTGTGATTAAATACCATGGTAAGAATAACAAAAGGAATAACTATGAAATTTACATCTAAACTAATCTATCAAGGGTTGATAGGTTTATCTGTCGTTATGCTTATCTCAGGTTGGCAACTAGGTTTTGCCGATAATGCCGAAATTATATCAAAAGACTCTGTCACTATTGCGAAGGTTGAGCGCGGTGATTTTTCAATAAAAGTGGATGGATATGGTTTATTGCAATCAATCAATAAACGGCTGCTTACTGCAACTAGCAATGCCGTAGTTGACGAAATAAAACTAAAAGCGGGTGCTGTGGTTAACCATGACACTGTGATCCTCACTTTAAATAACCCCGAGCTCGAAAGTAAACTGCGCTTGGCATTAGCAAAACTTAAAAATGCCAAAACCCAAAAGCGGCAAACCGTATTGCTACAACAACGCGAGTTGTTAAATAACGAGTCAACCGTGTCAGAGCTAAAAGCACAATCTGAAATTGCCATGTTACAAGTTGAAGCAGAACGCACACTGGCTAAATCTGGTATTGTCTCTGGGATCAGCGCTAAGAAAAATGAGCTCGAAGCCAAACAGCTATTAAAGCGTATTAACCTTGAAGAATCTAAGCTTGATAAATTAGCACAGATGCAAAAAGAGTCGCTTTCAATTCAAGATGACTTAATAGCCCAAGCGCAAGACGAGTTTGATGTCGCCAAATTAATGGTAGAGCAACTTTCAGTTAAAGCAGGTATGAACGGTGTTATTCAACGCTTGCCCTTAAGTTTAGGGCAAAGCGTCACTGCAGGTTCTGAACTGGCGCTAATAGGAAGCCTCTCTCCTTTGGTTGGTGAAATAAAAGTACCGCAAATTCAAGCTCATTTAATTCAAATAGGTATGACAGCCCAAATTAGCACCTTGAATGACCAAGTGCGCGGCCAAGTAGTACGTGTAGATCCTGTGATCAGCGATGGTGCTGTACAAATTGATATTGAACTCGAAGCTTCAGAATCAGACACCATGAAACCCATGCAACAAGTCGATGCGACTATTTTTGCCGATGTACAAAAAGAAGTGAATTATATAAAACAACCAACAGGTGCAAGCGAAGGCGGCTATGGCTCATTATTTAAACTCACAATGGATAACAAAGCCATTAAAGTTGAAGTGCAATACGGCAAAGCATCTGGGCAACTTATCCAAGTGTTGTCAGGGTTAGAGCCTGGTGAACAAGTCATTATTTCTACATTAGATATCCCCGCTGAAACAACAACTATAAAAATCGCTAGTTAAGGAAAAACATGAATACTGAAATCTTAAGAGTTAATAACCTAAGTAAGTCTTTTTCTAATGGTGAACAAGTCAGTCAAATTTTAAAAGGGATTAGCTTTACGGTATACGACGGCGAATTTATTTCTATTTCTGGGCCTTCTGGTTGTGGTAAGTCAACGCTACTGAACATAATGGGACTACTTGACACACCTCAAAGCGGTGAATATTACATTGACGGTTTACTGGTCTCTGATATGGACTCAAATCAACGTGCAAAAGTACGCGGTAATCGCATTGGCTTTGTGTTTCAATCGTTTAACTTAATTGATGAAATGACCGTACTTGAAAATGTTGCGCTACCGCTAAAATACCGTGGTGACTCTTTATCATCACGTCACGCAAGAGCGTTAGATTGCCTAGAAAAAGTGGGCCTCGCTGATAAAGCTGATTTACATCCGAATCAAATTTCTGGTGGTCAACAACAACGCGTATCGATTGCACGCGCACTAGCTGGCGATTCTGGCATCATGCTGGTCGATGAGCCCACAGGTAACTTAGACTCAAAAAACGGCGATGCAATCATGGCGTTAATAAAAGACCTTAATCAGCAAGGCACAACCATTGTATTGGTTACCCATGATCCGCGCTATGCCAATATGGCTACGCGTAATATTCAGCTAAAAGATGGCACTGTGGTTACTGCAGATGTAGATCAGGCTGCTCAGCTATGTTAAAAACAGCCTACGATACTTTTAAACGTGCCAAACAATACTATTTCACCACCGTTTTTACACTGGCATTAACATTGTCGATGGTGCTTAGTTCATTTAGCTTAGTTGATCTAGTGTTTTTCGCCCCATTACCTTATCAGCAGAGCGATAACTTATATTTGCTTGAAGGCACAATTAATTCTAAAGGTTATTCAGGGCCTGCAAGTAATTCAAAAGTAATGAGCTACATACAGAGTGAAAACACCGTTTTTACTGATGTTGCTACTTATCATAAGTGGACTGACTATAAACTACTAGATAAACCAACAAGACCTGCTGTGGACGTAATACTTGCCACACATAATTTATTTGATTTACTCGGCGTACAACCCAAGCTTGGTCGGTTATTTAACAAATCAGAAGCGCTCGGTACTCAGCAAATGTCGGTCGTATTAGGTTATCGTGCTTGGCAAGCCCACTATAATAGTGACCCTGATATTGTTGGTAAAAAAATACAACTTAATCAACGCCGCTTCACTGTTGTTGGCGTTGCTCCCGACAACCTTGTACTACCTAATTACAATAAGATAAATAACGCAATTTGGTTACCTATTGATGCTGACGAAGCCTTTAACCCTAAAACATCTAACGGCTTTATGGGCGCATATAAGAGCGTGGTTAGATTTAAGCCCGCAACCTCAGAACAAGAAATTAGTAAACAATTAAGTGATTTATCGCTCAAAGGTGCGCAGTTGCACGCGCCTAATATTTTGAAAGACTTTACTGTGGATGCGCGTGTTACTGCATTTAATGATGCACTTAGGGGTGACAGCGGGAAGATTGTATTAATGCTATTATTGGGTGTGTGTTTATTAATGCTCATTGCTCTTATCAACCTGTCTAGTATGCAGCTCGCTAAAGCCATTACGCGCATCAAACCCCTTGCAATCAGCTTTGCATTTGGGGCAAGCAAAAAGCAACTAATTATTGAAACGTTAAAACACAATGTTTTACTTATTAGTGTTGCAGTGTTTCTTGCTTTAACACTTACTCAAATCGGCTTTATCGTTATTCAAAACCTAGCAGCTGACGCCATTCAACGTTTAGACACGCTTTCTCTTAGCTTTAATACTTTGTTATTTTCAGCTTTGCTGATTATTAGTATTGCCTCACTTTATTCATTTATAGAACTTAGTGTAGTGAAGGAGCAAAACTTAATGAGCAGCCTACAAAGCAGCGGTAAAGGAACGGGTAAGCAAATGAGCTCAGCCACCAGCCATTTACTTGTTGGTCTGCAAATTTTGTTTTCGTTTTTAGTATTAACCACTGCTAGCCACGTAGTTTTAGTAACTCTTTCTGAAGCACTCAGAGATAACGGGCTGAATACAGAAGGTAAATATTCATTAACAATAAACTATAGTAATGTCGATAAATCCGGCGAGCGTATTAATTTACACAAAGCAGTTAACCAGCGGTTACTGACGCTTAATAATGTGAGCAGCTTAGCTGCTTCGTCTGAAATGAGGTTACCTAAAACGGTTAACGTCAATCAAATATACAACGAAGCTGGACAGTATATTGCCCAAGCACGTAATAGCTTAATAACTGCCAATTACTTTACTGAACTTAACTTAACGATAACGGGTAAAGGCTTTGCCAAAGGGGATGAACAACTCGAAAACCCACCGATCATTATCAATCAACGCCTTGCAGATTTACTTAATAAAAACAGTAATGAAGTACTAAATAGTAAAGTGAGTTTTGATAATAAAAAGTATTACTCAATCATAGGCATTGTCAGCAATACCTATGTGCCTGGCAGCCCTGAAAGTGAAGACTTTGAAGTTTTTACACCTAAAGATTACCCTAGTTGGCAACAATTTACGTATTTGATTACTGTTGCAGATGAAAATAATGCAATTGCCGATATTCAACAAGCAGTATTAGAAGTAGACCAACGATTAGACATTAATAACATAGCCTCTTTAACAAGTATGTTTGATGAAAAAAGGCAACGCCACTTAAATGCAGCATGGCTGGCTATTGTATTAGCATCAACATCGCTGCTGATGGTGTGTATTGGCATAAACGGTATTGTTAGCTATTTAGTTAAAGTGCGCAGATATAGCTTAGGCGTAAAGCTTTCTATGGGGGCTGACAATTATAGGTTGCTCAAAGAAAGTTTATTAGAGCTCATGCAACCCATAACAATGAGCTTAGTGTTAGCTTTTTCGTTGGCATTTTTAATTATAGGCTATTGTATGTCATTACCTGGGGTTGACCTGCCTATAGACTGGTGGTTAACAACGGTTATTTGGTTAGGGTTATTAGCAATATCAGTACTTGCCAGCTTTTTTCCGATCAACCAAACGTTACGACAAGATCCAATAAAGGCATTAAGAAATGAGTAAACTTTGTCTTTTTATAGCGTTATGGTTCATTGCTTCATCATCCGTTGTAGCTATTGAAATAGATAATAGTAAGTGGGCTAATCTCATAGAGTCTACAGGGCAAGAAACTATTTCATTATCACCGAATGGGGAGCTGGTAATATTTTTACACCAAATAAAATACCCATCAATTGAATATTTATCTCAACAGCGCGTCGCATTGGCTGGTCTGGATTTTTATACTAATTTATCGAGCAGAGTTGATACTGAACAATATAGCCATGCAACTTTATTTAATCTTGTAACAAAAGCTAAAGAAGAAATTAAGACTGTAGAAGGAGTGATTGTCGATTTTAATTGGTCTCCTGATGCTAAAAAAGTAGCCCTTTTAATTCAACGGGGTGCCAATACAAACCTATGGTTGTACGATATAAATAACAATGTATCTAACAAGCTAACAGATCTCAATTTATCCACAAGTCTTGGCGGAAGACATTTGCGATGGTTACCTGATGGCCAAAGTCTTGTCGTCAAGCAGCGAAGCTTGCCAATAAAGACATCTGAATATATACGTAAAAAACCCAATTTGTTGTCATCTGAGCTGCAAACAGATCAAGGGCGGACCCATCAAAGCTTATTAATAAATGACGAGATGAAGAATCAGTTTACATCTATCAATCAAACCAAATTAGTGAAGATAGACCTCAATGGTAAAGTTTCTACATTAACTAAAAGTGGCTTGTTTAATGATTTCTCCGTCTCTCCTGATGGAAAGTATTTACTGTATTCCATGCCTCCGAGTGAGTTGTCATCTTATTTACCTTATAAAAAATGGGGGAGCGCTTATAATATCGTTAATATAGAAGAGCCAACTATCACATACAGCTTACCCAACTTAAACGATAAAATTAATCTACCCAAATCTAAAGATAGCGTACCTATTGGCGCTAGGTTAGTTAAATGGCTACCATCAGAAGACTCAACTGTGACTTGGGTCGAAGCGAATGATAATGGTGACATGTCTTTAGCTCAAACTTACCATGATCACATCTACAAATTAGTAAGTCCATTTGACGAGAATAAAAAACTGGTGCATCAAGTAAAATGGAGAGTTCACGATGTATTATGGGGTGCTTCTGGAGTGGGTATACTTCAAGAGTGGCGCTATGATAGCAAACAGGCAAAAACTACTTTAATCAACGCCGAAACGTCTGTGAATTATTTAATCCATAGAAGAGATTATCGAGATAAATTCAACGACTTTGGTGATCCACAGACTCTCCGTACGCCTGAAGGATATGAAACTTTAGTTGAACAAGATAATTATTTATTTTTCTTTTCCTCAGGGCAAAGTAAAGAAGGTATAAAGCCAATAGCTCAATCTTTTAATATATCGAATCACGTTGTTGAAACTATATTTTTAAGCAATACTGACAGTATAGAAATGCCTATAAGAATCGCTAATGACACCTTAATAATAGAAAAGCAAAATAATACAAGCGCACCTCAATACTACGCATTAACGAATAAAGGTTTCAAAAAACAGATTTCACTTTTATCAAGCGAAAATAAAAATAGTTTTGTTAACAAGCCACTTACTATCAATTACAACAGAAGCGATGGATTAAACCTGGTTGGAACACTGCATTTACCTAACAATTATAAAAGGAATAAATCAGATAAAATCCCTGCTATTTTATGGATTTACCCCGATGAATTTAAAAACAAAAAACTGAGCCAGCAAAATACAGTACGCACGAATTTATTTAGAGAGTTTGATCCGCTAAGTCCCTTGGTATTTCTTCATGACGGTTTTGCCGTTTTCGAATCTCCTTCAATGCCAATCACCTCATTTGATGGAAGCGAACCTAACGATGACTTTATTAATCAAATTCATTTAAATGCCAAAGCAGCAGTAAATGCTTTAGAGAAAACTGGTCGTATTGATGTGCAAAAATTAGCGGTTATGGGCCACTCTTACGGAGCTTTTACTGTAGCAAACTTACTTGCGCATACCGATCTATTCAAAGCTGGTATTGCACGAAGTGGCGCTTATAATAGAACCCTAACCCCCTTTGGGTTTCAGGGAGAAAAACGTAATCTATGGCAAGCAAAGGAAACATACATTAATATATCGCCTCTAATTTACGCAGATAAAATAAATGAGCCATTATTATTAGTCCATGGTGAAAGCGATCAAAACTCTGGAACCTACCCAATGCAGTCAATGAGAATGTATCAAGCATTAATTGCTAATAAAAAAACAGCTCAGCTAATTATGCTCCCGTATGAAGGGCATACCTATCAAGCTAAAGAAAACTTATCCTATTTACTCACACACCAATCTGAATGGATGAAGAAGTGGCTCAACACTTCAAAATAATATGTTTAAACAATTTAATTCAATTACTAAAGAGTTACTTAAAGAGCGCAAAGCCGCTCAAGAAATCTGCCGCCTATTTAATAAAAGTCCGAGCAAAGGCAACTTAAAACGTATTAGAGAGTTATTTCTAGAATGTGGTGAAGGCGTTATAATTGAAGCAGGCTTTCACTGCGATTACGGCAATCAAATTACTATTGGCGATCGTACTTTTATAAACATTAATTGCACTGTATTAGATGCACCAATTGATGAAGGTGCAATATCGATTGGCAGTGACTGCTTAATTGGCCCTAATGTACAGCTATTAGCGGTATCTCATGCAGTTGAGCCCAAACAAAGACTACAGAAAGAAAATTTTGCAGCACCAATAACTATAGGTAATAACGTATGGATTGGCGCCGGAGCTATTATTTTGGCTGGTATTACCATTGGCGATAATAGCGTGATTGGTGGCGGCTCGGTGGTCACCAAAGACGTAACCGCTAATACCGTGGTTGCAGGAAATCCAGCACAAAAAATACGTAACATTTAATAGTCATACAATCTTTATGACGAAAAGTTAATACTGTGTTATTTTTAGTTTAACAAAAATGCAACTCGTACTTAGTGATGTTTCTAAATATTGTTTTTATTATATTTTTACTTTTTTCTTATCCGGTATCGGCAAGTGTTTGTGAGCAAAATAAATCAGTTGATATAACGAGTGATATTTTAACCTGCAAGCAAAAAATCAGTAAACTCAAGCCACACTCAACTGCGTCATTTGAGGCTAAATTAGAATTAGCTGTACTGTATAGACAAGCTGGTGATTTAGCCTTAGCAAACTCAGAGCTTGAGCAACTACTTAGCCAAAGTTTAAGTATTTCACAGCAATATCATGTAACGCGGCAACTCGGTATTAATGCATACAGGCAAAGAGGTTATATTCAATCTCTTACTTATTTTCATAAAACACAAAAGCTTGCTACGCAGTTAAAAAACTTAAGTTATGAAGGTCAAACATCGAATGATCTTGCTAATGTATATCAAGCGCTTGGGGATTTAGACACTGCTTTAACTTTATTTTTAAACAGTTACGACACTGCAAAGCAATTAAACGACTTAAAACGCCAAGCCGTTACTTTAAATAATTTAGGTAATATATCGCGAGATATTAATCAATTAGATGATGCTATCGTGTCATTTCGACAAGCACATTTACTGCATACACAGCTTGGCAATCAAACAAAGGCAAACCATACGCTGATAAGCTTAGCTGAAGTGTTTTTTAAAAAGTTACAGTTTGATAAAGCTATAAACCTTATAAACACAACGCTCACGCAGTTAAACAATAGTGGTGCGCACACTCAAGCTTCACGCGCCTACTTACTACTCGCTGAAATCGCTTTAGCTCAAAATAAGCTTAATGAGGCACATAAATGGCTAGCAACACAAAAACGTACCCGTAGTCTTATTCAAAATGACAAAGTCGACCAACGCGCGCTATTAATAGAGGCAAAACTAAAACAACTAGAAGGTAATGACACTGAAGCACAAGTGTTATTAAAACAAGGGTTAGCCAAAAACCACAATCAAAACAGCCAACTAACAGAGTTATTTTACATCGCACTCGCTCAGTCACAACAGCAATCAAAACAATACCGTGATGCGCTAAGTACGCTTAAAGATTACAATACAATGTTACGCCAAAATCGAACAGATACGGCCAATATATACCAGCTACGCTTGAAGCAAGCCGATATTCTCCCAAATAAGCCACAACATAACTATTTCACTCTTTATAATGTATTAGCAGTATTTAGTGCCTTTATAGCTGGGGTGTTGCTCAGCTATAAATATTTAGCACAAACAAGCAAACCTCCAAATACAGTGAATAACGCCGTCCCCAACGAAGCTACCGACACAGAACAAGACACTCGCCAATTAATTGTAGAAGTTATGACGCTATCGCTGAGTATTTGGGAGCAAACAAGCTCAAAAACAAGAATTGAGCTAGCAGAAGAAAGTAAAATGTGGAAAGTAAACATTGATGATGGTCGGCTGCGGGTGCGTACATTAGAGCGCTATTTAGCGATTAAAACACTGCCTAAAAAACCACGCTGGCGTAATATAATAAAAACCGCACATTATGTTATTAACCACTGCAATGAAGAGCATGATGATTTACATAAACTAAAACAACAAATACAAAAGCTTGAAGTACTTGCTAAAGCCTCACCTCACTATTTAACCTGAACTCTGGTTAAGAGATTTACTAACATATTGAATCATGGTGATATTTAAATTTATTTTCTCTAGCCAGAGATTTTCAATGAAAACAAGGCGAATTTACGCGTCAATAGCTGGCCTATTGCAAGTAAATTTAACGCCGTTAGCGCTGAAAATAGCTGCTCGAGATAGATTTATTATCCAGAGTTCAGGTTATTTAACCTGAATCAGAATTAAAAAGCACAAGGTATCACTTATATCACCTCGTGCTACGGTTTAGCTACTCTGCTGTGTCACAGATGTAACATGCTAGTGTAATGCCCATATTCGCTTTAAATTTTTGATGGTGTTCGTCCCCTTTAAACTCGTAAGGGCCTTCAAAGCGGGTAAATATTTGCATATCTGAGTTTAATGTATTGTCGAAACGCATCATATTTGAGTGTAACGACTCACACATATTGTTTCCCATGTCGTAAGCTAAGCGCCAATCATCAAACTGACCACAATCTAACATTGGACTCTCTTCTCCCGATATATAAAGCTTTTTTTCCGTACATCCGCTACTTGTATCACTTTTTAAAAATGCAAATGTTCCTGTTGATATTTTCATCGAAGCGAGGAACGTTGTTTGCTTTTTAGGGCAGTTTTGAGCATTAACTTCCAGTTCTTCTTGCAGCATTTTTGCACTGTGCGCATGTACAAAGGTTGTTAGTAACAGACTTGATATTAAAATTGTGTATTTCATTATATTTACCTCCATTTATTTACTTAATCCTATTGTTGATGCTGTATTTACATACCTATTAAATACAAAACCAACTCAAAAAGTGTGCCTCAAAGAAAGATAAATCACACTTAAAATCATGGGACAATTGGGTAAAATCGGGTAAATTAATTTTTAAATTACTGTATTTAAACAAATATATATTTATTCAATTCAAAAAATAATACCCAGTATGTTTACATCCCCTTACTTTTCTCACTTTTACCCAACTCGCCCCCTGCTGACCCTGCAAATTCCTTTCGTGATGAAAATAAACAAGCAATATAAAAGGGCACATTATTTGTGCTTATTTATTATTTATGGAGGAATAAAAATGAAACGTACATTAATGACACCACTTGGTTTAGGTTCTCTTGTATATATGGCAATCATAAGTACCACTGCATTTGCAGGTACTGTTGAAAATACCAACCACCGTACTACCGCTTTAGAAAATGATTATGGTGCAATGGCACCCGCTCAAGTTAGCAAACAAACTTGGCAGACTATTTCAGCATGGTCTACTGACTCGCTTTCTTTGCTTGATTTTATGGCTGAAAACGATGAAGAAGCGGTACTCAATCATTATATTGAAAAACTAACAGCAACTTATCAGGCCGAAGAAATCTTAAGCCAAATAAAAGAGATAGACGTAAATGCGCTTGATTTATGGTCTACGGTGCTTGCTGATCACTCACCAGAGGACAGCTATTACCTTGCGCGCTACCTTATACAATATAAGCCGGCTCTTTTTAAGCAATGGTTAACAATGCAAAAAATGGTTTCGTTAGCTGAGTTTGTCGAAATAAACAATCCACGGTTATTTGAAGCGTGGTTTGAAACTTACGCGGCGCCTAAGAAAAAAGGGCTCTCCGTTTTAAGCTATAACAAGGAAATAGATCCAACTACTTATAATGAAATTAAAGAGTTATTAAATAAAGATGCAAAGGGTGGTCCAAAGTCAGCCTGTGCCTGCCAAATGGTAGTCCCAAATACAGGCTCTGGTACTGTGGTAACAAATTACCCTTCAACCCCATCATCACTTGCACCTGTAATATATAGCGACAATAAAGGAATGTCTAAACACGGACTTAACTTTACCAGTACTGCTTACGGCGCATTTCATTCAGGCGATGGTGAGCGTTGGTCAAAACATAAAGCGTATGGCTACGACAACACAATAAATCATAACTCTACTGAGTTTTCGGTAAAAATGCTGTGTGCCGATCAAGCGGGTTTTGATTGTAATCAAAGTAATTCATGTTCAGGAAACTTAGAAGTTAGAGGCACTTATGCCTCTCGTTTCCATGTAAAAGGGACCGCAAAGCAAATTTGGTCAAAAGCCACTAATGCACACTCTGCCGATGGCGCAAAGTTTGCCGTTGATTTACCTGGTTCTGCCCCTGAGATTGTATTGTTTAATAAAGCCGGTGGTGCAGCAATGAGCTTTAACACTGGATGGGATATTAACTCGGTGCTGGGCACTATAAAAGCAGCTTTAGGTATTACTGCTGCAATAGTTAATGACAATGCGGGCAGCTTACTCGATGCACAACTTGCAAGTGATTTAATTACTAATATTGCAGGTATAATTACCCGTTCGGGTAACGAAGCAAGCGTAAACTCGACGATGCGAGCTCGATTTGATTCATCTGACGTAAGTCCATTTTTGTTGCAACCTAACGAAGTTTACCACTTCACACTGGACTCAGAAGCCCATGTTAAAGCACGAGGTTATGGCGGTTATTCTGATAGTCATTTTGAGTTTGGTAGCTCTGGCGCTGTAATGTATGCCGCTAATCACTTTACTTGTGGCCCAAATGTTACCGCACCTATGCCTACCGGTTTATGGTTTTATGCCAGCCAATCAGGTCCTGATAACACCGCATCTCTTCGTAGTGATGTAGAAGGCTGGCTATCTATTCAGCTAAATCAAGGTGTTAATGCTATTCAGCAGCAAGGGGTTGTATATTAAGCACTGCAATCAAACTTATAAAGGGTAGGTGTTTCCTACCCTCTTTTGTATGTTTAAAGCAAAGGAGTCATCATGAAAAAACTACTTACATTTTTTATCACCGCACTTACAATAACAACAAGTATGCATTGTGTTGCTATAGCAAAACAATTTGATACAAGCACTCTACCAGTACTCTTTTATGCAAACCAAGAGAGCTATTTGGCTCAAACACCTTGGTTTAATTTTGCGTATCAGCAACGCAAAATACAGCTACAAACTTGTAAAGAAGAAGCGTGTGTTCAACGTTTACAATTTTTAGAGCTCCAAGAAGGAGATCAAAGCCATCAACATAATAATGGCTCCGCTTTTTTAGGTAACGCCGATAACACACACACTTCAAACACTTACTCAAAGCTTAAGTTAGGCCAAAATAATCACAATACGTTGCATGTTAGCGGTAACCAACGGCGCATTCTTTTTTCTTTTGAGATCACTGAAAGAGGCACGCCATTACGGTTCAAATTTGAAGACGAACAAGATTCTCTAATCTCACAGGAACAACATGCCCTTGTTCGCTCGTCTAAGTTATGCATATCAAAGTGTGAAACAACATGGCAGGCATTCAGCGTAGATAAGGAGGGTCAATACACTCCAATAACTTTCCACCAGCAGGCGCAAGATCAGTGGGTTATTAAAGAACTAGATAATACCATTAGAATTGAATTAACCGCTTTATTTGGTCAATATTCAGCCCCATTACAGCAATATCACAACGAGGAAGTGTCGTTTTCAAGCTATCAAATAAATGACAAAGCACTTATAAATACACAGAGTCATGATCAACAAAATCAATATAATTTTGAACATACTAAAGTAATTGGTTTGAGTGAAAACACATGGATTTTGCAACAAGATAGCACTCTACAGCTGACTGATAATAATGCAAAAATTATAAAGTCTCGCGAGCTATCAACTTGGCACGTAAACAAATTGATAAGCAGCTATATATCAAAAAATCAGATTTATTTATTAGCACAAGTAAGTGATAAGTACCTAACCCCACCTTCAAAGCAAACCGTGATAGCCCAATACCCAAAGGAAACGCAAAGCAAAATGCGCCCTGTAGCACTCTATGAGTTCGATTTAGCGCTTAACTTAATATCTAGCACCACACTCTATTTGCCTGAAAGTGAACTACCGTATGCACAAATAACACTTCAGTCGTGGGGAGTATTAGTAGGCACAGGTGAAGCCGCTGCTGCATCGGTTAATCACACTTATCAAAGTAACCAATCATCAGCAAACATGGCAAACTGCCCGATGATAAATGACGGTTATGGTTATGGCTTACTATGTTGGAAAGCATTAAACAACCCAACTATAAATTATACACCTAGTGCAGCTAGTAGCATGATCCCAGTAACGGTTGTCGACAATACAACGCCAAACCTACTTAACCAACTGGAGGCAAACCAACATGGAACAATATTCGATAACAGCGGCACTCCTGTTGATCCAGGCGGCTCATGGACACATGCAAATAACGTTGCAATAAACAAAGAGGACTTAGGCCTATCAATTGCGATGTATAATGAACGGTGGAATTCACCTGTCGCGGCAAATATTATTTTCCCGGCGGGTAGCTCTTCTCGTCCTGTTATGTTTAGGTCTGTAGAATATTCTGCAGCAAATACCAGCAACCTCCCACACAATGTTTGCAATCAGTTTGCTGCCAATTCTGGCTATCCTGAATACCAAGCCGCCGATGCATGTATGACACAAGCAAATTTTGGCCTATTTAGCTTAGACACTTTGAAATTTGATCGCTGGCAAGGCGGTATCTACCACCCCGACCAAAGCGTAAGTGGCAATGATAATAGCTGGTTCCCGTGGTTTACTAATTTTGTTGGTGATCCTCCTGTCGAAGAAGCTTTTACAGCTGAAGCAGTCCATGAAATGGTGGCTCGTATGCGTATTAACGCTGCAAATATTGGAACTTTAATACAAGATTCATACATTGACGGGCACTTATATACCCAAGCACATGTACCAGGGTATTACATTCCGTATCAATAAACTTTACGATACAAAAAAGGGTTAGTGTATTCCCCAACCCTTTTTTAATTCACTGAACTTTATTTATTCATAGCGTAAAGTAAGCGATGGCCTTGTGCTTGCAGCTTTAAATGCAAGGCTTGCAACCGTGAGCCAAGTAATCGCAGCAATAACCAAAGCTGCTAAGCTATATACCCACCAAACTTGATCGATGCGGTCATTAAAATTAGCAAGCCAATCGCCCACCAGCCAATAGGTAAGTGGGTATGCAATGGCTACACTCACCAATACTAAAATTAAAAACTCTTTTGCCAGTAGGTTCATAATACTAATACGTGATGCGCCAAGTACTTTGCGTACCGCCACTTCTTTTTGGCGACGAATTGTGGCAAATGAAGCTAAACCAAATGTACCTAAGCAGGTTAAGAATACCGCAAGGCCCGTAAAAATAAGTACTACAAGAGAAACTCGCTCATCAGCTTTTAAAACCGCTTTATAGTTTTCAGCTAGTAGGTTTATTTTTGGCTCATAAATATTAGACACCTCAGCCAAGGCTGCGATCACTTCTTGCTTTATAGCTGGGAGCTTTTGCAAATTAACTGTTAAAATCACTTCAGATACCGGTGCTAAATAGTTAAAGCCACATAAAAACATAATGTTAGAATTTGCATCTTGTGCATTACCAATTTTTACATCTTTTACAACACCGACAACCCGCATATCCACATTACGCCCTGTGTCTTTAATTGTTTGTCCAACAATATCAGCCACATTGCTATAACCAGCCTGCTTGGCAACGGTTTCTGTAATAATTGTACCCACCGTTGTAACCCCGTTTGCTCGCGTCGCCCAGTCTGAGGAAAACTCACGGCTAAAGTCTCTACCAGCAATGAGCGTAAGGCCTAGCCCTTTTACGACATCAAAACCAGAACCTATCACAGGGGTTATTCCACCTGATGATTCTCCATTGGGCCAAGTTGGCTGTAATGTATTATTAATTGAAACGGTTAAACGGGTATCAATAATCGTTGCTTGCTCTACGCCATCAATAGCCGTCAAGCGATTAATTAGTGCGCTAGGCTGCTGCGTAAATACCGATTGCACAGGCAACTCTGAAACCACTAAGCGTTGCTGTGTTTGATAGCCCAAAGGAAGACTTTGTAAGTGAGATAATTGGTTTAATAACGTAATAGAGGCAATGATCAGGCCTATTGCCAATGAAGCTTGTAGGGTTAATAAACTTTTACGCACCCAAGTAGCTGTACTGCCTCGTTGTAAATCGCCACTTAATACTCGTTTAGCGCTAAATGATGAGATAAACAATGCAGGGTACAAACCGGCAAGTATGCCTACAGCAATCACCACGCTAATAATACCCAAGCCAAAGGCTGAAAAATAAATTACGACTAGCTCACGATCGACTAACTGATTAAAGCTCGGTAATAACAGCTCTACTAATACACATGCAGTAATCATCGACAATAACGCAACCAACATAGACTCAGCTAAAAATTGCGTTACTAACTGCCCTTTACTTGCGCCAAGTGCTTTACGCACCCCAACTTCTTTAGCACGCCTTGTGGACTGCGCCACCGTCATATTGATAAAGTTAAAGCCCGCAATTAAAATAAGCAACACACTCAAACCCGCACAAATCATCACGACTTGCTTTGCGCCACCCGCTTTCATTTCAAATGGTGATTTGGCTATTAAATGTAAGTCTAATAGTGGGTGAAATTCAATGGCAATTTGCCCCGCCATTTGCCCATTAAAGTATTGTTTAGAAAGTGTATCCGCAAGTGCGATTGGATCGGCCTGTGGCGCTAAACGCATATAAACGTAGCTACTATTCATCATAAGGTTGCTCGGGTCATGTTTTACATACACTAGGTTTTTAAATGCAAAGTGAGTATTGCTTGGTAAATCTGCAAACACCGCCCGTACAGTATATTGCCCTTGTTCGTGCTGTAGCGTATTACCAATAACATTCACAGAACCAAAAATACGCAGTGCTTCAGACTCACTCAATGCTAGGCTACCAGGTGTACTCATAGCATTTTTTAAATCGCCAGCCAATGTGTTCATATTGATAAAATTCTCAATATTTGGAGTTGCTCCATATAAATCGCTGAGCTTAAAACCCTGATCGCGATACTGTACGTCAACCATCGCCTCTCTAGTCATCGACACCATAGTCAAACCAAAGACTTCTTCCACTTGGCTATACTCGACTGCCTTCGCTCCTTGTGAATAATTGAAGATTGGGATCACAAATAAGCCCAACTTCGAGAAGTCTTGGCCTACGCGGTAAACACGTTCAGCATGTGGCTGCTGACTATCGTAAGACAGCTCATTTTGTGCGAACAACGCCACTAAAATAGCTGAAGCTAAGCCAATACTTAGACCTAATACATTTAAAATAAAATGTTGCTTTTGCTGTTTGAACGAACGCAGCGCTGTAATAAAGTAACTTATAAACATGCTATGCAACCTCCATCGTTTGTTGTACGTTATTTGCTTTATCAAGCATCACTTGGCCATCAAGTAGGCGTACTAAACGATCTGCATAATTACCCTCTTTATCAGAGTGCGTAACCATAATTACCGTGGTGCCTTCTTTATTTAATTCGCGGAGCATTGCCATTACTTCATCACCATTTTTTGAGTCTAAATTACCGGTTGGCTCATCGGCTAAAATTAGCTTAGGATTAATCACCAAAGCTCGCGCTACTGCTACACGCTGCTGCTGACCACCCGATAACTGCTGCGGTAAATGATCGCCTCGATGATCAATACCCACTCGCTTTAAAATGGTTTCAACACGCTCTTTACGCTCACTTTTTGAAATTTTTTGATATTGCAAAGGCAGCTCTACATTTTGATAAACTGTCAATTCATCAATTAAGTTAAAGCTCTGAAATACAAAACCAATTGAAGCTTTACGTAACTCTGCTAATTGTTTTTCGCTATAACCTGCAATGTCAGCACCTGCAAACTCAAAGCTTCCACTCGTTGGCGAATCTAACATGCCTAAAATAGATAATAAGGTTGATTTACCACAGCCCGATGGGCCCATAATTGCTAAAAAATCACCTTCTTTTACGGTTAGAGTAATATTGCTTAGTGCAGTTGTTTCAACATCTTGAGTACGAAATACACGGCTTAAATTAGTTAATTTGATCATTATTGTTATCCTTAAAATTGTAGTTGTTGTGCTTTTTCGAAGTTGCTGTAGCTTGAGGTGATCACTTGATCCCCTGCTTTTAGCCCTTCAAGCACTTCAAAATAATGTTGATTTTTTTTACCTAAACGAATATCACGGCGCAGTGCTTTATCACTACCTTGCTCAATTACGTAAACCCAATTACCACCCGAGTTTGTGAAAAATGCGCCTCGATTAAGTAATAAGGCATCGTTTTTATTGTTGCCAAGCATTAACTCAAGGTCGATGCTTTGGCCACGCTTAATACTTTTAGTGTTACTGGGTAAGTCCACTTCGATTTGAAATTGAGACTGCTGTACGCGGCTATCGATTTTGCTCACTTTGGCAGTAGTAGCGTCATCATCAAGCTCAATCATCACGGCCATATCGCGCTGCACCTGATTTAAGTAAAACTCATCAAGACGTACCACTAATTTATACTCGTTAGGAATATCTATTTGTCCGAGTCGTGCGCCGCTACTTTTTGATTCGCCAATTTCTACATCAAGCTCGCTTAAATAACCAGATACAGGTGCTTTTACTAATAAGTTGTCAAGGTTTCGACGAGCAAATTGAAGGTTTTTCTCGAGCATTTTAGCGCTGTCTGACAGCTGTGCGACTTGCACTTCACGTATTGATCTTTCTTGCTTTTGACGCTCAAGCGTTAGCTCCTTGCGAGCATGGTAATAACTTAAATCTTCCTCAAGTTCTGCTAATTTATCTTGCGCCAACACCCCACTTTTAACTAATGGTTTAGTTTGTTTTAAACGGCGTGTTAAATGCGTAATCTTTAACTCTATTTCTAATAAGTCTCGGCGTAAGTTTAAGCGACTGGTTTCCATATTCATTTGCGTATTACGTAAAAAATTAAGCTGCTCTGTTACTTGAGCCTCACGGCCCATAACATCAAGTTGCAAGTTAGTATTACTCAAGCGCACCAAGGGTTGGCCTACTTCTACAAATTCGCCTTGCTCTACCAAACGCTCCTCAACTTGGCCACCGGCGATAGTATCAAGATAAATACTGGTTTTTGGCACCACTTGACCGCGTAAGCTCAACGCATCTTTAAATGCACCTTGTTTAACTGTGCTAACCGTAAGGCTGCCAAGCTCAACATTTTGGCTACGACCTGTATCGCTAGTTTGCGTAAAGCCATACGCAGCCGCCGCAACACCTAAGGCCATCGTTGCAAAGATGAATTTTTTAAAATACTTTTGAGTAAATGAGCGTTCTATTTTCTTATCCATGTTGCCGCCTTGATACAGGTTTAATTTAACTAATGACCTATTGCTATTACAAAGCGTATGCCAACTTTAATTATTCTTTAATTACAACAACTTGAATAATTCCTTATACAGATAGATATTTTAGGTGTCCGTTTATAGAACACTTTTTATTTTAATAAGCGTCCATTTATGGACACTGTTCCTTTTTTGTTTTAGGCTAAATAAAACTCTATAAAAATAAAAACCATGAAACACACAGGCTCAATTTTAATTGTTGACGACAATCCCGATATTCTCATTGCAGCACGCTTGCTATTAAAGCAACACTATCAAAGCGTCAAAACTACTGATAACCCCTTTGATATTGCTGGCATTATTAGCAAGCAACGAGAAAGCGATCAGCCCATTGACGTGATTTTATTGGATATGAACTTTAGCCAAGATTCGATTAGCGGCAAAGAAGGGTTTTATTGGCTCAAAAAAATCATTGAGCAAGACGCCAATATAGTGGTGCTACTGATGACCGCTTACAGTGATATTCAGCTTGCGGTGGATGCCATTAAAGCGGGTGCCTCTGATTTTATTGCTAAACCTTGGCAAAATGAGCAATTACTTGGCGCGGTTGCTGCTGCATTCTCGCACGCAAAAGACAAGCAACAAGTTGGTAAACTTACTCGCCAAAAGCACGGCCTAAACCAAGCACTAAATACGCCTTCGTTTAAATTTTTAGGGCAAAGCGCAGCAATGCAGCAAGTATTTAATACTATCGAAAAAGCCGCAAAAACCGACGCAAATATATTAATCACTGGCGAAAGTGGTACAGGTAAAGAGCTCACCGCCCATGCAATTCATCAAGCAAGTATGCGCAGCGAACACACCTTTATGAGTGTAGATATGGGCGCAGTGGCGCAAAACCTGTTTGAAAGTGAGTTATTCGGCCATAAAAAAGGGGCATTTACCGATGCAAAAGTGGATCGAATTGGTAAATTTGAGTTGGCTCAAGGCGGCAGTTTATTTTTAGATGAGTTAGGTAACTTACCTCTTGAACATCAAGCTAAGTTACTCGCCGCATTGCAAAACCGCCAAGTAACTCCGATCGGCAGCAGTAAAAAAATTGATATTGATATTCGCCTCATTTGCGCCACTAACGACAACCTTGAGCAAGCCGTCGTCGACGGTCGCTTTCGTCAAGACTTACTGTATCGTATTAATACTGTTGAAATTAGATTACCTGCCTTACGTGAGCGCAGTGACGACATTCCATTACTAGTAGATTATTACCTAAATCATTTTTCACAGAAATACAAACGCGACCTAACCATTGCGGTAGGTGATATGACATCACTTTGCCAATACTCATGGCCGGGAAATGTGCGTGAGCTAGCCCACGCCATAGAGCGCGCGGTAATATTAAGTGAAGGCGAAAATCTTGATGTGAGTTCAGTGGTTGGTAATACTACAAGTAACGTCAACAGCACTAATAACCCTATCGAAAATAATAATTCATACGACACTTTTGATTTAGAAGCACTTGAACAACGCACAGTTCGAGCTGCCCTTACTCATCATCAAGGTAATGTAAGCCACGCTGCTAAAGCGCTTGGTTTAACGCGCGGTGCTATGTATCGTCGCCTTGAAAAGTATGGATTATAAACATGCGACCTTACTTTTTTCTCGGGTTCAACCTAGTCGCATTAAGTAGCTGCAGTGCATTACTGTGCTACTTACTTATTAATAAAGGTTTCTCGGCAACATTATTGTTAGTCGTCTTGGTTGGTGTTACGTTGAGCGCCCATATTTTCACACTATTTACTCGCCAACAAAAACAAGCTGAAATAGTTATTCGCGCACTAGCTAATGGCGATAGTACGTTAGGTCTTAGTCAGTACCACCCAATGCGCCAGCAGTTCGATCAAGTAAAAGCACAAATGCAAACCGCACGCTTTAATGCCGAGCAACAAGCTCAGTTTTTACAAGCATTACTCATTCATGTCGATTTGGCTGTATTGGTGTCTGATAACAGTGGCCAAGTGATTGAATCAAACCCCGCTGTAAGTAAGCTTTTAGGTAAAAACGTTAAGCACTTGAGTGAATTGGGCGCTGTGGGTGATCTTCTTTTAAAAGCCGATCGAAACGTACGTAATACCCTGCATTGGCAAACAGGTGAACAACAAGATACATTATCAATTGCGCTCAGTATCGCCGAAATTCAAGGTAAAGTTCGCCGCGTTGTCAGCATACAGTCTATTCACGACCAATTGCAGTTAAAAGAGCAGCAGGCCTATAAGCGCTTAACTAAAGTGCTAACTCACGAAATAGCGAATTCTATAACGCCACTTTCATCACTCGCTAACACGTGCACCACTTTATTACCGCAAACGCTGTGCTTTGATGAGCTTGAAGATAAGCAAGACTTACAACTCGCACTCACTACACTTGCGTCTCGCACTGAGCATTTAGGCGATTTTATAGCACGCTTTCGTCAAGTAAGTAGCTTACCTACACCTAAATTAGCGCCTTATAATTTAACTAGTGTGCTCACACAAATAGTTGCATTACATCAGCAGCAAGCATTTAACCAAGGCACTACTTTTGAGCTTAATATTAATACCCAACAATTAGTGATGCTCGACAACAGCCAAATAGAACAAGTACTGGTTAACTTAGTAAAAAATGCACTTGAGGTACTCGCCACAAGCCACCAACATAATGCGCAAAACCCTAACAAAGCACCAACGATTCAACTCATCCTCGCACAAAATCACGCACAACAGCTTTACATTGAAGTCAGCGATAACGGACCTGGTATTGCTGAACACGTTATTGATATGGTGTTCGTGCCTTTTTTTACTACCAAACAACAAGGCTCGGGTATTGGTTTGAGCTTATCGCGGCAAATTATGCTCAACCACGGCGGTGATTTGGTTTATGTAAAAAAACCACAAGGTGCATGCTTTAGATGTGTGTTTGGGTGAGTAATCAGTAGATCGTCGTTCACAGCAACAACATAAAGTAACAACCCTCTAGCAAGCTACTTTACGCGCTAAAGCACGTCCTACGTGTAGGTCGTCATTTATGGCGACAACACAAAGCAGCAATCCTACAACAAGCTACTTTACGCGCTAAAGCACGTCCTACGTGTAGGTCGTCATTTATGGCGACAAATACCTACAAATATACTGAATTCCAAAAAGGGTAATCACCAAGCTTGTTAACTATGCTACGCCTTAAAGGGTTCGCTGCAATGTATCTTGCTATTTCAATTCTATTTTCTTCTTCTCGTAAAGCATGATCATAATACGCAGGCTGCCACACATTTTGACGAAACCCACGAACCTTATTTACTCGCCAAGATGATAGCCCTTTTAAATGACCAACCACATTGCCTAACTTAGCCCCTTTAAGCTGTAATAAACCATGAAAGTGATCAGGCATAAGAACCCATGTTAACCAGCGGCACTGGTGACTAAATTCATTATCAGCAATACATTTGCAAAAAGTATTGGCAAGCTCATAGTCACTAAATATGTTCTGCCCATTCTGGCACGTGATAGTAATAAAATATTCGCCGGACTGAATTGATACTCGCCCTTTTTTTAAATCACTCCAACTCATCCAAAACTACCTCTTCTAAACAAAGTTTCATTAAAAAAGGTAGCTCAGTTATCCCAAGGATGCTTGCTGTAGGTCGTCATTTATGGCGAAAACACAAAGTAGCTTAACCCTACAACAAACCACTTTACGCGCTAAAGCACGTCCTACATGTAGGTCGTCATTTATGGCGACAACACAGAGTAGCTTAACTCTACAGCAAACATCTTTACGCGCTAAAGCACGTCCTACTTGTAGGTCGTCATTTATGGCGACAAATTAAGGTATGAAAATCAAAAACTAACTTTTTAACCCTAACTCAATTCTTAACTTTTCAATATCTTTATGTTGCTCAAAAAAGCTCACAACAGCCTGAATCTGTTGCAACTTTTCGCCTTCAAAATTAGCCAAGTAATGTTTAATCTCTCTAAAACCACACGTTAATTTCATTTCCGCCGGCATTGCTGCTAAGGCAGCAAACACCTCTTCAATAGTTTTATCGTTAAGTAAAAAGCGAATAAGCTGCATCACAGCTAAATTCTGTGGATCCTCTGAGTTTTTTTCAGCCTCTGTAACACGCTTAAGAACTTGTTCTGCCGCTTCATAAAGTAAAGCCAGTTCAGCTATATTTGCTTTTGAAGCAGCTATAATGTTTCTAATCTCACTGTTTTCTGAGCTGTGAAATGTTTCAAGCAACATTGAATGCGGCTTTAGAGCTGTGGGAAAGTCTTTTTTCAGGCCATATACAGCACTCTGGTTAAACATCGCACTAGCTACGGGTATTTGAATCTCTTCATTCAACGAGCCTTTAAACTGCTCAATCAAGCTTGTGTTACTGTTGAGAGCATCTTTCAACTTTTCCTCCTTACGATAAGCAACACCTTGGTTTAGCATTGCTTTTGCTACAAATTTCCAACTCCCATCATTATGTATACTTTTAAAGTTTTTAATTAACTCATCATAAGCTTTAAGTTCAGCATTTATACCAATCTGCTTATATATGGGGTCTATTTAACGTTAAGAAAATTACGCTAGAACTAGGCAAAAATTTTTGTATCTAGTGTTCTCGGCAATTGCTCCCTGCATTGCTCTACCTC
>NZ_JARDAK010000009.1:0-167127 GCF_056470645.1 Pseudoalteromonas sp. TP27 | reverse complement strand
TTTTAAAGCGCCTTTTTTATTGTCTGAATAAAGTGAGTATTAATTACCTCTGGCAATAAACTCAATCCGATTGCCGCTAGGCTCTCTAATCATCATATGTTGCGTTGGGCCTTTTCCTAAGTTCTCTGGTGCAAACTCTATAGTAATATTATTTTGTATTTTTAAATGCTCATGCAGCTCGCTTAACTTTTCAATACTCTCAACACTGAGTGCTAAATGGTGTAAGCCGACATTGTCTGCCCGATTAAACTCCACACGTTTTGCATCATTTTTAACGCGCCATAATGTAATGGTTATTTTATTGTTTGATAAAAAATAAGCAGGATAGGTTGGGTCATTTCCCAGCACTTTAAAACCAAGTACATCTGTAAAAAATACTTTAGATGAATCTAAATTGGACACTGTTAAACCAAGGTGATCAACACCGCCAACCCAATTTTTAACGTCTTTTGATGTATCAGCAATGGCAGAGGCAGACAAAAGGAGTAAGGGGGAAAGGCTAAGCAATAACGTGTTTTTAAGCATGAGGTCTCTTGTTAATTAAATAAAGTTAACAACAAGACCCATCTAAATACGGTTGCCTTACAAAAAAGGTATAAATTTATAAGCTGCTTTTAGCAGCACAGTAAACGCTGCGTTACTTTTGACTGGGGATTTTGAAAAACATCCTCAGTCGGACCGCATTCAACCATTTCACCTTTATCGAGTACAACCACATAATCACTGATGTGGCGCACTAGGCTTAAATGATGGGTTATCATCACGTACGTAAGGCCTGTATCGCGCTGCAGCTTAAGTAATAAATTCACTATTTGCGCGCGTATAGATGGGTCTAAAGACGAAACGGCTTCATCAAGCACAATCACCTTAGGATCTAAAATTAGCGCGCGAGAAAATGCTACACGTTGTAATTGCCCCACACTAAACATATGCGGGTAGTAATGCTTATGATCGATTAACAAACCCACTTTTGAAAGCGTTGCATCAATCTTTTCCGTTCGTTCGGCGTCATCAAGCTCAGTATTATATTGCAGGCAATCATCAAGCATTTCGCCAATGGTTAATCCCGGGTTGAGCGATGCAGCAGAGTCTTGAAAAATCATACGAATATGACGACATTGATTATCGCGTACGCCATTATCTTCAATAATATTATTCTCGAGCAAAATTTGCCCGCTATCAGCAGTATCAGCCCCTGAAAGTAGTTTTGCTAACGTACTTTTACCTGCGCC
The DNA here is from genome assembly GCF_056470645.1 of Pseudoalteromonas sp. TP27. Classification (NCBI taxonomy): domain Bacteria; kingdom Pseudomonadati; phylum Pseudomonadota; class Gammaproteobacteria; order Alteromonadales; family Pseudoalteromonadaceae; genus Pseudoalteromonas; species Pseudoalteromonas sp. TP27. The sequence continues at coordinate 165,895 of NZ_JARDAK010000009.1, read as the reverse complement.
TGTTTCACCAATTATGGCAATACTTTCGCCTTTACCCACGCAAAACGAAATATTTTTAAGTACTTCAAATTTTTTACGTGAAAAAAGCCCAGCTCGCACATTAAATGTTTTTGATAGCGCTTGCACTTTGAGTAGCGGCTGCATTATTTCATGTCCTTAATTAACGGAAAATGGCACGCATAACTATGACCATGATGCTTAGTGAGGGTGGGAGTTACCACACAGGCTTTTTGTGCTTGCGGACAACGCGGCCCGAGGCGGCAGCCAATAGGCAAATGTTGCAGGGTAGGGATAGTTCCTTTAAGTGCATAAAAAGGTTCTTTATGCGCTAAACCTTGTTCGTAGTCTGGCAGGCTTTTTAATAATGCTTGTGTGTAAGGGTGGCGAGGCTGTTTAAATATTTCATGAGTTGGGCCTGCTTCAACCATTTGCCCGCAATATAAAACATGAATACCATGCGACCAATGTGCAATCTCTTCAAGTTCATGAGAAATCATTAAAATAGACATGTTTTTAAGCTGGTTTAAGCTTTTTAATAACCTAAATACTTGTGCGCGAGTTGTGCTTTCAAGCGCTGTAGTTGGCTCATCAGCTATTAATAACTTAGGCGTGCGAGCAATGGCCATCGCAATCATTACTTTTTGGCATACGCCTTCTGAGAGCTCATGAGGGTAACTGCTTAGTACCGCTTCGTGGTTTTTAATGCCCACCTTATGAATAAGTGCTTTTACTCTGTCTTTTCTTTCGCGGTTGCGTTTTAAAAAGAAACCTTTAGTTGCGACCTCTGGGAGTGTTTCGGCAATTTGATCAAATATTTTAGCGGTTGGGTCAAGGCAGCGGCTTGGATCTTGGTAGATCATCGCTATATCTTGGCTTACTATTTTACGGCGTTTCTCTGGGCTTAAACGCATTAAGTCTACGCCGCGCCAATGTATACGGTCGGCAGTAATATCCCAGCGTTCGTTCAATACACCAATAATCGCTTTTGCTATTAGGCTTTTACCAGAGCCAGACTCGCCTACAAGCGCATGTACTTCACCTTCTTTTAAGCTAAAACTCACTCTGTCTACGGCTCTAATTACAGTTTCAGAGGTACGTAGTTCAATTGTTAAGTTACGAACATCGAGTAATTGCATTTAATCAGCCTTACGTGCTTTAAGCACTTGACGCAGGCCATCGCCTACTAAATTAGTAGATAACACAGCTAAAAATAGTAATACACCAGGCAGCGCTACAGTCCACGGCGCTAGATAAATAAGGCCTAAGTTTTCGGCTAATATTGCGCCCCATTCGGTTGTTGGTGGTTGAGCCCCTAATTTTAAAAACCCCAGTGCTGAAATATCTAATATAGCGGTAGAAAGTGCCATCGTGAATATAACCACAATATGTTCATAAATATTAGGGAAAATACCGCGCGATATAATATGCCAATTAGATGCGCCATCGAGTTTAAATGCGGTAATGTAATCTTTACTTAATTCATCAACAATTAGGTTACGCACTGAGTGAATAAACTGCGGCAGTAGCGCTAAAATAATCGCCCATACGGTATTCATTAAACCTGGGCCGAGTATGGCGATTATGATTATTGCCAATAACAAAGAAGGAATAGAAAGCGTTATATCAAGCAAGTGATTTAAAAAGCTTGAACGTAGCCCTTTACTAATTCCTGCAAAAGTACCCACTAATACACCAAAAATAGTGGTGATTAGGGCAGCTACAACAGAAAGACCAAATGTATACGTAGCACCATTCATTAAGCGCGATAGTACATCACGGCCTAAATCATCGGTACCTAAAAGAAAGCGTACATCGCCCATTTCTCGCCACGATGGCGGAATAAGCAGTGCATCACTGTGTTGTTGGTTTACACCATACGGGGCTAAAAAAGGAGCGGTGGCGGCTAATAGTGCAAACGCCATAAATATCCATAAACCAACCAAAGCAGGGTGGTTATTTTTAAATTTTCGCCAAAGTCGCGCGAGTGGCGATTTATTCGACTCTTCAGAAAATAAATTAAACTTTGCCATGAGCCTGATTCCGCGAGAGTGGATCGAATAAAGTGTAAGTAAGTTCAGCTGTAATAGAAGCTAAAATAACAAATAAAGATACCGCCATTAATCCGCCTTGAATTGCAGGAAAGTCACGCTGATAAATACTATCGATTAACCATCGGCCAATACCCGGCCACGAAAAAATAACTTCGGTAATCATCGCAAGCGTTATTAGCGTACTAAATTGCAAACCAATTTGCTTAATTACCGGCAGTAATGCATTACGCAGTGCATGGTGCATGATAAGTTGACGGCGGTTAAGGCCTTTTGCCCTAGCTGTTTTAATAAAGTTTTGATCCATTACCTTAAGCATCGACTCGCGAGTAAAGCGAATTAATACGGTTGTAGGATACATAGCAAGTACAATTGTAGGGAGCGTTAAATGGCGCAGCGCATCAACAAAAGCCATGCCTTTATACGGAAAGCCAGCAAGTGCAATATCAATTAAAATAAACCCAGTACTGGCGGGTATTTCGTAAAGGAGTCCCATTCTCCCCGACATAGGAAACCAGCCAAGCTTTAATGAAAAAACCATTATTAATAACAATGCGAGCCAAAATACAGGCATTGAATAACCCACCATAGTGGTCGAGTTTATAAGCTTGTCGGGCCAACGTTTATGATAGCCAGAGCCTAAAATGCCAGTCGGTACACCAATAACAATCGATACAATTAATGCGTATACGCTTAGTTCTAAAGTAGCCGGTAGCAAATCAACAATATGGCTAAAGACGCTGTTACCCGAGGCAAACGAAAGCCCCCAATCACCCTGAAATATTCGCCCTAAAAAGGCAATGTATTGCATAAAGTAATTGCTGTTGTATAAATATTTGTCTTCAAGCTCACTATGCTGTGCAAAGTTACTGCTCGGTATGCCACTTAAATTACTCAGCGGATCACCGGGAAATAAATACGCCAGCGAAAACGTAAATACACTAAGCATTAGTATCATAAAAAGGAATAAACCAAGGCGACGTAAAATATAATCTAAGATCATTATTTTTTCCTCGCATTGGCAAGCGAAATAGCGCCAAACGGGCCAAGTGTTATGCCTTCCACATCGGCGCTACTCGCTTGAAAGCGCAGGCCATGAGCAATAGGCAATAACGGCAGCTCTTTAATAATCAAACTTTGTGCATCGTCGTAGTATTTTTTACGTTTGTTTAAATCAGTGGTGTCGAGTGCTTGAGTAAGCAATAAATCAAATTGGGGATTACACCAGTTTGCTGGGTTTTTGCCACTAAAAGTAGCGGTACAACTGAGCAGTGGGCTAAAAAAGTTATCAGGATCGGGCGTATCTGCCGCCCAACCAAGTAACACACTGTCGTGCCTGTGCTCGCCAATACGCTGAATAAACGTGTTCCACTCATATTCTACAATGCTTACATTAACGCCTACTTTGCGCAAATCGCTTTGCATAAGCTCAGCCATTTTACGTGCGTTAGGGTTATAAATACGACTCACAGGCATGGCCCATATTGTCATATCAAAGCCATCAGGTAAGCCTGCTTCAATAAGTAACTTTTTAGCAAGTTCTGGATCAAACGTAGGAATATCTTCTTGTGGCTCAAACGCCCAAGAGGTTGGTGGCAAAATAGATTGTGCGCGAGTACCGTTACCGTAATAAACCGCCTGCATTATTTTATCTACATCTATTGCATGCGCGAGTGCCTGGCGTACGCGTAAATCGTCAAACGGGGCACGTTCTGTATTAAACGCCCAATAACCTATATTTAAGTTTGTTTCTTTTTCGATATTTATATCATCGCGTTGAGCTAAAATACTTAATTGCGCACTACTTGGGTGAGCCGTTACATCGCACTCTTTAGTCAGCATTTTGGCTATGCGCGCAGTGCCATTAGGCGTTATGTCATAAACCAGTTGCTCAAGAGCAACGTCATGCTTCCAATAAAGTGGATTACGATAAAAGCGTACAAGGTGATCTCGGCGGTATTCTTTATAAATATACGGACCGGTACCAATTGGGTACTGATCAAATAAGTTTTTTTGATTATTTTTCTTAAGTTTCATGGCGTATTCTTCTGAAAGCACCACAGCAAAGTCGGTAGCCATATTGGCTAAAAAGCTACTTTCAGGATTAAACAATTCAAAACGGACTTGATAGTCAGACACGCGGACAATTTTACGAATGAGTTGATCAATCCCCACACTTTGAAAATACGGGTAATTGGCATCGCCCACAAAGTGATATGGATTATAGACATCGAATAATCGGCTAAAGGTAAATATAACGTCGTCGGCGTTAAAATCTCGCGATGGGGTAAAATAAGAAGTTGTATGAAACTTTACATCTTTACGCAGGGTAAAGGTAACCGATTTACCATCTTTACTAATTTTCCAATCGGTCGCCAGCTCACTTTGAAACTCTGCAGTGACAGGGTCAATGCTAATTAAGCGGTCGTATAACTGGTTAGCAATTATATCAATAGTTGAACCGGTGGTCGTGACTTGCGGATTAAACGACACAGGGTTGGCTTCAGCGCAGTAAACTAAGCCTTGGTTTTTTTCTTCTATGATTTCTTCTTTGCTATCAAGGCAACCAACTAAAGTGGTGGCAAGCAAAACAAGTAATAATTTATGCACCCGCATAACCTCTGACTATTGTTGATCCAACAAGTTGTATTTTTTAAGATAACCACGTAATTGATGATACGTTAAACCAAGTACTTCTGCAGTTTTCTTTTGATTAAATTGGCTATGTTCGAGCGCTTTATTAATCATGTTTATTTCAAAGTCGTTTGAACGCTCTTTTAAGCTACACGGAAATTGAATATCAAGGGTTATATCTGCGCTTGCTTGAGCAATCGGCTGCGCAACCACAATAGGCTCTGCATTAACAGTTTGAGTCGCTATAGGCGCTTTAATACGCGCTTTTGGCCTAAAAGGGCTGTCGAATGGGTCTAAAATAATCTGGTGAACGGGGATATGTTCACTACCGTGGCGATATAAGCTTCTTTCAACGACATTTTTAAGTTCGCGAATATTACCAGGCCAATCATAACTAAGCAGTGTTTCTGTTGCGCTTCGGGTAAAACCGCTAAAGAGTTCCCACTCTAAATCGCGCGCCATATTCATCGCAAATTGTTCAGCAAGCAGCATAATATCGTCTTGACGTTCGCGCAGCGGTGGCAGGGTAATTACATCAAAGGCGAGGCGGTCAAGTAAGTCACTTCTAAATTCACCTTGCTCAGCCAAATAAGGGAGGTCTTCGTTGGTAGCACACACTAGGCGTGTATCTACTTTTACTGTTTGTTTGCCGCCAACTCGTTCAAACTCACCGTATTCTATAACGCGCAGTAGTTTTTCTTGTACCATAGCTGAGGTATTAGCTAATTCATCTAAAAACAGTGTGCCGCTATTAGCGCGTTCAAAACGACCTTCGTGACGTTTACTTGCCCCCGTAAAAGCACCGCTTTCGTGGCCAAATAACTCACTTTCGAGAAGGTTTTCGTTAAGCGCTGCACAGTTAAGCTTTACGTAGTTTTGCTCCCAACGTTTTGATAAAAAGTGTAAGCGCGCTGCAATTAGCTCTTTACCTGTGCCGCGTTCACCAATAATAAGTACCGGTTTATCTAAATTAGCCAGTTGCGATACCTGATCTAATACAGACAGAAAGCTGTCTGATTGGCCGAGTAAATTATCCTGTTGGCGATATTGGCTCATATTTCCTAACTCTTGGTCATTTTTACTAACAGTTAGTGTATTTCATAATTAGGGATAACTAAAGAAATTTGTATATTTAGTTTAACGTAATGAAAATAAAGTGTATTTTAACTTTTAAAAAGTTGGCAAGCATATTGATACTAGTTATAGCAGACTAACTAAGTTTTAATTACAGAGGTAAATGTTATGGGAATTTTTTCACGTTTTGCAGATATTGTTAATTCTAATATCAACGCCATTTTAGATAAAGCAGAAGACCCAGAAAAAATGGTTCGTCTGATTATTCAAGAAATGGAAGATACGCTTGTTGAAGTACGTTCTACATCAGCTAAAACATTAGCTGAGAAAAAAGAAATCGTACGCCGCCTAGATACACTTAAAGCACAAGTAAGTGATTGGCAAGATAAAGCCGAGCTGGCTTTAAGTAAAGACCGCGACGATTTAGCGCGTTCAGCTCTACTTGAAAAGCAAAAGTCTGCAGATGCAGTTACTTCAGTAGCGAGTGAACTTGAACATGTAGAGTCTCATATTGAGAAACTACAACAAGAAGTAACGACACTACAAGAAAAGCTAGCAGATGCGAAATCACGTCAAAAGGCAATTATACTTCGCCAGCGTTCGGCTGAGTCGCGCCTTGAAGTGAAAAAGACACTTGATAGCTCAAAAGTAGAAGACGCACTTAATCGCTTTGAACGTTACGAAACTAAAATTGATGGACTAGAATCTCAAATTGAGTCTTACGATTTAGGTAAAAAGACGTTAGCGGATGAAATTGCTAATCTACAAAAAAATGAAAAGATAGATGATGAGCTAGCCGAACTTAAAAAGAAGCTAGCTGATAAATAACTTATAAAGGGGTACTTAAAGTGCCCCACTGCTTAAAAAACATCAAAACGGATTGTCAGGAGAGGATTATGTTTGATCCAGAGATATTAGTTGCACCATTTATTTTGTTTATGATTTTTGTTGCTCCGCTGTGGTTAATTTTACACTACCGTAGCAAAAAACAAGTAAGCCAAGGTTTAAGTGAACACGAACATCGCCAGTTACTTGAGCTTGCACATAAAGCCGAAAAAATGGCCGACAGAGTCGAAACACTAGAAGCATTGCTTGATCAAGAGTCACCACAATGGAGACGCAAAGTATGAGTGCCAAACGCGAATTATTAAGAGACCCACAACGCGGTAAAATAGCCGGCGTATGTGCGGGATTAAGTGACTACTTTAATATGGAGTTATGGTTAGTTCGCATTATATTTGTTAGTGCGGTACTGCTAACGGGTGGCCCATTATTTGTGGTAGCGTATATTGCAGCCTGGTTTATTTTAGATAAAAAAGAGCCCGCAACAGCGCAAACTAACAGCTCAACTAAAACTGACGATCCACTAGAAGTAAAATTTAAAGTATGGCAAAAGGGTGAGCCACCGCGCCGCGCATTGCAAGATTTAAAAGAGCGCTTAACGCGTGTAGATGTTCGCTTACAAGATATGGAACGCCATGTTACTTCAAGTGAGTTTACGGTGAGCCGTGAAATTAACAAACTTTAAAGGATTTAATAGCACCTTATTTGCAGCGTGATAAATTACGGCAAATTAGGTGCAAGACACTTTATGAGCCAATCATTTGCAAAAAAGACCTTTAAAAGTATTAAAGGCAAAGCACAAAAAGCCCTTCATCGCAGTTTAGACCAACACGTAAAACTTGCCGTAACAGGCCTAAGTGGTAGTGGTAAAACAGCCTTTATTACCGCGCTTGTTAAACACTTAACAACCCAAGCGGACGATAAAAACTTACCTTTTTTTGATGTAATGCGAGAGCACCGCCACATTGCCACTAAAGTTGTTCCGCAAGAGGCGTTAAAAGTCCCTACATTTAATTATACGCGCGCGCTAAGTTCATTATTACCCAGCGATGGGATGCCTACGTGGCCTGCATCAACCGAGCGTATTAATACACTACGCTTAGCAATAAAGTATCAGAGTAACTCAGGGCTGCGCGGCCACTTTTCGCCGCAATCAACGCTTTATTTAGATATTATTGACTACCCGGGTGAATGGCTTCTTGATTTACCTATGCTTGAGCAAAGCTATGCTCAATGGTGCGAGCAGCAATATCCGTTACTAACTCAGCCTTCGCGTGTAAATACATCAAGTGATTTTCTAGCGGCTGTTGAGCAACTTGATTTAAATGCGCCTGTAGATGAAAACGCACTTGCTCATATTGCTCAGCTTTATCAAAGCATGTTAGTAGGGCTTAAAAAAGATACCAAACTTGCCATGTTACAACCCGGGCGCATGCTTATGCCTGGCGACTTACAAGGCGCGCCATTGTTATTGTTTTTTCCGGTATCGGGTGAAATAAACAGTGACGATGTTGTTGCGGGTTCTAATTTAGCGCATTTAATTAAGCGTTTTAACGCCTATATAAAAGAAGTTGTAAAACCATTTTATAATGAGCATTTTAGGCACTTTGATCGCCAAATTGTACTTGTCGATGTACTGAGCGCATTAAACGAAGGGCACGAAACACTCCAAGAGCAAAGCAGTGTAATAAACCAATTACTCGCACACTTTAACTATGGCGAGTCAGGCTTTTTTAAACGTTTGTTTAAGCCCAACATAGACAAAATATTATTTGCAGCTAATAAGTCAGATCACATAAGTGCAAAACACCATAAAGATTTAGCACTACTACTTGATTCGCTCGTGCATGAACAAAGTAATCATTTAAAGTTTGATGGTGTGCAAATAGAAACCATGGCTATGTCGTCAATTACAGCAACGCAGCCGCGCCAAATTACCGACAAAGGTCAAACGCTTGATTGCATTTACGGTAAACCGTTAAACGAGCCTGATTGGCTTACGTATTTACCGCCGCAGCCTCCCAAGCGGATGCTTAATAAAAGTGAGTGGCCAGCACAGGGATTTGAGTTTTTATCGTTTTCTCCAATGCTGAGCCCTGATAAACAACTAAAACATATTCGATTAGATCATGTCATGCAGTACCTGCTAGGAGACAAATTAACATGAGTGAGTCAAACCAACCATTTCAAGCAGGGCGTCGTATAGATACGCAAAGCATTGAGCAAAACGAACCCGTTTTAGCACCTGCAAAAATTATTCAGCACGGACAAAGTGATTACGAAGAACTTGAAGATGAAGCACTCGAGCCAGAAATTGATCTTGAGCCTGTGTACAAAAAGTCCAAGTGGCAAACGCTTAAAGGTGTGTTTGCTATTAGTTTTATAGTACTGGTGCTTTTAGAATTTGCGTACTCGTTAGTCTTTGCTTTCGAGCAGTCAATTATTTTAGGCAGTGTTTATTTAACTGCGGTTGTAAGTGGTGTGCTGCTAATAGGGCGCTTACTATGGCGAGAGTACCGCATGCTGCGCAGTTTAAAGCGCAACCAATTGCACCGAGTTGAAGCCGACAGGCTTTTAAACAGCGAACAAGTAGGCGGTGCATTACCTTGGCTCGAAAAGCTTAATAAACACCAAGAGCTTGATAACTTTGAAACCTTTAAAAACCAAGTAGCGACGCATCACAGCGACAAAGAAATAATGACGCTGTACGCAAATAGTTTATTAATAACCCAAGACACTAAAGCTAAAAAGCTTATAAATCGTTTTGCGACTGAATCTGCACTGCTAGTTGCCCTAAGCCCACTTGCGCTGGTGGATATGATGGCTGTGCTTTGGCGCGGTACTAAGTTAATAGAACAAATTGGTAAAATTTACGGCATTGGTTTTGGCTACGCAAGCCGTATAAAGTTATACCGCATGTTAATAAGGCAAGTGATGTTTGTAGGCAGTGCAGAGCTTGTATCTGACCTTGCTGCAACTGCATTAAGTGCTGAGCTTTTAGGTAAGCTTTCGGGACGAGCTGCACAGGGCGTAAGCGCGGGTATTTTTACTGCACGTATTGGGTACAAAGCAATGGAGCTTAGTCGCCCATTACCACGGCTTGAAAACAAACGCAGCTTACTAAAAGGCACTGTACAAAGCATTGCAGGTAAAATTATGAGCCGCAAAAAGGCGGAATCAACGCAATAAAAGAGTGGCAATATTTGTGTACAAACGTGCGCTGCATAGTTTTTACACAAATAGCCATCTGAGCATCCGGCATGCTTGCTGTTTGTAAGCGCATACGTTTTGATTGTTGAATCGCAAAAACATAATAATCAAAAAACGAGCCTACAATGAGCAAGCATCATATAAACACCCAGTGTATTCACGGACCACAAAAAGCAAACGACCCGCACGGCGCACTTACTTCTCCTTTGTATCAAACCTCTACCTTTCATTTTGAAAACGCCGCACAAGGTGCTGCGCGTTTTGCAGGCGACGAACCTGGCTATATTTATACGCGTTTAGGAAACCCTACAACCACAGAGCTTGAACAAAAAGTTGCCCAACTAGAGAGCTGTGAAGCAGCTGCTGCAACTGCAACAGGTATGGGCGCAGTATCTGCCTCAGTACTGAGCTTTTTATCGCAGGGCGATCACCTCGTAGCCTCAAGTGCTTTGTATGGTTGTACCTTTGCGTTTTTCTCGCATATGTTGCCGCGCTGGGGAATCGAAGTCACGTTTGTTGATATGACCAACGAGGACGAACTACGCGCTGCCATTAAACCTAATTCAAAAATGATATTTGTAGAAACGCCAATCAACCCCACCATGGCGGTTATTGATTTAGCACTCATTGGCGCAGTTGCTAAAGAGCACAATTTAATTAGTGTGGTCGACAACACCTTTTTAACGCCGCTACTGCAATCACCTAAAAAATACGGTATCGACATCATAATGCATAGTGCGACCAAGTACTTAAATGGTCATGGTGACGTAGTCGCCGGTATTGTATGTGGATCGCTTGAGCACATAACACACATTAAAATGACCGTACTAAAAGATATTGGTGCAACCATAAGCCCGCACGACGCATGGCTAATTAATCGAGGCTTAAAAACACTCGCCATTAGAATAGAGCGCCATTGTCAAAGCGCACAAACGGTAGCCGAGTATCTAGAAGCGCACCCACAAGTAACTACCGTATATTACCCAGGGCTTAAATCGCACCCAGGTTATAAGTTTATTGGTAACCAAATGAAAGCCGCTGGTGGTGTTATTGCATTCGAAATAAAAGGTACGCTACAAGATGGCGCACAATTTATTGATAGTATGAAACTTTGTACACTTGCAGTAAGCCTAGGCGACGCTGAAACACTGATTCAGCATCCTGCATCTATGACTCACTCGCCTTATACGCCAGAGGAGCGAGCTGCCGCTGGAATAAGTGATGGGCTGATCAGGCTCTCGGTTGGGCTTGAAGATGTTAACGACATTATTAGTGATTTAGACCAAGCTTTTACTAAAATTGGTTAGGTGTATTTAATTGTGTACACATAAAAACAAGCTACAAGCCTTTAATTAAAGCTCTGTATTTTTAATGTGCCACAGGTGTAATTATAAATTTACGATTGCAGTGATCGTGCCAAATACTGATGTTAGCCTATCTATTAAACTTTTCTTCACTTTTGCATAGTATGGGGTCATTCGATACTCAACAGGTTTGAGTATCACACTGACACCGATTTAGGGCTCACACCCAAGAAGGTACTTATGGCTAAAGCAAGTAAATACACATCCAAAACACCAGACGAAAATGGTGTTATACATTGGAGTGATGAAGAAAATAAAATTTGGTCTGAGCTTGTAGCGCGCCAACTTGCGTGCATAGAAGGCAAAGCCTGCAATGAGTACATGCAAGGGTTAAAAAAGATTAACCTGCCGCACGATCGTATTCCGCAGTTAAGCGAATTAAACGAAGTATTACTTGCCACTACCGGTTGGCAAGTAGCGCCAGTGCCTGCGCTTATCGACTTTGATGAGTTTTTTAGATTACTAGCAAACAAGCAGTTTCCGGTAGCTACATTTATTCGTAGCCGCGAAGAATTTGACTACCTACAAGAGCCAGATATTTTTCATGAAATATTTGGCCACTGCGCCATGCTAACTAATCCTGACTTTGCCGAGTTTACGCACAAGTACGGACAATTAGGTTACGCAGCGCAGAAAAAAGACCGTGTATACCTTGCACGTATATACTGGTTTACGGTTGAATTTGGTTTAATGCAAACCGAAGATGGCCTGCGTATTTACGGCGGCGGTATTTTATCAAGCCCAGGTGAAACCCAGTACGTATACTCAAACACGCCAGAAATCAGCCCAATGAATGTGCTTGATGTACTGCGTACGCCATACCGAATTGATATTATGCAACCACAGTACTACACCATAAATTCGATTCATGATCTGTTTGATATATCGCAAATGGATATTATGACTTTGGTTGAGCGAGCTAAAGAGCTTGGTTTGCACGACCCAAAATTTCCACCGAAAGAAAAATTAGCCAGTTAAACATTAATGCTAAAAAAGCTAAAAGTAAGGATTTAGAATGTCTTCATTAAGTGCACAAAAATGCGAAGCCTGTCATGTAGATGCGCCAAAAGTATCTGACGAAGAGTTAGCACAATTAATTACTAAAATCCCAGACTGGGTACCAGAAGTACGCGATGGCATTATGCAGCTTGAGCGTGTTTATAAATTTAAAAACTTTAAACAAGCTATCGCGTTTACTAACAAAGTAGGCGACATGGCAGAAGACGAAGGCCATCATCCAGGTTTATTAACCGAGTGGGGCAAAGTAACCGTTACATGGTGGAGCCATTCAATTAAAGGTCTACACAAAAACGATTTTATTTGCGCAGCTAAAACAGACGACGTATTTAACGCGCTGTAAGCCAAACTAATTGAGCAAACCAAAAAAGCACTTGTTTTGTAAGTGCTTTTTTGGTTTTGGGAGATTTTTCCGTAGGTTGGGTTGAGTGAAACGAAACCCAAAGAATTATACAGTTACTGTGCTTTAAGTTGACTCGATATATATTAATAATAAATGAATTTTATTTTTTCTTGAGATTATGGAAGCTTCTTTACTAATTGGATACTTAAAATATATATGTTTTTTTAAGAACTGATTGTCACCTTGCCTTGGAATTATGATGTATATTACAGTTATATAAGCTTTTTATAATAGCCGTTAACATAGTGATTTTCTTTAAAGCTTAACTATAATATCGATCTGAACAGGAATGTTATTTTATGGAAACCAAGGATAATAGCTTATTCGCAATTAATGTTATTGATTCAATTAAAGTTGATGAGTCTATTAGGAGGTTCACGAAAGTTGTTAATGAACAATATTTTCAAATATCGAGCAAGTCGAAAAGAATAAAATATAACCAAGATATTGTTGATCAAAATTTGATTGAAAATGAACTTTCTCTATTAGAAAAAACGAATTATGAACTAGCTGCTCTTACTGGCGAAAGAATAATTCTTTTTGATAAGCCGTATTTGGTCTCTGAAGTATTTTGTTATAACGATAAAAATATAACAGATGAAAAGAGTCAGGCTTTAAGGCTTATTTCTTATAAACATACTATAAAAAAAGTTATTTTTGCAAAAAGGATGCCTACCAATATAAGAAACCCTAGAATTCAAGGCAATCTTAAATATGTAGTAGATGAAGTTATTTTGGGCGCTATATTACCTACCCATAGCACTTTTATGTTGGCTGAGGCTCTAGACCTTGAAGCTTATTATCACGATGGGAAAATACTTACAAAAATTGCTCAAGCTCATGAAGATATAATTTTATCATCTAATATCTTAAAAGAAGAGGTTGATGGAGAGGTCTTTAAGGTTAACAATTTTCTTAGCGAGCAAAAGAAAAGGCTAAATTCACTTGAATCACAACTTGAATCTTCACTAAATGAAAAAAACCGCCTAGAACACAGCATAGAGAAAGAAACTAAAATAATTGAACGTATTCGAGCTGATATTAAAAGTGAAACAAATAGTTTAGAAGAAACTCAAGCTGAGAACGATAAAAAAAGTAATCAACTGAAGGTTCTACAGGGTCAAATTGAGTCAGAGAGAAGTCAATTTAAACTTGTTAAAGAACAATCTATAGATGCATCGGAACAGCTAAACACCTCTAGAGACGAACTAAGTAACTTACAAGAGCAATTAATTAAAGCAAAAGCTGATATAAATGTAACAACTCTAGACATGAAGGGCTTTTCTGCTGAAAGTAAAGGTCAAATTGAAAAATACTATTGGCTTTCTTTAGGCCTGATTTCTTTTTTAGCTGCTATATTTACTTGTCTATATCATAACGCGGTTACTTTTTCTGATTTGTTTGATGCTAATCCAAAAGTTTCGGCTTGGAATATACTTTTGAGTCGTCTGCCCTTAATTACAGCAACAACGTTAATAATTGGTACCGCATCAGCTTTATTATTCCTACTCATTAAAAATATTGTTTCAGTTAGTGAAAATAAAATGAATATGTTAAAAGCTTCAATATTAGCGGAGCAAATAACTGGCTCTTTGCCTAAGAGTGGTATGAGTGATGATGAAATAAGGGATTTTAAGAGGAATACAAAAATAGAACTGGTCATGAGCATTTTTTCAGAAAAAACTGAAAGCATCAAAGAAGAAAAGCAAATTGATATAATTAAACAGTTAGTGGAAGCGATTAAGTCATTCAAGCCATAAACAAAAAAGCTCCAAACCAAAGGCTTAGAGCTTTTCTATATACAATTAAAGTTTAGCTAAAACACTTAACTTTAAAGTATCGTTGGGTTTCGTTTCACTCAACCCAACCTACGATTACTCATCAATTGAGCGTAGTAGGGCGTTGATGCCTACTTTTTCACGTGTTTGCTTATCTACTTTTTTCACGATGATTGCAGCGTAAAGGCTGTGGGTGCCATCTTTTGACGGTAGTGCGCCTGGTACTACTACTGCGCCTGCTGGTACGCGGCCGTAGTGAATTTCGCCGGTTTCACGGTCATAAATACGGGTGCTTTGGCTGATGTAAACGCCCATTGAAATTACAGCGCCTTCTTCAACTATTACGCCTTCCACAATTTCAGAACGTGCGCCAATAAAGCAGTTGTCTTCAATGATAGTCGGGTTAGCTTGCAGAGGCTCTAAAACGCCGCCTATGCCAACGCCACCTGATAAATGTACGTTCTTACCAATTTGTGCACACGAGCCTACAGTCGCCCATGTATCAACCATGGTGCCGTCGTCAACGTATGCACCAATATTTACGTACGATGGCATAAGTACGACGTTTTTACCTACAAAGCTGCCTTTACGTGCTACAGCGTTTGGTACTACGCGCATACCGCCTTGCTGAAACTGCTCTGGGGTGTAGTCGCTAAATTTAAGCGGTACTTTGTCGTAAAACTGGTTTACGCCATCGTTCATTGGTTGGTTGTCGCGAATACGAAACGACAGTAACACTGCTTTTTTAAGCCACTGGTGTACAACCCATTCACCTGATATTTTTTCAGCAACGCGTGCAGCGCCGCTATCAAGTAAATCAAGTGCGTCGATAATAGCTTGTTTTACGTCGCTTGATACTGTGCTTGGGCTAATGCTATCGCGGTTGTCCCATGCGTTTTCAATCATCGTTTTTAAATCTGACATGTGTGTCCTCTATTCTGTTTCGGCGTTGAATTTTTTACGTAATGCCTGATGAATTTTTGCTTGCTCTTCATCAGTCAGCGCTTGGTATTCGTTATTAGATACAACAAAGAAATCCTCGGCACGTTCACCTACGGTGGTAATACGGGCAGCGTGAATGTGTAGTAAATGCGCTTGGAAAACTTCGGCTATTTTGGTTAGTAAACCTTGAATATCGACAGCTTGAATTTCTATTAAGCTGCGATCTTTACGTGCATGTGGGCGCAGTACAATTTTAGGTTTAATATTAAAATCTTTAAAGCGTTGAGTTCGGCTCTTTTTAAAGCGAATTTTTTTACGCGGATCGCTTAGCGCTTGCTCAAGTCCACGTTTAATTGATTGCGCTCTACCACTGGCTATAGGGTCGCCGCTCACTTCAAGTATTACAAAGCTAAACAGTATATAACCGTCTTTTGTGGTCAGTACTTGAGCGTGTTGTATTTGTGCTTTTTTAGAGCCAATTACGCTCACTAATCTGGCAAATAATGCGCCAGAGTAAGGGCTGTATACAAATACTTGCGTACCGCCATGCATCGCTTTGTTAGACACAATAACACTTGGTTGGCTTAAATCGGGGCTATTTAATAAATGCTCGGTTTGCCATGATATTTGCTGCTCACTAAAAGCGGTATAATAGTTGGCTTTAAAGCGGCTCCAAATTAAATCAATTTGTTCCTCTTGATAACCTAAATTAAGTAGACGCTGTTTAGCTTGATGCTTTTTGTCGCGAATTTGGTCGCGTTGATCCATTGGGTTTTCGAGCCCTAAGCGCAATGCGCGTTGCGTGTGTAAGTATAGTTCACGCAGTAGGGTGTTTTTCCAATCGTTCCATAAGTTGTCGTTGGTTGCACGTATGTCGGCAACCGTTAAACAATATAAATAGTCGAGTTGGCGCTCTGTTTTAATACGTGTAGCAAAGTCTTTTATTACAGCAGGGTCGTTAATGTCTTTACGCTGCGCGGTAACCGACATAAGTAAATGGTTACTTACAAGCCATGCTACTAGCTTAGCATCAGCCGATGAAAAGCCATGCAATTTAGCAAAAGCTATGGCATCAACAGCGCCAAGTTCTGAATGGTCGCCACCTCGGCCTTTAGCAATATCATGAAATATACCGGCTAAATAAAGTAGTTCTGGTTTATCCATTCGAGTGACTATTTCACTACAAATAGGAAACTCGCTAATGCCTGTTTTATCAAAATATTCGTAAATATTTTTGATTAATTTGTGAGTGTGCTCATCTACGGTGTAGGCGTGAAATAAATCAAACTGCATTTGCCCAAATATATTACGCCACTGCGGTAAGTAGGCGGCAAGCATGCCGTGCTTGTGCATCAGCGTAAATGCGCGTCCCATGCCATTAGGGTGTTTAACTAAGCGTAAAAATGCTTCACGGCAGGCTGCGTAATCTTGCAAATCGCCCAATAAACGACGGCGCACCTGGCGAATGGTACGAATAGTACTTGGGTAAATATGGGTTATTACTGGGTTGTCGGCTATGTGCTCAAACAATACAAAGAGTTGGTCGCGTCTAAAAAATACCGACGGATCTTTTACGCGTATTTGGTGGCCCACTTGTTCAAAGTTTCTGTCGAGTTCTATCACCGTTTTTTCACTACTTTCGGGCATTATACTTTGTTCAAAGTATGAAAGTAGCATTTGGTTAAGCTCGCGCACACGGCTCATTATTCTAAATAAGCGTTTCATCATACGCTCAACAGACGCTTTACCGTCGCTACCAAAACCTAAAATTTCGGCGGCTTGCGGTTGATGATCAAACAATAAGCGGTTTTCAGCTCGCCCTGCTGCTAAATGCAGTGCAAAGCGAATGTTCCATAGGTTTTCTAGGCACTCTGAAAGCTCTTGAAACTCTTCATGAGTTAAATATCCGTGGCTTATTAACTCTTGCAGGGTTTCAGTTCTAAAGTGCTTTTTAGCAACCCAAATAATGGTTTGTAAATCGCGCAGACCACCGGGGTTTTCTTTAATGTTTGGTTCAAGATTATACGCGGTACCGTGGCACTTTCTGTGGCGTAAGTTTTGCTCTTGAACTTTAGCAGTAAAAAATTCACCAGAGCGCCATACGGGTGTTTCAAGAATATGCATTTTGAGCTTTTCAAACTCAATGTGGTTACCAAAAATAAGGCGGCTTTCGAGCAAGCTGGTGGCAAAAGTAACATCTTCACGTTTTTGCTCAATGGCTTGTTCTATGGTGCGCACGCTGTGGCCAATCTCTAAGTTGAGATCCCATAGCATGGTGACAAACTGGCCTATTTTTTCGCATATTTCTTCGCTTGGCGGTTTAGTTACAAGCAATAAAAAGTCGATGTCGGAGTAGGGATGTAGCTCGCCACGTCCGTATCCGCCTACAGCAATTAGCGCTAAATCAGGTTCATGCGCTAAGTCGTAAACATGAAACAGCTTTATGAGTAGGCGGTCAATAAACTCAGCCCGGGCATTAATTAAATTCCCAACCGGTTGTTTAGAAAACTCGTTATGTAGCCATTTATAAAAATAGCTAGAACAATCGCGATAATCATTAAGTTGCTCAGCATCGCTAAGCAACTTTTTTACTTTGTTGGGTAATGCCACGTGGGCTGGCTCCTTGTTGAACCTTTATTTTGATAAGTATTTTTATCAAATGGTTCGGTTTTTATTAGTGTTCGATAATCCTGTCGATAGTATCATCTGATCGTAGCGTTAAAATTTCAACACCATTTTCAGTCACTAATAAAGTATGTTCCCACTGCGCAGACAAACTACGGTCGCGTGTAACTACTGTCCAATCATCTTTAAGAAGCTTACATTGGCGTTTACCCGCATTAACCATAGGTTCAATAGTTAAACACATACCTGCTTTTAAGGCTTCGCCAGTACCGGCTTTACCGTAATGCATTATTTGTGGCTCTTCATGAAATCCTGCGCCAATACCATGGCCGCAATACTCACGTACAATTGAGTAATTAAAGCTCTCTGCATATTTTTGAATTGCTTCACCAATATCACCTAAGCGCACACCTGGTTTTACCATTTTGATAGCAAGGTATAAGCTTTCTTGCGTTACTTCTGCAAGACGTTTACCTTGAATGTTTGGTGTACCAACGTGGAACATTTTAGATGTGTCACCGTGGTAACCATCTTTAATGACCGTTACGTCAATATTTACGCTGTCGCCTTCTTTTAATGCTTTGTCATTTGGAATTCCGTGACAAATAACATGGTTAACTGACGTACAAACTGATTTTGGAAAGCCATGATAATTTAATGGAGCAGGGATTGCTTGTTGCACATTAACAATATAATCATGACAAAGTGTATTTAGCTCATCGGTGGTAACACCTGGCACTACATGAGGGCCGATCATTTCAAGTACATCGGCCGCTAAGCGCCCAGCTACGCGCATTTTCTCTATTTCTTCAGGGGTCTTGATAATAGCGCTCATTGAGGCTCCAAAGTTGAGTTTTTAACATTTGTCGCAGAACAAATTTTGCACGCGACGTTGAGTATTTAATTTTAATATGGTATAAAGCGCGCCGTCTTTTTACAAATAAATTCTTAAATGATTTTTTGTATTTAAGGCAAACACAATTTTATTTTAACACACACACGTATCGTCACATACACTTGGGTGCATTAGAAGTTTAATTACTTCGGTGTTGGTGCTATGGGATATGTGGAGGCCTAACCCTAAACAACTATAGAGGATCTATAAAATGGCAAACGTTTCAATGCGCGATATGCTTCAAGCTGGTGTTCACTTTGGTCACCAAGCACGTTACTGGAACCCTAAGATGAAGCCTTTCATCTTCGGCACACGTAACCGTGTACATATCATCAACCTTGAGCAAACTGTACCAATGTTCAACGACGCACTTAAGTTTTTATCAGGTGCTGCAGCAAACAAAGGTAAAGTTCTTTTCGTTGGTACTAAGCGCGCAGCAAGCGACGCAGTTAAATCAGCCGCTTTAGAAAGCGACCAGTTCTTCGTAAATCACCGTTGGTTAGGTGGTATGTTGACTAACTGGAAAACTGTACGTCAATCAATCAAGCGTCTTAAAGACCTTGAAGCACAAAGCCAAGACGGAACTTTCGAGAAGTTAACTAAGAAAGAAACGTTAACGCTTAACCGCGAAATGGAAAAGCTTGAAAAGAGCCTTGGTGGTATCAAAAACATGGGCGGTCTTCCAGACGCGCTTTTCGTTATCGATGCTGACCACGAGCACATTGCTATCCGTGAAGCAAACAACCTAGGTATTCCAGTTGTTGCAATCGTAGATACTAACTCTAACCCAGACGGTGTTGATTACATCGTACCTGGTAACGATGATGCTATCCGTGCTGTAAGCCTTTACACTAGCGCTGTTGCAGCTGCTATTACTGAAGGCCGCGAGAATAACATCGTTGCTCAAGCTGAGAAAGACGATTTCGTTGAAGCTGAGTAATTAGCTGTCATCAAGTCTTCATCTTTTTAAGGTGAAGACTTGCTATTCTTGTCGAGCGGGTAACCCGCTTATCTAACCTGATTTCAGATTTGAGGATTTACTAATGGCTGTAACTACTGCCCTAGTTAAAGAATTACGCGAGCGCACAGGCGCTGGCATGATGGATTGTAAAAAAGCGTTAACTGAGACTGATGGCGACATCGAGTTAGCGATTGAAAATATGCGTAAAAGTGGCGCTGCTAAAGCTGCTAAAAAAGCAGGTAACATTGCTGCTGAAGGTACTATCATCATCAAGCAAAACGCTGGTGTTGCAGTATTAGTAGAAGTTAACTGTCAAACAGATTTCGTTGCAAAAGACGTAAGCTTCTTAGCATTTGCTAATAAAGTTGCTGACGCTGCAATTGCTGACACTATCTCTATCGAAGACTTACAAGCTAAGTTTGAAGAAGACCGTGTTGAGCTAGTTACTAAAATTGGCGAAAACATCAATGTACGTCGTTTACAGTACGTAACTGGTGAAAACCTAGTTGAGTACCGTCATGGCGATCGTATCGGTGTTGTTGTTGCGGGTGTTGCTGATGAAGAAACACTTAAGCACGTTGCAATGCACGTTGCTGCATCTAGCCCTGAATACCTAACACCTTCAGATGTACCTGCTGACGTTGTTGCTAAAGAAAAGCAAGTACAAATCGAAATCGCGATGAATGAAGGCAAGCCTGCTGAAATCGCTGAGAAGATGGTTGTTGGCCGTATGAAAAAATTCACTGGTGAGGTTTCTCTTACTGGTCAAGCTTTCATCATGGAACCTAAAAAATCTGTTGGCGATATTCTTAAAGAGAAAAACGCAACAGTTACTAGCTTCGTACGTGTAGAAGTTGGTGAAGGTATCGAGAAGAAAGAAGAAGATTTTGCTGCTGAAGTTGCTGCTCAAATTGCTGCTGCTAAAGCTAAGTAAGATTACTATTTGTGAAGCAAAAGGAAATTAGATGCAATTAAAGTACTATTTGGTTTTGCTTCGCAGCTAGAAATTCTTTAAAATAACCGCGCTTTTATGTTTAACATAAGCGCGGTTATTTTTTATCCATAATTCAATAAAAGTTGGCCCCAATACTATGATTATCAATCGCAAACCTATTTTTAGACGTGTTCTTCTCAAATTAAGTGGTGAAGCTTTAATGGGAGACGCAGGCTTTGGCATCGACCCTAAAGTTTTAGATCGTATGGCTCAAGAAATTAAAGAGCTAGTAGAACTCGACGTAGAAGTGGGTTTAGTTATTGGTGGAGGTAACTTTTTACGCGGTGGATCACTTGCAGAAGCAGGTATGAACCGCGTAGTAGGCGATCACATGGGTATGCTTGCAACGGTTATGAACGGCCTTGCAATGCGTGATGCGCTACACCGTGCATTTGTAAACTGTCGTTTAATGTCGGCTATTCCGCTTAATGGTGTATGTGACGCTTATAACTGGGCTGAAGCAATTAGCTTATTAAAAACTGGTCGCGTTGTTATTTTTGCAGCAGGTACAGGTAACCCGTTTTTTACTACCGATTCTGCAGCGTGTTTACGCGGTATCGAAATTGAAGCGGATACTGTAATTAAAGCGACTAAAGTTGATGGCGTATACAGTGATGACCCGGTTAAAAACCCAGATGCGACGCTTTATACCCATTTAAGCTACAATGAAGTTATTGACAAAGAATTAAAAGTTATGGATTTAGCGGCGTTTACTCTAGCCCGCGATCATAAAATGCCATTGAGCGTATTTAACATGAATAAATCAGGCGCGTTAAAACGCGTAATTATGGGTGAAGCGGAAGGAACACTTATTTCTTCACAAGCCTCAGATGAAATAATCAAATAATTAGGATTAAACCGTGATTAACGATATTCAAAAAGACGCGCAAGCGCGCATGCAAAAAAGTGTAACAGCACTAGGTAGTCAACTATCTAAAATTCGTACTGGCCGTGCACATCCTGCAATTTTAGATGGCATTATGGTGTCGTACTACGGTGCACCAACTCCTTTAAACCAAGTTGCTAACGTAACAATTGAAGATTCTCGTACACTGGCTATTGGTGTGTTTGATAAGTCTTTGGCGCAAGCTGTTGAAAAAGCAATTATGGCGTCTGACTTAGGTTTAAACCCTATGTCAGCAGGTACTGTTATTCGTGTACCACTTCCTCCTCTTACTGAAGAGCGTCGTAAAGATTTAATTAAAATTGTACGCGCTGAAGTAGAAGGCGGCCGTGTTGCTATTCGTAACATTCGTCGTGATGCTAATGGCGATGTAAAAAGTTTATTAAAAGAGAAAGACATTTCTGAAGATGAAGCGCGTCAATCAGATGATGCAATTCAAAAGCTTACTGATAAGTTTATTAAAGAAATGGATACTCTATTAGCGGCTAAAGAAACAGAATTGATGGAAATCTAAACAGCTAATTTTATTAGTTTTGAAACGCCGTCTAGGGTATACTAGGCGGCGTTTTTTTATGGAATAGTCAATATTTATGGTTCTAGATGCTGATACAATTTCACAGCAAAGTTTACCCAAACATGTAGCTATCATAATGGATGGGAACGGACGTTGGGCGCAAGCTAGAAATAGACCTCGTGTGTATGGGCATAAAAAAGGCGTAGACGCAGTTCGTCAATCTGTTCAGTTTTGTACTAAATTAGGGATACAATCGTTAACCTTATTTGCTTTTAGTAGTGAAAACTGGCGCCGCCCAGAAGACGAAGTAAACACTTTGATGGAGCTTTTCTTATTTGTTTTAACAAAGGAAGTTAAAAAGCTTCATAAAAACAATGTAAAACTGACCATTATTGGAGACTTATCACGATTTTCTGAAGGATTACGTAGCAAGGTAGACGCTGCGCATAAGCTGACTGAAAATAACACCGGGCTGTGTTTAAATGTAGCAGCTAATTACGGTGGTCGTTGGGATATGGCGAATGCGGCTAAACAACTTGCTTTGCAAGTTGCGCAGGGCACACTTAACGCAGAAGATATTACAGAAGAGCGCTTAGCACAGCATATGAGCATGGCAGATCAGGCCGAGCCTGATTTACTTATTCGCACTGGTGGCGATGTTCGTATTAGTAATTTTTTACTATGGCAAGTTGCTTATGCAGAACTTTACTTTACCGAGACACTTTGGCCTGATTTTAATGAAGCAGCATTTGCTGAGGCCATTGCGTGTTACGTTGCCAGAGAGCGACGTTTTGGTTGTACGGGCGAACAAATAAAACAATTACTCGCTCAAACCTGAATAGAATAAGGGTCACATTTTGTTAAAACAACGAATTTTAACCTCACTCGTGCTAGCTCCATTAGCATTGGCTTTGGTTTTTTATACACCGCTTACGTTATTTAGTTACTTTGCGGGTGCAATTGTATTACTAGGTGCATGGGAATGGTCTGCATTTATGGGCTTATGCGGCAAACTTAAGCGGGGTGCTTTTGTTGTGCTGATTGCCGCTTTACTTGGCTTGCTCAATTTACACTGGCCTATTGAATCATTATGGGAAAATGGCAAGCTAGTCGGCGATGCAAATTACGTATTTACGCTTTCATTTGCTTGGTGGATTGTTGCTAGCTACCTAATTTGGCGCTACCCAGAAATGGCTAAAGCGTGGAATGAAGGCTTAGTTATGCGCGGCATTGCAGGATTACTCACGCTTGTGCCGTTATGGCTTGCACTAAATACACTACGTAGCGCGCAATATGCTGAATCAACACATTTTGGCTCTGTACTTATTTTAGTTGTGCTTGGCATTGTGTGGAGTGCAGATGTGGGAGCTTATTTTTCAGGTAAGAGTTTTGGTAAACATAAATTAATGCCAAAAGTGAGCCCTAATAAAACCATTGAAGGTTTAGCGGGCGGTGTAGTCGCTTCTATCATTTTTGTATTAGCATTTTGTCACTTTACCGATGTTGATTTAGGTGTTTGGCCTGTGTACGCAATAATGACTGCATTTATTGCGTTATTTTCTGCGGTGGGTGATTTGCTTGAAAGCATGTTTAAGCGCGAAGCCGGCTTAAAAGATAGCGGTCGTTGTTTACCAGGGCATGGCGGTATTTTGGATAGAATTGACAGCTTAACCGCTGCAGCTCCAATGTTTGTTATGTGCTATGCGTGGACTCTTAGTTTATGAGCCAAAAGCAATTGCTGGTTATTTTAGGCGCAACAGGCTCAATTGGTTTAAGTACATTGGATGTTGTATCGCGCAATAAAGAGTTATTTGATGTTTTTGTTTTGGCAGCAGGTCAAAACGCAAAAAAAATGGCTGAACTGTGTATTGAACATGAGCCGCTTTATGCGATTATGGCAACGCAGTACGCCGCTGAGCAGTTATCTGCTCATTTAGCTAATACGCAGTGCCAAACTCTTGTTATGCACGGCGAGCAAGCAATGAGCGATTTATGTGCCCACCCTGATGTTGACATTGTAATGTCGGCAATTGTAGGCGCTGCAGGTTTATTGCCAACACTCAGTGCAGTAGAAGCCGGCAAAAAAGTACTGCTAGCTAATAAAGAATCTTTAGTTATGTCAGGTCAGTTGTTTATCGATAAAGTTAAACAACATAAAGCCACCTTGCTGCCAATCGATAGCGAACATAATGCAATTTTTCAATGCCTACCGTCTTCGTTACAAAATGCCAAAGGCGATCAAAAACTACAGCAACATGGCGTAAGTAAAATTTTGCTTACCGGCTCTGGTGGCCCGTTTTTAACGCGTGATATAAATACGTTAAAAGATGTAACCGTAAGTGAAGCCGTTGCACACCCTAACTGGTCTATGGGTCAAAAAATATCAGTAGATTCTGCAACTATGATGAATAAAGGCTTAGAGTTTATTGAAGCTAAATGGTTATTTAATTGTGATACTAGTGATATTGATGTGGTTATTCATCCTCAAAGTATTATTCACTCAATGGTGCAGTACCACGATGGCTCTATTTTAGCGCAAATGGGTAACCCTGATATGCGCACGCCAATTGCCCATGCACTAGCGTATCCTGAGCGAATTAATGCTGGAGTTAAACCGTTAAACTTCTCTGATATTTGTGATTTTTCGTTTACTAAGCCTGATTTTTCTCGTTATCCAAACCTACAATTAGCGATTGATGCGTGTAGTGCCGGGCAAGGTGCTACCACAACAGTAAACGCAGCAAATGAAATAGCCGTAGAAGCATTTTTAAACGGTAGGATTAGCTTTACCGATATATACAAAATAAATGCACAAACGCTTGAAGCCGCGGCTTACACCAATGTGCAAAGCTTAGATGAAATTTTAGAGTGCGATAAATTAGCGCGTATTAGCGCTTCAGAGTTTATAACAAAAGTGGCGCATTAATATGTTTGATTTTTTTTGGAATCTTGGCTCATTTATTTTAGCGCTTGGTATTTTAGTGGCCATACATGAATACGGCCATTTTTGGGTTGCACGTAAAATGGGCGTTAAAGTGCTGCGTTTTTCAATTGGTTTTGGTAAGCCACTGTTAAAATGGCACGACAAATATAATACCGAATACGTGATTGCCGCTATTCCATTAGGCGGCTATGTAAAAATGCTTGATGAGCGCGTTGATGACGTGCCAGCAAATCAACGTCACTTATCGTTTAACGCAAAATCTGTACAAGCACGTATTGCTATTGTTGCAGCCGGTCCAATGGCTAACTTTTTGTTTGCCATTTTTGCTCTTGCGGTGATGTATATGGTGGGTGTTCAGTCGGTAAAACCCGTTGTTGGGAGCGTTACCGAAGGTAGCCGCGCAGAGCAGGCAGGCATTATGCCTTCTCAACACATTATAAAAATTGGCGATGACGATATAACGACATGGCAAGATGCCACATTTGCACTTATGTCTAACTTAGGCGAGCAAAGCGTTGAAGTTATTATACGTGATGAAAACCTTCAACCACGTACTAAAACACTTAATTTAGAAGGGTGGAAGCTTGATCAGCGAGACGTACCACCACTAAGTTCGTTAGGTATTGTGCCATTTAGACCTCAAGCAACTTTAACAATTGCCGCCGTGACTAAAGACTCAGCAGCAGAACACGCTAATTTACAAGTTAACGACACAATTTTGGCTGTAAACGGTGAAACAATAAGCAATTGGCAGCAATTAGTTAATCTTATTACGCAATCAGCTAACAAATCTTTACAATTTAGTGTAAAAAGACAAGATACTATACAATCCATTATAGTAACTCCGAAAGGACGCATTGATAATAACGGTATTGAGCAAGGCTTTTTAGGTGTAGCTCCCGTCGTACAGCAATGGCCTGATGGTTATGTAGAGACTAGAAGTTTTGGCCCGCTCGATAGTATCGGGCGAGGCACAAAAGAAACGTGGCGCTTAATTACACTCAGTTTTGACATGATTGGTAATTTAATTACAGGCCAGGTTTCGGTTAAAAATTTAAGTGGCCCTGTGGGCATTGCAGTAGGCGCTGGAACTAGCGTAAGCTATGGGTTAGTGGCCTTTTTAAGCTTTTTAGCCTTAATAAGCGTTAACTTGGGTGTATTTAATTTATTACCCTTACCAGTGCTTGATGGCGGACACTTAATGTATTACATAATTGAACTTTTTCGTAAAAAGCCAGTCTCTGAAAAGACACAAGAGTTTGGTTTTAAAGTGGGTGCCTTGTTACTCATTTTTCTAACATGTTTCGCTTTGTTCAATGATGTATCGCGCTTGTAGTTACAGCGTGGCAAATTACTAATTAGAACACGATTGTAAAGCACCACTAGTAGTGGTGTTATGCGGTAATACAGTTGTAAAGGATAAAGATAATAAAATGGCTATAAAAAAACATTTGGCAATAACAAGTTTATTGGGTGCAAGTTTTGCAGCCCTAGGCCAAAACTCCTTTATTGTTGAAGACCTAAAAGTTGAAGGTTTACAGCGTGTAGCACTCGGTGCAGCGCTTACACATATTCCTATTAACGTAGGCGATAATGTTGATGACTATACGATTTCAAAAACAATAAAGTCACTTTATCGTTCTGGGCACTTTGATAACATAAAAGCACTTCGTGATGGCAACAACGTTATTTTTAAAGTAACGGAACGTCCTACCATCAGCTTTATTGAGTTTGAAGGCAATAAAGACATTAAAGACGAGCAGCTTAATGAGTCTCTTGATCAGCAAGATATTCGCCAAGGTGAACCACTTGATAAAACCGTTATCGATAGTATCGAAAAAGGTTTAGTTGAGTTTTTTCACAGTATTGGTAAGTACAACGCTAAAGTAGATATCAGTATTACTAAGCTGCCACGTAACCGCGTTAAACTTAAATTAGAGTTTGATGAGGGTGATGCTGCTTCTATCCGCCAAATTAACTTAGTGGGTAATGAACTTTTTTCTAATGAAGATCTTCTTAAACTTGCTGAATCGCAGCAAGATTTACCTTGGTGGCAGTTTATGGGAAGCGATCGCTACCAAAAGCAAACCATTGAAGGCGATTTAGAAAAAATTCGCAGTTATTATTTAGACCGTGGTTATCTACGTTTTAATATCGACTCAACGCAAGTTTCAGTGAGCCCTGAACGTGAATCAGTTTACGTTACAGCTAACTTAACTGAAGGCGTAAAATATAAAGTTAAAGGCTTTGACTTTATAGGTGACTTACTTGGTCGTGAAGACTTAATTAAAAGTGTTATCCCACTTAGAGCGGGTGAGCTTTATAACGGTTCTGTAGTTACTTCATCTGAAGAGTTTATTAAAAGCTACTTAGCACGTTTTGGTTACGCTAATGCTGAAGTGCGTACAATTCCAGAAATTGACGACGAAAACCAAGAAGTACAATTAACACTGTCGGTTAATCCAGGTAAGCGTTTATACGTTCGTCGTATTATTGTTGGCGGTAACCAAAATACGGCAGATGAAGTACTTCGTCGTGAAATGACACAACTTGAAGGTGCATGGTTATCTAATCAAAACCTTGAGCGTTCAAAACTGCAAATTCAACGTTTACCTTACATGGAAAAAGTTGATTTTAATGTAGTGCCTGTTCCGGGTGTTGATGATCAGGTTGATGTCGATTTTACAGTAAAGGAGCAATCAGCAGGTAGCTTTAATGCAGGTCTTGCTTATGGTTCTTACCAAGGCTTACAATTTAACATTGGTGTAACGGAATCTAACTTTTTAGGTACTGGTAACCAAATTGGTTTAAACCTTAATACGTCTGTAGGTTCTGAAAGCATAAGCTTATCCTACACAGACCCATACTTTACGCCAGATGGTGTATCGCAAGGTAGTAGCATCTTTTACACAAACTACGATGCAAGTAAATTCAGCCTTGTTGAATATAAATCTAAAACTTATGGTCTAGGCACCAATATTGGTTTCCCAATCGATGCTGTAAATCGTGTTAACTTTGGCGCTCGTTGGATTAAAGAAGAGCTTTCTGATATTGCAGAGTACGAGCAAACACGTGTACTTCGTGAAACTTTCTTAGATCCAGATAACCCAGATGCAGGCTTTGACTTTACTAAGTACGAGCTGAGTGTTGGTTGGTCGCGTATCACCGTTAACCGTGGTTTATTCCCAACAGCGGGTTCGCGTCAAACGCTAAACTTAACAGCAACAACGCCTAACTCAGATCTTCAGTATTTTAAACTGAATTACGATTCGCGTTTTTACTGGCCTATATCAAACGATCACCGCTGGGTATTCTCAACGCGTGCAGCGCTTGGTTATGGTAATGGCTATGGTTCTACAAACGGGTATGAGCAAACACTGCCATTCCAAGAGTACTTTCAAATTACAGAAATGGAACTGCGTGGCTTTGACCGTAATACAATACTACCACGTGCTGTATCGCGTATACCGCAGTCTATTCCGGGTACGCCTGGTGCAGACGGTGCTACAACCGGTAGCATTGGTGGTGCATCAGAGTTTGATATTCTAATACCGCAAGGTCGTATTGGTGGTAATGCTAAAGCTGTAGCGGGTATGGAGCTAATTGTTCCTACGCCATTCTTAGACGAAGAAAATACCAGCTCTGTACGTACTAGCTTCTTTGTTGATGCAGCAAACGTATGGGATACAGAGTTTAATGTAGACCGTTTTCAAAACTTAGCACCTGATGAGCGTGCTAAATTAGATGACTATTCAGACCCTATGCGCTTTAGGGTGTCAACCGGTCTTTCATTACAGTGGATCTCTCCAATGGGTCCAATGCTGATCAGTTTTGCGTATCCATTGCAAAAAGAAGAAGATGACGATACGAAAACCATCAGCTTTAACATTAGTAACACTTTTTAAAGGAGTTTTTTATGACTAAATTATTTAAATCAACGGCAGTAGCTGTTCTAGCAACGTTGTTGATGGGTACTTCTGCGAGTGCACTTGCACATAAAGTAGGTATTGTTGATATGCAAGAAATTTACAAGCAAATACCTCAAATGGCTAAAATTGAACAGTCTTTACAAACTGAGTTTGCTGAGCGCCGTCAAGAGCTTGAAAAGTTACAAGGCGATATTCGTTTTGAAGCTGAAAAATTTAAACGCGAAAGTACCACTATGAGCCAAGCTCAAAAAGATACTCTGCGTGAAAAAATTCAGGGCATGCAAAAAAATCTTGCTGAACAAGGTCGTCCTTTAGAGCAAGAAATCAAAGCGCGCCAAAACCAAGAGCTTGCTAAAGTTCAAGGTGTAATCATCAAAACGATTGAAGAGATTGCTAAAGACGGCGACTTTGACGAAGTTAAAGTAAAAGACACAACAATTTACTTTAACCCTAAAGAAGTAACTGATCTTTCGTCTAAAGTTGTAGCCGCAGTTAGTAAGAAATAATCACTCTATGCAAAATTATACGCTTTCGCAAATAGCGGAACTTCTAGGCGCCGAACTTCAGGGTGATGGCGCTTTAGAAATAAAAAAAATAGCGACACTTGCAAATGCCCATTCTGGGCATATTGCATTTTTAGCGAACTCAAAATATCGCTCGCAACTTGAGACTACTCAAGCTAGCGCTGTAATAGTAAGCCAAGCCGATGCAGAGTACTTTAGTGGTAGTAAAGTTATTGTTGCTAATCCGTATGTAAGTTACGCAAAATTAGCGCAATTTATGGATACGACGCCACGATCAGCATCTACAGGTATTCATCCAAGCGCTACGGTACATCCAACAGCGATTGTTAGTGACAGTGCCGCTATTGGTGCTAACGCAGTCATTGAAGCTAATGCAGTGATTGGTGACAACGCGCAAATTGGTCCGAACAGTTTTATCGGCGAATGTGTTAAAATAGGTTCTGGCACTAAGCTTTGGCCTAGTGTGACTATTTATCACGATGTTGAAATTGGTTCAGATTGTTTGTTTCAAGCAAATAGTGTTGTAGGTAGTGATGGGTTTGGTTATGCGAACGAGCGCGGGCAGTGGGTAAAAATACCTCAGCTTGGCTCTGTGATCATAGGTAATAAAGTTGAAATAGGTGCAAGTACCACAATTGATCGTGGCGCACTGGACAATACCATTATTCATAGCAATGTTATTATCGATAATCAGTGTCAAATAGCGCACAACGTTGAAGTTAATTCAGGCACCGCAATTGCGGGCTGCACTGTACTTGCAGGAAGCGTTACCATTGGCAAAAACTGTCAAATTGGTGGCATGGTTGCAATTAATGGTCACATGTCTGTATGTGATGGTGTTATAATTACCGGCATGAGTATGGTGACAAAATCAATCACCGAACCAGGTATTTACTCATCTGGTATGCCCCATACGACTAACAAAGAATGGCGTAAATCAATAGCTCACTTGCGTAATCTTTCAGACATGAAATCTCGTCTTAAAGCGCTCGAAGCATTGGCTAAGTCACAACGTTGAACACTAATAAGGATGCTATTTTGGCAAACGAATTAAATAGCCTTGATATTCAAGAAATTTTAGCTTTATTACCGCACCGCTACCCGATGCTATTAATTGATCGTGTTATTGACTTTACACCTGGCAAATCTTTACATGCTATTAAAAATGTTTCTATAAACGAACCAATTTTTACTGGCCACTTTCCAAATCAGCCAATTTTTCCTGGTGTGCTAATATTAGAATCAATGGCGCAAGCTACAGGATTATTAGGTTTTAAAACAGTAGAAAATCGTAGCGAAAACGAATTATATTTGTTTGCAGCTGTTGATAATGCACGTTTTAAACAACCTGTAATTCCTGGCGATACAATGCATCTTCATGTTGAGTTTTTAAAAGAACGTCGCAACATTTGGAAGTTTGCTGCAGAAGCTAGAGTCGACGGCAAAATAGTATGTAGTGCCGAAATTATGTGTGCGAGAAGAGAGTTTTAATAGTGATCCATTCTACAGCAATAATCGAACCTGGCGCTAAACTAGGCAACAATGTCTCAGTTGGTCCATATAGTTATATTGGCAATGATGTTGTTATCGGTGATAACTGTATTATTGAGTCTCACGTTGTTGTTAAAGGACCGTCTACAATCGGTTCTGGCAACCATATTTTTCAGTTTGCGTCTGTAGGCGAAGCCTGCCAAGACAAAAAATACAACAACGAGCCAACTACGCTGATCATGGGTGATAACAACGTTATCCGTGAATGTGCCACAATTCACCGTGGAACAATTCAAGATCAAGGCGTTACTAAAATTGGTAGTAATAATTTATTTATGGCTTATACCCACGTTGCACATGACGCGGTAATTGGCGATAACGTGATCTTTGCTAATAACGCAAGTGTAGCGGGCCATGTACATGTAGGTGACTGGGTTATCCTTGGTGGTAATTCGGGTGTTCATCAGTTTTGTAAAATTGGTGACCATGCATTTATTGGTATGTATTCAGGTGTTAACAAAGATGTACCGCCATTTGTTACTACTATTGGTATGCCAGCAGGCCCAGCGGCTATCAATAAAGAAGGCATGAAACGTCGTGGTTTCGAAAGTGATGAAATTATGGCTGTACGCCGTGCATACAAAGCATTTTACCGTAAGAGCTTAGGTGCTGAAGAAGCTATTGAGTCGCTTAGTGAAGATGCTGCAAAGTATCCTGCTGTGAAATTGATGGTCGACTTTGTTAAAAGCTCAGAGCGCGGCATCGTAAGATAATTCACGCGTTTTGCTTTAAGCATTAAAAAACCACCCTAGATGATAAATCGAAGGTGGTTTTTTATTGTCCTGCTTTTAAGCTAATTCAGTTAATACTCAGGCTACCCAAGTTAGTATGCGCCTAATTTTTATAATAAAAGCCATTCTATGCGTTTACCTAAGTTAATTTTTACTCTTTTTATTACTTCAGTTTTAGCCGCTTGTAGTAGCCAACCTATTGTTAAATCATCTACTGGAGAAGTTACTCAAGTTGGTAAAGCATCTTTTTATGCTGACAAATATCACGGAAGAACAACCGCCAACGGAGAGCGCTTTAGCCAACAAGCTGCAACAGCAGCCCATTTAG
Source organism: Pseudoalteromonas sp. TP27 (assembly GCF_056470645.1). Lineage (NCBI taxonomy): Bacteria > Pseudomonadati > Pseudomonadota > Gammaproteobacteria > Alteromonadales > Pseudoalteromonadaceae > Pseudoalteromonas > Pseudoalteromonas sp. TP27. Next base: position 133,682 of record NZ_JARDAK010000009.1, on the reverse strand, counting down.
AATTTGATTTTGGTACTAAAGTGATTGTTACCAACCTCGCTAATAACAAATCAGTCACAGTAAGAATAAATGATAGAGGCCCGTATGTGCGAGGTCGTATTATTGATTTATCGAAGAGTATGTTTAAAAAGATAGCCGACCCTAAAGTCGGCGTTATTGACGTGTCTGTAAAGGTATTAAAACCGGGTAGTTAGTGCTACATAATCAGGATAAGTGCTACTGAGCTCTTTATGAGAGCCTTGTGCAACCACTTTGCCGTCTTCCAACCATACAACGTTATTCATTTGAGAAAGTAGAGCGGGATCGTGCGTAATTGTTAGTACACTCGCGTTATTCATAACATGCATAATTGCTTGCATTACACCTTGCTTAGATTGGTTATCAAGGCCTTCTGTTGGTTCATCAAGGACTAAAATAGCCGGGTTTTTAAGTAATGCTTGCGCAATAGCTATACGCCTAGATTGGCCTTGCGATACGTTACGTCCGCCAGTACCTAATCGTGTTTTTAAACCTTCTTTTAGCTCATTAAACCATGGGCTTAATTGCGCTAATGAGAGCGCTTCAATCATTTGCTCTTTAGTAGTATTTGGCGCTGCATAACGTAAGTTATCACTTAACGTGCCATCAAAAATATGATGCTGCTGAGCAAGTATATTTATAACGTTTGCGCGTATATCGCTATTTAATGAATGTAAGTTAACAACACTATTTTGATTATTTAGAGTAATGCTACCTTGTTGCAAGGGCCATAAACCAGTCAGTAAATTTACAAGCGTTGTTTTACCGCTGCCGCTTCTACCAACAATCGCTACTTTTTGCTGAGGCATTAGCTCAAAGCTAACATCAGTTAGTGCTGTTTGTTCACCATATTGATAGCTAATATTGTTAAGTGCCAATGTGTTATTTTGCGCGCTAAAGCTTTCATCTGCCTCTATAATTGTATTTTTATCTTGTGAGTTAGCTGCTTTATCTTCAAGTATAAACAGTCGCTCTGCTGCTTTTAATACGTTAGGTAGCTCAATAAACGCATTAGGCAGTAGCAATACACTCTCAAAGCTTGCCAGTACAAACAGGCTTAACATGGCAAGTTCTACATTTACCATAGTATTGGCGTAAACCAACGGAACTATGGTTACTATGCTAGCAAGCATGGCTAATTGAACAACCAACAAGCTTAACCCATCTGAGTTTGCCAGTGCTTTGTGGCGAATAAATAATTGCTGATTGTATTGCTCGCTTAATTCATCGCACTTATTAAGCTGCTGCGAACGAGCTTGATAAATACTCAACTCTCTTAGCCCTGTAAGTGTATCTGAAAGTTCAGAGCGAAGTTGCGCACTAAGCTGCGTTTCTTTATGGCTGTTTTTAGTGAGCTTTGCACTGAGTAAAGCAGGTATAACCACGCCAATAAGTATAATGCCAGTGAAGCAAATAAGGGCGACGTTGCCATTGTAGGCCGACATAAACAGCATGATGATTGGCACACTTAAAAGAGCGACCAGCATAGGAAGTAAAACGTTTAGATAAAACTTGTCGAGTGCGTCTACATCGTTTTGTAATCTGTTAACTAAATCAGCGCTTCGGCTCATTGCTAAATCAACATTGTTAAGCTTACTTAACGTTGCAAATACATTGGTACGTATTTCACTTAGTAATAAAAATGTGGCGTTATGGGTAACCAAACGTTCGCCATAGCGCGATGCTGTTCGTACAATTGCTAAAAACCGAATCGTACCAGCTGGAGTAAAGTAGTTCATTTGCACGCCGGCAATACCTGCAGCCGCCATTGATGCTAAAAACCAGCCAGATATAGCTAACAAGCCCACATTAGCTAATACCGTAATCGTCGCTAAAAATGTGCCTAGTAGCATTGCTTTGTAATGAGGAGCGCAAAGCTTTAATAAGCGAATAAAGTTAGTCATGCATTACTCCTTGCTCAGCTGTTTTGAGTAAATTTGAAAATGCACCATTTTGCGCTGCAAGTGTTTCAAAGTGTCCTTGCTCAGCTATTTTTCCATCGTGCATAACAATTATATTACTGGCGTGTTTAACGGTATTGAGTCTATGAGCAATGACTAACACTAAGTTGTTTTTAGCGTATTCATTAATAGCATCTTGAATAAGTTGCTCTGTTTGGCTATCAAGGTGCGCTGTGGGCTCGTCAAGCACTAAGACTGGTGCTTGTTTTATAAACGCACGTGCCAGTGCAATACGTTGCTTTTGACCACCAGAAAGCCCTTCGCCTTGCTCACCAATTAATGTGTTAAAACCATCGGGTAGGGTATTTATAAATTCAAGCACACCAGCTTGCTCTGCTGCATGTTCAAGCTCTTGCTGTGTGGCAGTGGGTTTGGCCAATTTAATGTTGGCAGCAATGGTGTCGTAAAATAGCGTCGCTTTTTGCGGTATCCATGCAATGTTATTTTGCAGGTAAGTAATATCGGTTGTACTTAAACTCTGCTCATTAATAGATAGGTGGTTTATCACCTCAGGGTGAAACCCTAATAGGCAATCAAACAGGGTACTTTTACCTGAGCCACTACTGCCCACAACAGCAATTAAGCCTTTATTTGGCAGTGTTAAATTTATATTTTTAATGCCTTCGTTACTGTTTGGGTATATAAAATTAAGGTCGGTAATACTTATTGAGTTAATTGTATTTAAAGTTAAATTGTTTTCAGGTGTGCTTGTAGTTACAGGCTCAGCTCCATCACTTGGCAGTGGGGCATTTAAAATCGCAACCATGTCGGCCGCTGCACTAATGCCTTGTAAGCGTGCATGGTAATGGCTACCCAATTGACGTAGTGGTAAATAAAATTCAGGCGCTAAAAGTAGCACCACAAAGCCTGTTGCAAAATCAAGAGTACCAAAAAACAGTCTAAAACCAATAATAACAGCAACGAGTGCCACGCTAATGGTGGCTAAAAACTCAAGTGCAAATGATGATAAAAACGCGATTTTTAAAACATCGAGTGTTGCATGTCTAAAATCATCTGAAATTTTAGCTATTTGTTTAAGCTCGGTACGTGTTGCATTAAATAGCTTGAGTTGGGTTAAACCTTGTACGCGGTCAAAAAAGTAATTGCCCAGTACAGCAAGTTGCTTCCAGCGTTTTTGGTTTAAAGCTTCGGCTTTTGAGCCTACTAAAATCATGAAAAAAGGAATGAGCGGGGCGGTTAATAAAAATATCAACCCAGCTTTATAATCTGTCGGAAAAATAACAACTAATATTGCCAGCGGAATAAGCGCGCTGTAAGCAGCGCCGGGTAAATATTTAGCATAATAGTCGTGAAGAGCTTCTACACCATTATGTAAGGTATTGAGTGAAGCACCTTGGCCGTGTTGTTCTATATAGCTTGGCCCAAGTAAGCTGAGCTTATTTAGAAGTGTTTGGCGCATAGCCGATTTTATTTTAAGTGCAGCAAATGCACTTAAGCGTTCGCTTAATGCTAAAAATATTGCACGTAGTAAAATAATACCAGCTAGCGGCCACAGTAAATATGTAACGCTGCTTAAACTACTGCCTTCAAACATTACATTGTGAATAGTTTGCGCAAGTAAATAGGCGCCTGCAATCATTAGTAATGCGTTAAAAGTACCCAGTGCAATGCTTAATTTTAACCACACTGCAGCGGGTTTACTTTGTAACTTTAAAAAAGCGCGCAGTGACTGCTGCTGCGCGCGATCTGGTCGGGGGTTAGTCGTCATCTTTAGTCGAGTTAGCCTCGTTTAATAAATCATGCATAGGTTGTTCATCATCAGCAATGCTGTTTTTATTTTGATGAAACTCGTACCACATAACATTTATTACACCTAAGGTACAGGCCAAAAGTACACCTAAAATCCAAGCGAAATACCACATAGTTTAGTCTCCTTAGTAGCTACCGTGAGTGTTGTTTTCAATTTCTTCTACCGTTACTCTGCGCCACATTTTTACGTAACACCAGGTGGTGTAGGACAAAATTAGTGGTACAAAAATACACACTGCAACAAACATCACATTGAGCGTTCTATGGCTCGATACCGCATCCCAAATTGTTAAGCTAATATTAGGATTATTGCTTGATGGCATAATAAATGGGAACAGTGAAACACCTGCCGTCATAATTACGCCAATTAACATTAAGCTTGTTGAAATAAGGCCAAGTGCTGGCTTATTTAACTTAGAAAATATAAGAGCACTTAATGCCATTGCAAACGCTAAAATAGGGAAGGTCATTGTCCACGGACGATCGCTGTAATTACTTAACCATGCACCTTGCGCTGTTGTTACTACTTTAGCTAAAGGGTCTGCGTGGCTTTGCGTATCGGGCATAGATACAATTTGGTAACCCGTTAAATTAGCAACCCAAAAACCAGCAGCTGCAAATAATACAATAAATGCAATTAGAGAGTAGCGACCATATTGACCTGAACGCTCTGCTACGGCACTTGCTGTACGAAGTTGTAACCACATACCAGCATGAGCAACTAACATGGTGATACTAATCAAACCAGCAAGTAATCCAAATGGGTTAAGCAAGCCAAAAAATGAGCCTTGGTAGCTAACACGCATTAGGTTATCAATATTAAACGGTACGCCTAAAAATAAGTTACCAAATGCAACACCAAAAACTAATGCCGGAATTGCGCTGCCTGCAAGCAAGCCCCAATCCCAGTTATTACGCCAGCGTTTTGAGTCTACTTTACTGCGGTAATCAAACCCTAGTGGTCTAAAGAATAGAGCAAAGAGTACTAGCATCATGGCAAAGTAAAAGCCCGAAAATGCGGCTGCATAAACCATAGGCCACGCTGCAAACAACGCGCCGCCTGCGGTAATAAACCATACTTGGTTACCATCCCAGTGTGGACCAATGGTATTAATTACCGTACGGCGCTCTGAATCTGTTTTACCAACTAGGCGAAGCAACATAGCAACGCCCATATCCATGCCATCGGTAATAGCAAAGCCAATAAGCAGCACACCAATGATCAACCACCAAAGCATTTTTAATGTTTCATAATCAAAAATCATGATTGCTCTCCTTTAGTTTGCTCAGCTTTGTTTGGTAACTCAAAATGGTATTTACCTGTATGCAGCGAGCTTGGCCCTTGCTTAACAAAACGGATCATCAACCAGCCTTCAACAATGGCTAAACCAGTGTAGAAAACAATAAATCCAGTTAAGCTAATTAGAATGTCGTTTATTGTTAGTGACGACGTGGCTAAAAAGGTCGGCAGTATTTCAGATATAGCCCAAGGTTGGCGACCATACTCGGCAACTATCCAGCCAAATTCTATTGCAATCCATGGCAGTGGAATACTCAATACCGCAGCCCATAACAACCAGCGTTTTTGTTCAATAACACGGTGTGCGTTGTAGTAAAATGCCAATATAAATACACCAAGCATCGCCACACCACAGGCAACCATAATCCTAAATGACCAAAACATAGGGCCTACTTTAGGGAAAGAGTCTTTAACGGCTTTTTGAATTTGCTCTTCGGTAGCATCTACAACATCAGGTGTGTAGCGCTTAAGTAGCAAGCCATAACCTAAATCATCTTTTAGGGTATTAAATGTCGCTATATTTTCAGGCGTGTCTTCACCATTTCTGAGCATTGTAAGGTATTTGTAAGCAATCATACCGTTACGAATACGTACTTCGTGTTGCTTTTCTAGGTCGTTAATACCAGTAACTTGCTCATCGAGCGAGCGAGTTGCAATTAATCCAAGTGCGTAAGGTATTTTAACCGCAGCATGTGTTACTTGCTCTTCTGAATCAGGGAAACCAAATGCGGTAAACGCAGCCGGAGCTTCTTCTGTATGCCATTCTGCTTCAATTGTTGCTAGTTTTACTTTTTGAACTTCGCCTACTTCGTAGCCCGATTCGTCGCCGAGTAAAATTACACATAAAATTGACGCTAAACCAAAACCAGAAGCGACCGAAAACGAACGCTTAGCAAATGCAAGGTCGCGGCCTTTTAATATGTACCAACTACTTATACCCAATACAAACATTGATGCAGCTACATAACCTGCCGATACAGTATGAATAAACTTAACTTGCGCTACAGGGTTAAACACAAGCTCTGCAAAGCTGGTCATTTCCATGCGCATAGTTTGATAGTTAAACTCAGCACCTACCGGGTTTTGCATCCAACCGTTGGCTATTAAAATCCACAGCGCCGACATGTTAGTACCGATCGCCATTAAAAAGGTTGCACCTAAATGTTGGCGTTTAGAGAGTCTGTCCCACCCTAAAAAAAACATACCTACAAAGGTCGATTCTAAAAAGAATGCCATTAAACCTTCAATAGCAAGGGGAGCACCAAAAACATCACCTACGTAATGCGAGTAATAAGACCAGTTAGTACCAAACTCAAACTCCATGGTAAGGCCTGTGGCCACACCAATTGCAAAGTTAATACCAAACAATTTTCCCCAAAACTTAGTCATATCACGATAAATTTCGCGACCGGTCATAACATAAACCGATTCCATAATAACTAAAATCCAGGTCATACCTATAGTTAACGGTACGAATAAGAAATGAAAGAGAGCGGTAACAGCAAACTGTAATCGCGATAGATCCACAAAGGTTTCATCTATCATTATTGGCTCCTTGAGAGTGACGGATTAACAGGGCAACATTTAATTGGCAAAGTTAAGTTTTAATGAACTTTCAGTAATTACTGAAAGTTTGTAATATTATTTACGTTTGTGCAATTTTTGTCAATATGTATATTAGTAAAACTTAATATATATTTCATATGCTACATCAGTATTAAAAACAAACAATACAATAAATTAAATTTAGTGATAAAAAACCAGTTATTTAAAGCGTTTAACCAAACAGTAAAACACGGTAAACTAGTACTCATGAACGCCTGGTTTACTTGTGAAATAAAATCAAATGAATAAAGATCAAAAACAACTACGAATTGGTATTGTGGCAGGTGAACTGTCGGGCGATATTTTAGGCGAAGGCTTAATTAAAGCCCTTAAAAAGCACTTCCCGGATGCTATTTTTGAAGGGATAGCAGGGCCTAAAATGCAAGCGCAAGGCTGTACAACACTTTACGATATGGATGAGCTTTCGGTAATGGGGCTTGTTGAAGTGCTAGGGCGTTTACCGCGGTTGCTTAAAATACGTAAACAACTTGTGCAGCATTTTGTAGATAACCCACCAGATGTATTTATAGGTATAGACGCACCCGATTTTAACTTACGCGTTGAAAAGCCACTTAAAGATGCGGGCATTAAAACAGTACAATATGTAAGTCCGTCTGTTTGGGCGTGGCGCGAAAAGCGTATACATACAATAAGTGCAGCCACTAACTTAGTGTTGGCGTTATTACCATTTGAAAAAGAATTTTACGATAAACACCAAGTGCCATGTACATTTGTAGGGCATACTTTGGCTGACGATATAGCGCTTGAGCACGACGATAGTAAAGCACGTGCAGAACTCGGCTTAAGCCTTGACGACAAAGTACTGGCGTTACTTCCTGGTAGTAGAGGCTCAGAAGTTGGCTTACTAAGCGAAACTTATATTAAAACAGCTGCAGAGCTGCAAGCTAAAAACCCCAACCTTAAAATTGTGGTGCCATTGGTTAACGAAAAACGCAAAGCGCAGTTTACTGATATATTAAACGCTACCGCGCCAAACCTTAATGTTAACCTGCTTGATGGGCAATCAAAATTAGCGATGCAAGCTGCCGATGCTATTTTATTAGCGTCGGGCACAGCCACACTTGAAGGCATGCTTTATAAAAAGCCAATGGTAGTGGGTTATAAAATAAAGCCGTTGAGCTATTGGATTTTTAAAACCTTATTTACGTTTAATATAAAGTACTTTTCGCTGCCTAATTTATTAGCCGACGAAGAGTTAGTCCCTGAGTTTTTACAAAGCGAGTGTAATGTGGCTAATTTAACCAATGCGCTTACCCCAATGCTTAATACCGACAACATTGAGCTAAAAGCATGCTTTTTAGCTATTCACGAAAAAATTAGATTAAATGCCAGCGAACAAGCAGCCAATGCTGTGGCGGAGTTAATAAATGCAAATTGATAGACCCAACGTAGCCTTAATTGCCGGTGTAGATGAAGTAGGTCGCGGCCCACTTGTTGGCGACGTAGTCACTGCCGCTGTTATTTTAGACCCTTCAAAACCTATTGCAGGCTTAGCGGATTCTAAAAAATTAACAGATAAAAAACGCCAAGCACTTGCGATTGAAATAAAAGAAAAAGCATTGTGTTACGCGTATGGGCGCTGCAATCCAACAGAGATTGATGAATTAAATATTCTACACGCAACGATGCTTGCCATGACTCGCGCAGTAGAAGCGTTAAGCACACAACCAGAATTTGTATTTATAGATGGTAATCGCTTACCAAAACTCACGATGCCCGCGCAAGCTGTTGTTAAAGGCGATAGCTTAGTAGCTGAAATTTCAGCGGCGTCTATTTTAGCTAAAGTAGCGCGCGATGACGAAATGATTGAACTCGATAAGCGCCACCCCGAATATGGCTTTGCGGGGCACAAAGGATACCCGACTAAAGCGCACTTTGCAGCGCTTGAGCAGTACGGCGCGATTGACGAGCATCGTAAAAGCTTTAAACCTGTGCAGCGCGTTTTGGCGCAAGCCAATGGTGAGGGTTAAGCATGGCTGCTCCTGATTTTGTTCATTTAAGAGTTCATTCAGACTTTTCGATGGTTGATGGCCTTGCTAAAACAAAGCCTATAGTCGCAAAAGCGCAAGAGCTACAAATGCCAGCAATTGCGATTACCGACCAAATGAACTTTTGTGGTTTAGTGCGCTTTTATGGCGCAACACATAACGCCGGTATTAAGCCGATTGTGGGTGCTGACTTTTGGGTTCGTAGCCCAGAATTTCCTGACGAGCCAAGCCGCTTAACCATATTAGCCAAAGACAACGACGGCTATAAAAATATTACCTTATTAATATCTAAAGCGTATCAACGTGGGCATGTGTTTCATCGCCCAGTGATTGATCGAGAATGGCTGGTGGAACATAAAACCGGCTTAATTATTCTCTCGGGCGCTAAAGATGGTGACTTAGGTAAAGCGTTATTAAAAAATAATCCAAGTGTAATTGAATCGGTAGTTAGCTTTTATAAGCAGCATTTTAGCGATAACTACTATCTTGAGCTTGTTCGAACCAATCGACCGCTTGAAGAAGACTACTTACACATGGCGGTAGAGCTTGCTACCAAAGAACAGTTACCTGTTGTAGCGACCAACGAAGTGGTATTTTTAAAGCCTGAAAACTTTGAAGCGCACGAAATTCGCGTTGCCATTTTTGACGGCTACACGCTTGACGATAAACGCAGGCCTAAACGATTTTCACAAGAGCAATACCTAAAAACATCAGAGCAGATGGCTGAGTTGTTTAGCGATATTCCAGAGGCGCTACAAAACACAGTAGAAATCGCTAAACGTTGTAATGTAACTGTTCAGCTAGGGACTTACTTTTTACCTGATTACCCAACTGGCTCACTTAAGATTGATGAGTTTTTAGTTAAAGTATCAGAAGACGGCCTTGAAGAGCGACTGCAGTTTTTATTCCCCGATGAAGAAGAGCGAAAAGTAAAACGTGTTGAATACGATGAGCGACTTGATATAGAGCTTGGCGTAATTAACCAAATGGGATTCCCAGGTTACTTCTTAATCGTAATGGAATTTATTCAGTGGAGTAAAGATAACAATATTCCGGTTGGGCCTGGTCGTGGTTCAGGTGCAGGTTCATTGGTTGCTTACGCACTTAAAATTACAGACTTGGATCCGCTTGAGTTCGATTTACTTTTCGAGCGATTTTTGAATCCTGAACGTGTATCAATGCCCGATTTCGACGTCGATTTTTGTATGGACAGACGAGACGAAGTAATTGATCACGTGTCGGCTTTGTATGGGCGTAATGCGGTATCGCAAATTATTACCTTTGGCACCATGGCTGCAAAAGCGGTAATACGCGATGTAGGGCGAGTGCTTGGGCATCCTTACGGGTTTGTAGATCGTATTTCTAAAATGATCCCGGGCGATCCTGGGATGACACTTGCTAAAGCGTTTGATATAGAACCACGTTTGCAAGAAGCTTACGATGGCGACAATGAAGTAAAAGATTTAATCGACATGTGTCGCATTCTAGAAGGGTGTACACGTAACGCCGGTAAACATGCGGGTGGCGTAGTAATATCGCCAACCACTATTACCGACTTTGCCGCGCTTTATTGCGATGACGAAGGTAAGTTTCCGGTAACACAGTTTGATAAAAACGATGTAGAAACCGCAGGCTTAGTTAAGTTCGATTTCTTGGGTTTACGTACACTGACAATATTGCAGTGGGCGGTCGAAATGACCAACGTGCGCATGGAGCGCCAAGGTAAAGACCTCGTTGATATAAATACCATCCCACTGGATGACAAAAAAAGTATTGAATTGCTACTTCGCGCCGAAACAACCGCTGTATTTCAGCTAGAGTCGCGCGGTATGAAAGACTTAGTACGCCGCTTAAAACCCGATTGTTTTGAAGATATGATTGCACTCGTGGCCTTGTTCCGCCCGGGTCCGCTGCAATCAGGCATGGTAGATAACTTTATCGACCGAAAACTGGGCCGCGAAGAAATCTCATACCCAGATGCGCAGTATCAGCACGAAAGCTTAAAACCAATACTTGATCCAACTTACGGCATTATCTTGTATCAAGAACAAGTAATGCAAATTGCGCAAGTACTAGCAGGTTACACGCTAGGTGGCGCCGACATGCTGCGTCGTGCAATGGGTAAGAAAAAACCCGAAGAAATGGCAAAGCAGCGTTCAACGTTTGAAGATGGCGCAAGAAATAACGGCATTGACGGCGAACTCGCAATAAAAATCTTCGACTTGGTAGAAAAGTTCGCAGGTTATGGTTTTAATAAATCTCACTCAGCGGCATATGCATTAGTATCGTATCAAACGCTGTGGATGAAAACGCATCATCCTGCAGAGTTTATGGCTGCAGTAATGTCGGCCGATATGGATAACACCGACAAAATAGTTATTTTGGTGGATGAATGTGAAAACATGAAGCTCACCTTACTGCCGCCAGATGTGAATGCAGGCGAGTTTAAGTTTACAGTAAACCTGCAAGGCGAAATTGTTTACGGCATTGGCGCAATTAAAGGCGTGGGTGAAGCACCGGTTGATGCAATATTAGAAGCGCGTGCAAAAGGGGGCCCATTTAAAGATTTATTTGATTTTTGTGCCCGAGTTGACCTAAAACGCTTAAATAAACGCGTAACCGAAAAATTAATTTATTCAGGTGCACTTGATAAGTTAGGGCCAGAAAAAACACAACCAGGGCGTGCTACATTACTAGCTAGCTTAAAGGATGCAATGCGTGCGGCTGACCAACACAATAAAGCTGAGCTGTTAGGGCAAAGTGATTTGTTTGGTTTATTGGCCACCGAGCCTGATGAGGTTGAACAAGCCTTTATTAAAGCCACAGGACTCACCGATAACGAGTGGTTAGAAGGCGAAAAAGAAACGCTAGGCCTTTATTTAACAGGGCATCCGATAAATCAGTACCGCCGTGAACTTAAGCATTATACCAGCGGAAAAATAGTTGATTTACAGCCAACTAACCGTGATGTGTTTGCAACCGCTGCAGGTTTAGTGATTGCCTCTAGGGTATTAATTAATAAAAAAGGAAATCGTTGGGCCTTAGTAACTTTAGATGACAAGAGTGCACGGATTGATGTACGCTTGTATTCAGACGAGTTTGAAAAGTACCAAGATATGCTCCAAGTTAACAATATCTTGGTAATATCTGGACAGGTCAGCTTTGATAACTTCTCCGGTGGTATTACAATGACCGCCAGAGAAATAAACACCATTGCTCAAGCGCGTGAAAAACGCATTAAAGCGATTAAAATGACGCTGAACATGGTGCAAGTCGAGGCAGGTTTCTTCGATAAATTACAAAAAGTACTCGAACCCTATAAAATGGGAACGTGTCCGATCAAGGTTTATTACCAACGTCCAGATGCGTTGGCGCAATTAACTCTTGGGATCGAATGGTGTGTTACGCCGAGCGACGACTTAATTCATAAGTTATCACTCATGGCTGCGCAAGATGTAGAACTAGAATTTAACTAATTAGGTAGTTTAGAGCATGAGCCTCAATTATCTTGATTTTGAGCTTCCAATTGCAGAATTAGAAGCAAAAATTGAAGAATTACAAAATATAAGCCGCGCTGGCGAATTAGACCTTGAGTTAGAAGAGGAAGTCAGCAAATTAAAAGAAAAAAGCGCCAAGCAAAAACAGGAGATTTTTTCTAATTTAGGCGCCTGGCAAGTATCACAGTTAGCACGTCATCCGTTGCGTCCTTACACTCGAGATTATATCGAGCGCATTTTCACGGAATTTGACGAGTTTTCTGGCGATCGTACTTTTGCTAACGATCCGGCTATTTTAGGTGGCGTTGCGCGTTTAGATGGCGAACCAGTAATGGTTATTGGCCAGCAAAAAGGTCGTGACACTGCTGAAAAAATTAAACGCAACTTTGGTATGCCAAAGCCAGAAGGTTACCGTAAAGCATTACGCTTAATGGAAATGGCTGAGCGTTTTAAAATGCCAATCATGACCTTTATCGACACACCGGGTGCATACCCAGGTGTTGGCGCTGAAGAGCGTGGTCAATCTGAAGCAATCGCACGTAACTTAAAAGTAATGGCGACACTTAAAGTGCCGACTATATGTACAGTTATTGGCGAAGGCGGTTCAGGTGGTGCATTAGCGATTGGTGTTGGCGACAGAGTTAACATGTTGCAATACAGTACTTACTCTGTAATTTCGCCTGAAGGTTGTGCGTCTATTCTTTGGAAAAGCGCCGACAAAGCACCACTTGCAGCAGAAGCAATGGGTGTAACCGCAGAGCGTGTTAAAGAGCTAGACTTAATCAGTAACTTAATTGATGAACCTCTAGGTGGCGCACACCGCAATTACGATGGTATGGCACGTAACTTAAAAGAACGCCTTAAACGTGACTTAGCAGACCTACAAGCGCTTACGCTTGAAGAAATGCTTGATCAACGTTACAAACGTTTAATGTCATTTGGTTATTGCTAAACACATTAAATGTTAAAAAAAGCCGCTTATGCGGCTTTTTTGCTTTAAAATGTCCAGAGTTTTCATATTAAAGTGCGCCCATATGCATACATCAGCAATTTATCAGCAATTAAAAAAATCACTAAATAGCTATATTGAGCAAGGCAATACTGCTTTTACAGTGGCGCTTTCTGGTGGCGTTGATTCTGTGGTGTTACTGCATTTAATGCGTATTTTAAAAACAGATAACCCTGCAATTAATGTATCGGCTATTTATGTTCACCATGGTTTGAGCCAGTATGCTGATGACTGGCAACGCTTTTGCAAAAACGTATGTGTTGATCTTAATGTGCCTTTTAAAACCGCGAAAGTAGTTATTGAGCAGCAGTCGCGTACAAGCCTTGAAGCCCAAGCACGCGACGCCCGTTACAAGGAACTTGATGAGCTAAGCCCACAAGGCAGTATTATTTTACTGGGCCAACATTTAAACGACCAAGTAGAAACATTTTTGCTGCGCTTAAAGCGAGGTTCGGGTTTAAAAGGGCTTGGCGCTATGCACCAAGCGCGTTTGCTACAAAGTGGTCGCGTATGTTTTAGGCCATTGTTAAACGTAGCACGCAGCGATATAGAAGCTTTTGCAGCGCAGTTTAGCATTAAGCACATAACCGATGACTCTAATACAGATGAAAGTTTTGATCGTAACTTTTTACGCTCAAAAATAGTGCCTGTGTTAGCTGAGCGCTTTAATGGGTTTGAGCAATGCACTGCACGAAGTATTGAGTTGCTACAGCAACAGCAAATACTACTTGATGAATATACACAGCTCGATTTAAATAAGTGTATTAACGAGTATCAAGCACTGTGTATTAATCAAGTAAGCGAATACAGCGCAGCGCGTATTGCAAATATAGTACGTGCGTGGCTTGCATTATTTACTCAAGTGATGCCATCGCAAAAGCAATTAGAGCAAATTATCAATCAAGCAATAAGCGCAAAAAATGACGCGCAAATGCGTATTGATTTAACCGATGGGCAAATACGCCGCCATCAAGGTTATTTGTACTTTGTAACACCAAGTGCAGAATTAACAGATACTGAGCTTAATCATTCAGAGTTAAAACTTGCAGACGGGCGCTTATTAATTAAAAACACCGGTTGTGGAGTAAGGCCTCCAAAAGCTAATGAACAAGTAACAGTGCGCTTTAATTGTAATAGCGCACGTATAAAACCACTTAAAAAGCCGGGTAGCAATACCGTAAAACATTGGTTTAAAGATGCAAAAATAGCGCCTTGGCTGCGCGCCAGTGTGCCGCTTATTTTTTATAATGATGAATTAGTGCAAGTGGTTGGTTATTTTATGAGTGCTAAGCATGTTGATGAAAATGGTGTTTTTTGGGAGTGTAAATAAATGAGTAAGCAGCCGCATGTTGGTTTGTCGTTAGTGACTAAAGCGCCTATGGGTATGCTAATAACCGCAGTTATTGCTGTTATCGCTAATGCTTTACTTGAGTTAAATATTGTAACGCTGGGCTATGCTGTAGTGGGTGGGGTTGTATCTGCAGCACTTTTATTGGCTTACTGGTTAGGTAAGGGTGGATTGTTTTTTATTTTAGGCGTGAGCCTCCCACTACTTTTAGTATTATTTACACCACTTGCTACTATTACCGCATTACTTAATTTAATTAGTGGATTCTTTTTTGGCTTTTGTGCTGCTTTGTTTATTTATAAATTGGTGAGTGTAAAGCCTTAGTCTTGGAGTTTTAGCAATAAAAAAGCCTAACGGGGGAAGTTAGACTTTTTTATTTAATTAATTTAAACGCAAATATTAATAGGCTTTTGCGCAGTTTCTGCCTGATGCTTTTGCTTTATATAAACCTTTATCGGCTCGAGCAAAAATTTCGATTTCGCTATCTTGGCTGCTTGCTAAAGTAAAACCAATACTGGTCGTCACTTTGTATTTAGACATTAATGGCGATTTTCTGACTAAGCACATTATGCGCTCAGCGACGACCTTGTTAGTTGTAAACTCAGGGTCTTCAATAAGTAGAGCAAACTCATCACCACCAAATCTAAAAACCGAATCAGTGCCGCGTATGCTGCTACACAGTACTTTTGAAAACTCTTTAAGTGTATCGTCACCAATTTTATGGCCAAAGTTGTCATTAACTTGTTTAAAGTTATCTAAATCAAGCAGCATTAAACTAAATGGGCGCTGGTAACGGCGACAGTTTTCAAGCTTTTGCAGCAAAAAGTCATTAAATTGACTACGGTTATTTAAACCTGTTAATGCATCTTTTGTGGCAAGTTTCAGCACACGGCTGTACATCATCGCATTGCGAAGTGGATAAACGAGCGCGGTGTGTAGAGTATGTAGTTTTTTCTCAATTGCTTGACCAAGTGGGAATTTACTAAAATAAATTAGCTGCCCTAAGTGTTCTTTACCAATCGCTAAATCAAAAATATAGGGCGTGCTATTTGTATCACTTTGTGATGTTTGCGTTGTACCCAATGTTGATTGAAACTGTAAGCCAGAGAAGTTTAGCAATTGCTTTGTAAATTTTGCATATATAGCTAAAACATCTTCTATAACTAGGCTAGTTTGTAGCTCTGTAACAAGATCATGCGTTGCCGCAGACTCGTTTATTTGTGTATGTTCGGCCGAAAACGGCAAAAAATCACCGCGACCAGACACACGCTGCGTCAAAATATGGACGTTTTCCACTAAAATCTCCCCCGAGGGTGTTACTTTGCAATAACTAAGCGATTTTTGTGCCATATTTTAAAATTGCATGAAAAACAGATGGTTGTTATATTTACTTACAAGCTACTAGTTTAATTTAAACGCGAGGCTGCATTTGCAAAGTATTAATGCTCAAATTTTTGGCTTATTAGTAGCGGCAGTTCTTTTTGTGTGGTTTTTTAAGCGCATTGGTTTGCCGCCTATTTTAGCGTATCTGGCAACTGGTGTTTTAGCCGGTAGTCATGGTATTGGCTGGTTGGCACAATCTCACGAAATAGAGTTTGTAGCAGAGCTTGGAATTGTGTTTTTGTTATTTAGTTTAGGATTAGAGTTTTCTATTTCGCGGCTAATGGCAATGCGAAACCTAGTATTTGGACTGGGCTCACTGCAAGTAGGTATAACCAGTTTACTCTTCATTATTATTTTATATTGTTTAGACTTTTCCTTACTCACCAGTTTTACCATTGGCGCAATTATGGCGCTTTCTTCTACGGCTGTTGTGGTAAAGCTATTAAAAGAAACAGGTGAGCTTAATCAGCGCCGAGGGCAATTGGCAGTTGGTGTATTACTTTTTCAAGATATTGCTGTTGTTCCTCTATTAATAATACTCCCTTTATTTGCATCAAGTGACTCTCAAAGCATTGGTTGGGCTCTAGCGTTCGCCCTAAGCAAGGGGGCTTTTGTATGTGTGCTACTTTGGGCCATAGGTAAATGGGTATTGCCTATTGTGTTTAAAGAAATAGCGCAAGTACGAACCGATGAATTGTTTGTACTTACAACCATATTAGTGGCGCTATTTGCGGGCTTTTTAACGTATATGTTTGGTTTGTCTATGGCATTGGGTGCATTTTTAGCGGGAATGATGTTAGGTGAGAGCCATTACAGACACCAGTTAGAGGCCGATATACGACCATTTCGCGATATATTAATGGGGCTGTTTTTTGTCACTGTGGGTATGCAGTTAGATATTTTATTTGTACTGGCGCATATAGTAATAATTGTTGGCGCATTGCTTGGTTTACTCGTATTGAAAATTACAGTGGTCGCACTTAGTGCGCGGCTAATGCATGAACGAAACCAAGATTCACTCGCCTGTGGCATCATGCTGTGGCAAATGGGGGAATTTGGTTTTGTACTTATTGCACTTGCTGGGCAGCATCAGTTATTAAACTCAGAGCAAGCCTCATTTTTAATTGCGTTGGGTGTACTTTCAATGGCGCTTACACCATTTTTGATTGATAAAACGCCATTTATTTTAAATCGTTTGGGCATACTCGATCGTCCAAGTTTAGCGCTAGAAGCGGAGCCACAAAGCAGCACGCTTTATAGTGACCATGTTGTTATTTGTGGTTTTTCGCGTGTTGGGCAAACCATAGCACGTTTTTTAAAGCCCGAAGCAATAGATTACGTTGCTATTGAAAGTAACCCAATACTTGTACAAGAAGGCAAAGCGGCGGGTGAACCTGTAATATTTGGCTATGTTAAGCAAAAAGATATTTTAAAATGCGCAGGAGTAGAGCGAGCTCGGCTGGTAATTATTACTTTTACTGAGTTTGATCATGCGCAAGTTGTTATCGATGCCATAAAACAAATAGCACCTAACGTTAAAATACTTATTAGAACTCGTGACGACAGCCAGCTCGATTATTTAAAAGCGCTTGGTGTAACCGAAGTAGTGCCCGAGTCGTTAGAGGCGAGCTTAATGCTCGTGTCGCATGTGTTGTCTATGTCGGGCGTACCCATGACACGTATTGTGCGCCGAGTGAGTAAAGAGCGGCGAAACCGTTACCCGCTAATGCAAAGCTTTTACGCAGGGTATTTTAAAGATAGCGAAGATGCCTCAACCGACCGATTAGAATATTTACACGTTGTTGCGCTACCTCAGCAAGCTTATGCCGTGAGTAAAACAATTGAAGATCTTAATTTAGAAAAGCGGCGAGTACTCGTAAAAGCACTTCGCAGAGAAGGAGCCGAAATAGACACGCCATCAGCGCAAACAACCTTGTTAGCTAACGACGTTTTAGTACTACAAGGTAAACCAAGGCGAGTAGAGCGGGTAGAGCACTACCTGCTCGACGGAATAGAATAACGTGCCTGTTTGGGCTTAATCTAACTCTAAAAACTCACGCATTTTAGGTAACTGCGCCATGCCATCTTCATAGCCAATTTGCATTAAGTGCTGGGTGTAGCGTTTTTCAAACAACAGGTAACTGGTTAAACTCGATTGCGAATGTTTTTTAACACCGATTGTACGCAGCAATACTTTAATCGCCCACGGCATATCGTCATAATACTGCGCAGCAATAGCATTAAAGTTTTGCGAAGGGTTAATAACAAAGGTATCAATTTGTTTTAGCTCTTGGTGTTTATCGCGTGCAGGTAATAGTCCTAAAGTGCGATTAACACGTTCCAAACGCTCCAAATCCGACTGCATTGTGTCGGTAAATACGCTATCGAGTAAATGCCCTGCAACAGCCGATAAGCCAGGATAATGAGGGGAGTAACCCGGCGGGTGAAGCTCTTTAGGTTGGTCGACCCCAATAATAAATATTTTTTCAGCCCCTAAATGAATTGATGGGCTGAGCGGCGAAAGCTGATGTATAGAGCCATCACCAAAGTAATGGTTATAAATATTTACGCTTGGGAATACCATAGGAATAGCGCTCGATGCCATTAAATGCTCAACGTTAATACGCGTGGCTTGGCCTTCGCGTTTAGCGCGTTGCCATGGTGTTTGTGTATTTGATTGAAAAAACGCAACAGAGTCGCCCGTGGTATAACTAGAAGCCGTAATTGAAAGCGCATCTAAATAATTTCGGTGTAAGTTACGCTCTATCCGGTGTAAGTCTAAAATCTCATTGAGCAAACCACGTAGAGGGCGATTATTTAGCAAACTCGCTGGTGGGTGATTAATATGCTCTGACTGAAAGCTGGTTAAAATATTACGCGCAATATGACCAAATACACTTAAAAAGTCACTTTTATAAACCATAGAGGTCGAAAAGTTTTTCCAAACTGATTCAAGTTTTCGTACAGCTAAATGAGCACAAGAGGCGTAACATGCTAAAGCCGCAGAGTTAATAGCCCCTGCAGAGGTGCCATTTATTACTCTAAACGGTAATGGAGCTGTACGCGGCATGCTATGAGCGAGCGCTTTAAGTACACCCACTTGATAAGCAGCTCGTGCGCCACCGCCCGTTAATAATAGGGCTATTTTTGGTTTTTTTGGATCGACTTGCTTGATTTTCATATTGGTGTTTAAACAGTTCAACGTCTTTACTTTATTTATTAACTGTAAGTCTTTAAGCTAGAAGAATCAAAGGATAACTGAGTAATAGTAAGTACAGTAAGCTTATGTTTATATTTGTAAGCTAAAATAGTTATGTATTTATAGTTACTACTCATAATGAATTTTTTCCACTCAGGGTACTCTGAGTGATAACGCACTTTTAATTTTTATGGAGTTTGTATGTCAGATAAACCAGAAGCGTCAGATGTTCAAAAACGTCCGCCTAATAACAATTTTCTTTTCGCCGTTATTATTTTAATAATAGTTGTGTGCGCAGCCGCGTTTGTACTATTAAAACCAAGTGATGAGCCACAAACACGCACAGAGGTAGAGCAAGCACCAAAAGAGCAACCAATGATGGAGCTTAAACCTGAAAACGATCCCGTAGTTGACGCGCCATCAGTTATGCCAGAAAAGCCAGCAGAGCTTGAAGTACCAGCACAAAGCCCAAGTGAGCCTGTGCCTGAAGTAAAACCATTACCAACGCTTGATGAAAGCGATGCCGTTGTAGTTGCTAAAATGGACGAGTACCTAAGTGATTCAGTAATGAGCTTAATGGTAACTGACGACGTAATTCGCCGTGGTGTTGTATTTGTAGATAACCTAGCTAAAGGTAAAGTAGCTAAAAAACACACGCCTGTCGTTCAACCAGAAGAAACGTTTAGCGTAAATGAAGGTGATATTTTAACAATTAATCCTAATAGTTATGAGCGTTACACACCGTATGTAAAAATATTTACCAGTATGAGTGCAGCGCAAGCCGTTCGCATGTACGAAGAATATAAGCCACTTATTAATAATGCATACAGTGAAATTGGTTACGGCGATGATGAGTTTAATCAAACGCTAACCGATGCAATCGATTTATTACTTGATACGCCAGAGCCAGAAGGTGACTTACCGTTACTTCGTGATTCAGTAACGTATCAATATGCATTCTCTGAATGGGAACAGCTTCCTGACGCACAAAAGCAGCTTTTACGCATGGGCCCAGAAAATATGAAAAAGGTAAAAGCAGCACTTCGTAATATAAAAGCGCAGTTAGAGAGCAATTAATACGCACTAAAACAGCTAAATACGCCGCGATTGTATATGAAGTATGCAATCGCACTTTCTTTTTAGATTATCCCTTGAATAACAGAGCAAAAGTAGAGATAATCCTTCCCGCGCCAACCAAGGCCCTCAATGGTAGTCTTATTGGTCCTCTCGCAACACTAGCAGGCGAACCTGGTCAGGCCCGGAAGGGAGCAGCCACAGTTTGTGACGTGTGTGCCGAGATGTGGCTGGTAAGACTGCCACCCAAATTCCTCATTTGGGTGTTGTTTGAAGTATAAGTTGACATATTTGTACTAAAAGATGGCATAAATTGGAAGTATAAGGTGGCATAGTCTAGTATTTAACCAAATGGTTAGATGGTTGACTCACATGTACAGAAGAAAACTCAAACACTCCCGTGTAAAAAACCTCCACAAATTTGCTAGTCAAAAAAATAAATCTACCTGTTTAGTTGAATCTTCTTGAATACCCCAACGTAACTCAAGCCTAAATTTCTCAACACTTTTTATATCTAAACCACGCTGAATTAATTCAATTTCATCAAAAGGGTTTGAGCTTAAATTAACTTTTTCATTGCTGAGTGTATCTACAAATTTATGATTAGCATTAGGTCGAATATCGCTATGCATACACGCCTTAAAGCTAGGGAAAGTTATATTTAATAACAGCACTTCTGTTACCCAGCTGATAGTTGGTTAAAGCGATAACCAGTCAGTCAACAATTGTGTTGTATGAATAGGAAATTTGACCGCTATGTAATTCATTGTTGCAATAAAATGATTGCAGTTATTCGGTGTGTAACGTATATAATTGCACCTCAATAGTCTATTTGCTATTTTACGCGCTAATAAAAGGAAATTTTAAGGATTTAAGGATGATTCAACTACAGCACTACCCAATGCCAGATCGACCAAGTAACCCCAGCCCTTTAGAAATGGCTATTTATAATTATGAATTACTAGCAAAAAAACACTACGACGATAAACGCCGTAAATCTGCTGCGTCTAAGGAAAAGCTGCAAAGAGATTACGACCACTTACAAAAAGAACGCAAGCGTTTAGAGCACTTGCTTATCGCGCAACAAAGCTTAGAGTCTTACCGCGCAGAAAACGAAGGTACTTCTGTTAAAGAGCTAGCAGAAGAAGAGCATCATCCAACGGAAAAACTTGCTAAGTTTTTACGAGCGGCAGGCGAGCCAAAACCGACTTCATATCATGAAGCACATCATATTGTGTGTGGTAAGGGACGTTATAGACAGCGCCTTACATATGCTGCGCGTTTAAGAATGCACTCGTTTGGTATTGGTATTAATGATCCAACGAATGGGGTATGGCTAAGAAACTTTGAAAAAAATAAGTCAGATGATTGGGCTACGCCTGACACTGTTTCTCACAGAAGGCTGCATCGCCATAATTATGAAGTGTGGGTGTCTACTAGTTTAAGAACCAAAGTAAATAAGCTCGATTTCATAAATGCATTACGTGGCGTGAAAATAAAAATTAAAAATCATATTATGCCAGCCAGCGTTATGATGCGTAAAAATGCTAATTGGGATGGTAAATCATGAAGTTGTTCTCATTAAAGCCTGTTACTAATTCTTACGACATGGTTGAGTGGGACATACTTTCATTCGCTGAAAAAATACAACCGATGTTGCCAGCTAATCAAGATGCTTGCATGTTTCTACTTGATATCCATATGAATAATGACTCTTTATTAGAGTATTGGCCTGAAGGTTATGAGTTGTCTTTTTTACCTGGGTATCTAAAAGATAACTACGATATAAGTATCATGGATGGATTTATCGCTCTTCGGATGAATGCTTATGAAGCTTTAAAAGATTTATTAGCGCCTTTAGGTGAGTTTATTGAAACAAAAGCTGATGGTGAACCTATTGTAATCTTTAACTTGCGTACATTTGGACAAGAAGATGAAGCAAAATGTGAACGCGAATATTTAGACGGTTATCCTTTAGATTATATCAAGATTGCTTTCATAAATGATGATGTAAAAAATAAGCCTGTTTTTAAGAGTAAATTTACAGGTGGTTCTCGTTTGTATTGTACAGATAAATTTAAATCTGCTGTAGAAGATAATGGATTAACGGGTGTTTATATTGACGAAGATCTCGATAATATTTTTTCTAATTAAGTTAATTTAGATAAAGAAAACATTATTTAGGTAGCGTTATATAAAACGAAAATCAAAACTACCTTTTAAAAACCAACTATTATATTTTAGTAATTTCAATACTCACATGGATGCGGGTATTTTAATGACTGAAATAAATCGGATGCTATATGCCAATAAACTTTAACAGCTTATCCGGTGGTTGTTTTTTACCAATTTTTCTTACATAAAAATTTAATAACAAACTTGTAGTAGTCCAGATCTCAGTTTGAAAAGAGTGTTTTTATTTTATCTGATAGTCCCTAATGAGCGATAACCGGACGGTCATCTTTTTATATCAAATGCATTTAAGATTTCCCTGACTTGATGTAAATAGTAATTTGACTCTTATATAAGGAATGATATGAGTATCGTGAGATAAGGTTTACTTAGCTACTTTATGTTAATGTAAATAAGGTAATAATTAATTTTTAAGGTTGAAGTAATGGAATATAACAATCTATCCAAGCTTGTAAAAAAAGTTCTCAAAACAGATCAAAGTGGTAATACAACAATGCCCTCAAGACGCGAAATGACAAGCAAAATTTTTGCGTTTATTATGCTTATTCCTGGAATTACTAGCATTGTGATGACAGTCACAAGCGAAGGAGGTGAAAGTATTTTCTTCGCGATTTCGGCAAGCTTCTTTTTAGGTATATCTATATTGCTTTTTGGTCAAAAGAGCCGTTTAGAGTTTAACGGGATAGAAAAACAGCTTAATTTAAAAACCGCATTATGGGGTTGCTTTCAAAGAAGTAAAGTTGTTACATCGTTTGATACACTATCATTTGAATTAAGTAGTATAGGCGCGCAAGGCCCTTATCAAATTAAGTTTGTTGATCAGTTATATGAATTTAAACAGTATACAGATGCTAAGATGTTCATTTCGTTTTTATATACGAAATATAATACTACTGCTGTTGAAACCATATCGGATTGGCCTAATAAAACACCGATAAGGTTTGCTCAAAGAGAATTATATAGCTCACCTCAAATTACTCATGATACTAAAAAAGCTAATTCAAACTCTCATCTGGAAGATGTAGATTTTAATAGTGAAGATCTTGTTTTCATTGAAATATGGGATCGCAAATCGCTAATAAAACTATCCCTGCCATTTTTTGTTTTTACAGCCATTGCCGGCTTAGTTAAATACGGAGTGCTGTAATGTATTTTAAAGAACTATCTAGTGAGCTAGCTATTTATCGACAACCAAAGTTAACTAGATTATTGCTAGTTTTGTTGTGTGGTTTCTTTTTATTTATCGGGCTAATTAATGTGTTCAATTCTGATGAAGCAAAATCATTACCGATATGGGTATCTGGGTTTATATGCTGGCTAGGGTGGAGTGGTTCGTTTGGTGGTTATGTATGTCGTTTTGATCTCGCAAAACAAACCTTGGAATTAAAGTCGACTAGTTTATATACTATTTTTAAACGTGTTTATAAATTATCAGATATTAAAGGTTTTAAAGCTATACCTAGAAAAGGCTACACACATAACTATAGATTATATGCAGTGTTAACTGATAATACTCATATTGCTTTCGCAAACTACAAAGGACGAGGATTTGCAGTTAAGGAGTGTATAAAAATGGCTGACTTTGTCAGTAAGCCTTATCAAATCAATATTGATACAGCTCCATTATAATTTTATTAGAACAAAGTAGCGTAGATTAACATATTTTTTAGGAACCAACGCCAGACGCTTACTTCAGGTCTTGCATTGGTTCAAACTTAAGCATCGATCTGTTCTGATACTTCTAACGCATCATCAACTTCTATTCCCAAGTACCTGACAGTGCTCTCTAGTTTTCTATGGCCAAGTAGAAGCTGACAGGCTCTTAAATTTTTAGTTTTTTTGTAAATTAGTGATGGTTTGGTACGTCTCATTGAATGAGTACCATATTGAGTCTTATCTAACCCAATTGAGGTGACCCAAGAGTCAACTATACGTCCATATTGACGGGTTGAGAGGTGTGCAGAAGAATGAACTCGTGACTTAAACAAGTAATCATAAGAATTGAGACTAAATTGCTCTATGAGCGCCACAATTGAGATCCTTGTATTTCCAGTAATTTCAAATTGAACAGGCATACCAGTCTTTTTTTGAACGACTATTGCCCTTGATTGGATTGTTTTACCATGTGCGATGTCGTTAACTTTTAGTGAAACTAAATCACATCCTCTTAGTTTGCTATCTATGGCTAGGTTAAATAGTGCTAGATCTCTTATTTTATGAAAAAGTTCCAGTCGTATTCGGATAGCCCATATTTGCTGTAATTTTAGTGGTAACTTTTGTCCTCAAGCTTATTTTTATTCCAAGGCTCTTTAGGCTGATATATAGTTAACTGGTGCATTAGTTGTACTCCGGTGTTTATGGAGTTTTAAGCTTAGCTCGCTACAAAAGAATTCAGGTATGAGCGATAAGCAGACGGTCGATCAAACTCATTTTTGGACAATTATGAGTTAGAGTCGACGGGCGGCTCTGTGCCAATTTCTAATAACATGTACCTGTATAGCAAACAGTGCAAGACGCGACTCCATGCACCCCTGCACCACATCTAGAGTTCGTTTCGACATCGCTATTTACACTATAAATGCAGCACAACGCCTAACCGGGCTTGTTCAACACCCAGATATGCCCGCGGTTTCGCGCGGCCTATCCTTATTTGCTATGTTCAGTTTGGGCAATGAACTTATGTTCCGGCAATATCTCTTTGCATGCATTTCGTAAACTTTGAAATATGACTTTTAGCCCCTTTTCTGTCTCTAAAATATTTGTTTCCAGTGCTTCTACAGACTGGTATGCAGCCTTAAATATTGGGTGTGGTAGCGCATCTTCATACTCACCAATCGTTGCTTTACGATCAAGCAAACCCAATTCAAACATCTTAGGCTGCAAGATATTTAAGTAGTGCTCATTTCGTATTTTAAAAGATTCAATTGTTTGAATATAACCATCTTGTTCATTATTAATCTCTAGTAACAACTGAGGTTTGGAGGTTAATATTAAGGCAATTTCATTTATATCAACAATGGCATTGTCGTTAAAGTTTTTCTCAGCATTCATCGAAAATGCTTTATCATGTATCGTATTGTACTTATACAACTTTTTCTTCATGTTGCCGATAGTATTCAACTGCATAGCGATGTTTAATAAGGCTTTGTTCAAAATAGCTGCATGTTGTGCTTTCTCTTTTAAATCAATTCTTTCATTTTTAATACCCTCAAGTCGATTGTTAAACTTGAACGCAAGAGTTGCACCAAAGCCAGCGCTACCAGCGACAGTTAAAGCCCGTATAATGTGCTCATAATATATAGGCACTACGCCTTGCTCGATCGCAATACCAGATAAATACCATGCATTTATGAGTAACAATGCAAATAAAACACCCAAAAATTCGGGTAAATAGTTTTTCAAATTCACTTCCTGAACATAACAATTTTAATCTACGAGCGATTCGGTCGTTTTTCTACCGTTAACCGTCTCGAGTTTCCACTTGATGAATTTTTATCACATTGGATAACTTATTGCTACAAATAGCTTTATGCCTTTAAAGCTTAAATTGCTTTGGGATAAAAACGACCAAATAGCTCGTTTTCCTGACTATACGAGAAACTTGTAAATGGACAGCCGACCAGGGAAAAGGTCGAGCGTCTACAAGTCGCTCGATTGAGAGCCTTACTCTAACTCATTTTGGGGCAGAAACTACTTACGCTTTAATGTCCGCTGTTGGCACATAGCAGCCAACTAAACTTGACAGTATTTTTAAGTGGTTGGCTTCATAAAGCCTGTATTTGGTAACTTTATGCCATTATATGCTTCAATATTATGCCAAGTTATACTTCACTTGTACCGTTGTAGCTCAATGAAATCGTATGTGATTATGTCAGCTTATGCTTCAAACAACATTGGGTGTTATAAACTCTTCTTTGATATTACCTAATTTAAATCCCAAGATTACATTTTTACTTAACGATAAAATTTATTTTACTGTCGATATTCGTTCCATCTTTGTTGCTAGACAGTACTTAACTTGTAAGTAATAATGTAAATATTATATAAATAATAATACAGCATGTTAATTATACCAATTGTTTTAAATGAATGAATCACTCAGCGCGTAGAGCGATTATACTTTTAATCAGATTAGTATTCGGTGCCAAAGGTTGATGTAATGCCTCAAAGAAGTAAGTGGATACTCGCTGTTTTACTAGGTCTGTTAGGCGGTGTAGTAAATCTCTCACCGCTATATTTTTTCGACAGTTCTGAGTTTTTATTCGGGCAAGTATTTGTATTATGTAGCTTAGTGTTCATTGGGCTTCGATATGCTTGTTTGAGCCTCGCGATTGTCTCTGGCTTTTTATTGTATAGGTGGGGCCATTGTTGGCCAAGCATCGTATATTTACTCGAGCTTTTTTGGCTTTATGCTTTTTGCTTACGCCGCTCTAAACCAATACTTCCTCTGGGTACTGTATTTTGGCTTTTAATTGGCCTTCCCATCGTGTGGTTTATTGGTCAAATTATAATAGACCTACCTTCGTTAACACTCACCGTTGCAATATGTAAATACCTTATAAATGCGCTAATAAGCTTGGCGTTGGTCGATTTATTTAGTGTGTTTGTACCCCATGCTAGCCGTGCGTATCAGGGCAGGCCACTTGCGCGTATTCTTAGCTATGTAGTAAGCGTAATTATTATATTGGTTGTATTGCTTACTAGTGTAATTTTAGTGAACGATCATCATTCACGTTTAGAATATGAGGTAAACGCGCAGCTTGAAGAAAAAGCTGAGTCTATTAGCACGCAATTAAACGATTATTTAGTGTTTCACAAAAACGCTATTGTAATGAGTAGTGATGTTATAGGAACTGGAGGTTCAACAGCGCAGCAGCTTGAGCGGCTCATGCTGTTATTTCCTGGGTTTACTACCAGCTTGTATGCAAACTCAAACGGTCTGGTCGAAATGAGTGTGCCTAGTGATTTATTAACAGGGCTGAGTGAAGCGCAGCGCTACATAACCGATCGGGAGTACTTTACGCTGGCTGAGCAATATCCTCTTGGCTATAGTAGTGGCGTATTTCAAGGCCGAGGGCTTGGCAATGAAGCCATTGTTGCTCTTTCTGCCCCAATATACCGTGATGGTGAGTTTTACGGTGTAGTTGAAGGCTCATTAAAGCTTGGACGATTAGAGCAGTTTATTCCTAATTTATTTGAATATACCGGTGAATTAGTTGTATTAGATGATCAACAAAAAGTGGTTTTTAGCTCGCTTGAGCAGTTTAAAATATTAACCGACTTTAACGAAGGTGGTTTTAATACACGAAATATGGGCGATAAAAATTTATTTCGTTCCAATAATAACGAGGTTTACCATAGTTCTAAATATGTAAGTCCGCAGAGTAAATGGCAAGTTATCACCTTTTATAACCGCAAACATTTAAGCATGGCAGTGGCTAAAACGTGGTTACCTACTTTTCTTCTTAGCGCAATATTAATTTTAATGGTGGTGCTGTTTATACATCAGCTAGCAAACTTATTAGTACAACCTATAAGCGGTTTAACTAATTTAATGCAAAGCTTTGATAAAACAAAAAAACATACATTTAGTACTGACTCAAGTTGGCAAGAAGTACTGCAACTTCAACAGCAGTTTGAAATGCTGGCAAATGCATTAAATAATTCTATAGAAAATCTGCAAACCTCTAATGTAAAAAACCAAGGTCTAAACAAGCAGTTAAGTGAGTTTAACCAACAGTTAGAACAAAAAGTGGCAGAGCAAACTAACAAACTTAAACAAGCAGTAAGCCATGCTAACTTAGCAAACGTGGCTAAATCGCAGTTTTTAGCAAATATGAGCCATGAATTACGTACCCCTATGAACGGCATTTTGGGTATGGGAGAGGTATTGCTACGCGATAGTTCGTTAACCGACGAGCAAAGAGATCTTTTAAATACCCAACAAAAAAGTGCCCAAAATTTATTAAAAATCTTAAACGATATTTTAGATTTTTCTAAAATTGAGGCTAATGCAATGCAAATTAGCCCGCGTCCAACAAATTTAGAACCTTTCATCGAAAACATTAAGTCGTTGTTTTCACCTATTATAAGTTCTGACGATGTGCAGTTTATAGTTGAGTGCAGTAGTACTTTGCCTGATTGTATTAACGTGGATGATTTACGCTTAAATCAGATCATCATTAACTTGTTATCTAATGCGCGTAAGTTTACCGAGCGTGGGTTTGTGCGTTTATCGTTTGATTATAGTGCCCAGCAGCTATTTGTGAGTGTATCTGATAGTGGTATAGGCATAGCAAAAGATCAGCAATCATTATTATTTAGTGAGTTTACACAAGCTGATGTAGGCGTTGCACGTAAATATGGCGGTACAGGGCTCGGTTTAGCAATTAGCCAAGGTTTGATTAAAAAAATGGAGGGCGAAATTACCCTCAATAGTGCACCTGGCAAAGGCAGTATGTTCAAGTTTTATGTAAATGCACCTAAGGCTGAATATGTTAAGCCTGTTGCTTTAGTTCAGTCGCAATTACTACCTATACTCGGCGATAAAAAAATACTCCTTGTGGAGGACAACCCAATAAACCGTCAGGTTATTGCAAAAATGCTAGAGCCAAGCAAAGCAAAGCTAACAACGGCAAACGATGGTATTAAGGCACTTAAAATATTAGAAAGTCAGTCGTTTGACGTAATTTTAATGGATTGCCAAATGCCGAATATGGATGGTTACGAATGCACACAAGTAATACGTGCCAACGAAGGGCAAAGTGGCAAACACGTGCCAATTATTGCCATTACTGCAAACGCTTACGAAGACGATAAACAGCGCTGTTTAAGTGTCGGCATGGATGACTTTGTATCTAAACCGGTTAATACACAAGATTTGTACGCGGTGATCATTAAGGTTTTAAATTAGTAATACCAATCTGCTTAATTAAGTGATCTATTTTGAGGGCGGAAAAACGAGTTGGTAGCCAGGCAAAAAACTCGCTATTTAGTTGTTCTAATTGAGAATTTTTTAACGCAGGTAGCGACACGTTTAGCCCCGCAAAATGATTAAGTATTATTGCGGATTGGTATAATAAGTTAATATACAAAGCACAAAGCCTGCAGTTGCTAAAAAAATCGGCTATAAGCGACCATAAATATGGGCATTACTGATTTGTATTTGATGCTAAATTACGCCTTATGTTTGCTGTGTACACTACGAGCTAAAAAGTACTCATAAATACCTAATTATTCAAAAAACTATTTATTTAAAAAATAAAACATCATTATTTTAAAGGCTGGTGTGTATAAAATATTGCAGGTGTTACTTACTTGGTTTCTTATTGTAATTTATATGTAAAAGATTTTGTGTTTTTACTGTATTTTCATCCTAATGGCGTAAATGCGACTTAAGTCTATATTGTGTAGTACGAAGTAAGGATTAGAATAATGCCAAATTTAGAAAGGGGCTCAAAATGAACTTGGAACGTATTCGCAATAGTAATCTGCATAATAAAGTTATGTCTGCTGAGCAGGCAAGTCTGTTTATTAAAGATGGAATGACTGTAGGGATGAGTGGCTTCACTCGTGCCGGAGAAGCTAAAGCAGTACCCAGAGCATTAATTGAGCAAGTCAAAAAAAATCCTATCAAAATAAATTTAATGACGGGTGCATCACTAGGTAATGACTTAGATAAGCTATTAACGGAAGCGGGCATTTTAGCGCGTCGTATGCCTTTTCAGGTAGATAGCACTTTACGTAAAGCGATTAATAACGGTGAAGTAATGTTTATTGATCAACATTTATCTGAAACGGTTGAGCATTTACGTAACCACCAATTAACTATGCCTGATGTAGCTGTTATTGAAGCGGTTGCCATTACCGAAGAAGGGCATATTGTGCCTACTACATCGGTTGGTAACTCAGCAAGTTTTGCTATTTTTGCAAAAGAAGTCATTGTTGAAATTAATATGCTGCATAACCCTAATCTTGAAGGTTTGCACGATATATACATTCCATCGTATCGTCCTACTCGCCAACCAATGCCGTTAGTTAAAGTAGACGACCGCATTGGTAGTACTGCAATTGCTATCGATCCTGCAAAAATTGTTGGTATTGTTTTTACTAACCAAAGCGACTCGTTTTCTACCGTAACCGACCCAGACGAAGATACCGCATCTATTGCGCGCCATTTAGTTAACTTTTTTAAAGATGAGGTGGCTCAAAATAAATTGCCAGCTAATTTAGGTCCACTACAAGCAGGCATTGGTAACATTGCTAATGCAGTGATGATGGGGCTACTCGACTCTGACTTTAAAGATTTAACAATGTATTCAGAGGTACTGCAAGATTCGACGTTTGACTTAATTGATGCAGGTAAGATGAGCTTTGCATCAGGCAGTTCAATTGTGTTGTCTGAGCGTTGTAATGCACAAGTATTTAATAATTTAGAAAAATACAAAGACAAGCTAGTGTTACGCCCTCAAGAAATTTCGAACCACCCTGAAATAGTGCGCCGTTTAGGTATTATTGCCATTAATACTGCGCTTGAGTTTGATATGTATGGCAATGTAAATTCAACGCATGTGTGTGGCACACGAATGATGAACGGTATTGGCGGCTCGGGTGATTTTGCTCGTAATGCCCATTTAGCTATATTTGTGACTAAATCGATTGCTAAAAATGGCGCTATTTCAAGCGTTGTGCCTATGGCGAGCCATGTTGATCATAACGAACACGATGTTGATATTTTAGTAACTGAGCAAGGCTTAGCTGATTTACGTGGCTTAGCACCGCGTGAGCGTGCTGTACAAGTTATTAAGCATTGTGTGCACCCAGATTATCGCGAAGCAATGTTAGATTATTACAATCGCGCTTGTGAGCGTGGCGGGCATACGCCTCATTTACTTGAAGAAGCGTTTAGCTGGCATATTCGCCTAGAGCAAGAAGGCAGCATGAAAAAAGCATCTGCAACAGATATTCCAGTGCAACTGTCTGCATAAGCATTTTGGTTTATTAAAATTGAATCAGTAATACCAATTCCATTAAGTATGTGATCTAAATTTTACGCCGAAAAAATAATTCAGTTCTAGGCGTAAATTGATGTAAATGGGTTCCCTTTACGAAATTTACAACAAAGAAATGGGTTGTTTTAGCAAGTAAAATAGATCAGCTATTTGTTGGAATTGGTATAAGTTTTATACTTACTTTTAAACCGTACTAGTGTCAGCTCAATCAGCTGTGATTAGTGCGGTTTAATAAAAACTTTAAGCCCAAAATAATTTTATACCTACTCTTTGCATACCTTTCCCAGCTACCTTTTATTTATATAATCCTACATATACAAAAACATTGGTTTGAGCGGTGGCTTAACTAATACCAGTCTGCTTATATATGGGGTCTATTTACTGTTAAGAAAATTACGCTAGAACTAGGCAAAAGTTTTTATATCTAGTTGTTCTCGGCAATTGCTCCCTGCATTGCTCTACCTCCTGCATCCATGCAGTCGTAAATAAAAACTTTTAACGACGTTATAGTGCAATTTAATTCGTTAAATTGATCAAAGATTTATGCAGGTTGGTATAAGGCTATCTAAATTTAATAACATATCCTTAAGTTTTGCTTGTTCTTGCATAGATAGAGGTAAAAGTGGCTTTCTAGGATCACCAACGTCAATCCCTTGCAGTGAAATGCCTGATTTAACGGCTGCAGCCAAACCCGATTTAACAATAAACTCTAAAAAGTCGTACTGTTGATAAAATAACTCTTTTGCTTTTTTGCTATTACCACTTTGAACAGCTTCAAATAGTTGCTTAGGTTTATCGCCAATTAAGCATGGGGCGGCAGTGCACCAACCAATGGCGCCAGCGTTTAGGGCCTCAAGAGCCATATGATTACAGCCATTAAAAAATGGTACCGCGCCATTGGAAAGCTTATAAATTTTGTGCATACGTTGTATGTCGCCAGTACTTTCTTTAATCATGACTGCATTTTTTATGTTGTTGACCATGTTCAGCATAAATTGAGGTGACATATCAACTCCACACGTCGCAGGGTTGTTATATATCATAATAGGAAGAGGAGTCGCGTCGGATACACTTTGATAATGTGCATAAATCTCATCTTCATTCAATTTATAATAAGAAAATGGCGAAAGCATGATCACATCAGCACCAATGCTGTGCGCATACGTC
This sequence comes from Pseudoalteromonas sp. TP27, assembly GCF_056470645.1. NCBI lineage: Bacteria > Pseudomonadati > Pseudomonadota > Gammaproteobacteria > Alteromonadales > Pseudoalteromonadaceae > Pseudoalteromonas > Pseudoalteromonas sp. TP27. Next base: position 101,138 of record NZ_JARDAK010000009.1, on the reverse strand, counting down.
GCGCGTTTTAATGCTTGCTCAGTGGTTAATTCTGCAATTCCAATAACAACGGGTACTCTACCTGCTACATATTTAACTGTGTAACTGGCAACATTTTCCCATTCGGTTTGGCTCAAATAAGCGGCTTCGCCTGCACTGCCTAAAGCGGCTATAGCATCTACTTTAGCAATAAGTAATGTGTCTATAACAATTTTTAATTTTTCAAAATCAACACCTTGGCCGTTATTGTGAAAAGGGGTTATTGGATAACCTATAATTCCTGATATCTTCATTTTATGCGCCTTAAATACAGTTAGTATGATTTTTTAATGCCTGTCTTGCGTAGTACGCAAAATTGACTTTATTTCGTTTGTCGGTAGAAACCCAGTCGTGAGCTTCTTGAGCTAGTTTGTGAGGAAGCGGCTTAATTTCACCTGCAGCCATTGCGAGTAATTGCAATTTAGCGGCTCGTTCAATCAATATTGCAAGGTTGCACGCCTCTTCAATATTTTTGCCAATAACAAGCTGCCCGTGATGTGCAAGAAACACAGCACGGTTTTTACCCAGTGCTTTTGAAATAAGCATTCCTTCTTCGTTACCAACCGGTACGCCAGGCCAGTCAGCCACAAAAGAACAATCGTTATACAACCCACATGTATCCATTTGAGATATGATCAAAGGGACTTCTAGCATCGATAACGCAGCAATATGTGTTGGATGTGTATGAATAATGCAGTTTACTTCTGGGTGCTCTTTATAAATCCATGTATGAAAACGGTTCGCAGGATTAGCCATTCCTTCTCCATCCAAAGGTTTTAGATCTTGGTCTACTTCAATTAGATTCTTAGCACTTACTTCGTCAAAACCTAATCCAAATCGTTGTGTTAAAAAGGTATTATTTTTCTCTGTACGGCTAGTAATTTGCCCCGCTAACCCAGAGTCGTGGCCTTTATCAAATAAAATTCGGCATGTTAGCGCCAGTTTTTCGCGATCTGTTAAGTTGCTATCTTGAATGAGTGTTTGCATGTCTTGCTGCGCATTTTGCATCAAGGCTTCTTTAGTTGTATTTAGTGTTTCCATGTGGGTTATTCTCTTTTTATATTTTGACAATGGCAGTAAGATAGCGATAATCTGGATTAAAAATAAGAGCCAGAAATGTAAAGTTAAGGGGTCCAGTTATGAGGTGTTTATGTTAAGACCTTGGGATATTCAGTTCACTTTTGAGGATAGCTGCGGTAAAACGCTCCATTCGAAACTATTGAACCATATAACAAAGGACATACAAACTGGGCGTTTAACGCCAGGAAGTATGTTGCCTGGTTCTCGCTCATTGGCTAATCAGTTAGGTATTAATCGAAAAACAGTGCAACAAGTATACGAAGAACTTGAGGTTCAAGGCTGGTTGAAAAGCAAACTGAGGCGCGGTACGTTCGTATCTGAAACACTACCAGAGCAAAGTTTGTCAGCTGCAAATACCAGTTTGATCAGCAGTACAATAAAAACGAAGCCATCATCTAAGTTGGTCGAAAATTTATATCTTGATGCTTTGGCGTTAGCAGATTGTGTATCAATCACAAATGATGGCACACCAGATGCTCGTTTAATTCCATATGAGTTATTGGCGCGTACCTACCGGCGAGTATGCGTTAATTTAAGTCGTCATTCTAAGCTAGGTTACGGCGACCCTCGCGGCGCTATTGAACTTCGTAACTCAATTCAAAAAATGCTCTCCAGCGATCGATTCATGAACTGCTCAGAACAAGAAATATGTATTGTGAGGGGTAGTCAAATGGGCATCTATTTAGCATCTAGGGTATTAGACTCCAAAAAAGGAGTCATTATTATGGAAGATTTATGTTACTTACCTGCAAAAGCCGCGTTTGAATCAAATGGCTTTAAAGTCGTTAAATGTAAATTAGATGACCAAGGACTTGATATATCACATTTGCGCGAAATACTCGAAAATCATAGTGTATCGGGTGTTTATGTTACTCCTCATCATCAATATCCTACAACGGTATGCTTGCCTATGCACAGAAGGCTAGCTTTGTTGGAGTTATCTAAAACACATCAATTTTCTATCATTGAGGATGATTACGATCATGAATTTCACTACGAGGCGAGTCCAATCCCGCCATTAGCGAGCCTTCCTAATTCTGAAAATGTAGTGCATATTGGCTCTATGTCTAAAGTGTTTGCGCCTGGACTTAGGCTTGGATACATCGTATCGGATATTCAGTTTATTGAACGTGCGGCACAAGAAATAGTACTTATTGATAGGCAAGGCAACACAATAACTGAACATGTAATATCTGACTTAATGGAATCAGGTGAAGTAAAACGCCACATAAGAAAAGTAAGGCGTGAATATAAACAAAGAAGAGACTTTACGGCACAAGAGTTTACTCGAGTATTTGGTGAAAAAATCTCTTTTATACTGCCCACTGGAGGTTTAGCTATTTGGGTTGATATTTCTAAACTAGTTGAGGGGAGAGAACTTTCTGACTTTAAAAATAACGATTCGACGTTAAGTACGTTTTTTACTATCGATCAAGAGTCACCGACTCACATACGTTTTGGCTATGGCGCTATTAGTATGAATGAGATAGCTGAATCGATTAAAAAATTATCGCAGCTACTAATAAAATAACGCTTTTATTGAAAACATTAAGTCGTTGTTTTCACCCATTGTAAGCTCTGACGATGTGCAGTTTATAGTTGAGTACAGTAGCACTTTGCTTGAATGTATTAACGTGGGTGATTTACGTTTATCGTTTGATTATAGTGCCCAGCAGCTATTTGTAAGTGTGTCTGATAGTGGTATAGGCATAGCAAAAGATCAGCAATCATTATTACTTAGTGAGTTTACACAAGCTGATATCAGTCGTTTGACCTTATTTTAATGGATTGCCAAATGCCAATTGTTGCCATTCCTACAAACGCTTACGAAGACGATAAACAGCGCTGTTTAAGTGTCGGCATGGATGACTTTGTATCAAAGCTTGTTAATACACAAGGCCTGAATAGCATTATTAGTAAAGTGATTAACGTTGGTTAAAGGCCAACGTCAATTATTTATATATTAAATAAAATCTAGGGTTAGTAATAAGCGTTGCTCGTTTGCAGCTACCGGTGGTGAGCGGTGCACTAAACCTGCACCTTCGTTGTCATCCCAGTACTCTCCTTTAAGCAGGGCAACATCACCTTCAGTTAGCTGGTTAATATTATTTAAGCTTTTAAATAAGCCAGACTCTTCATCTGGTTTACCTAAATTACCGGCACCGAGTTTTGAGCGGTTTACATCGCTGTGATTTAACCACTGCGTAGCAACGCCTTGGTAGGTTGTAACTAATCGGCACGGAATTTTGTCTACATGAAAGCGCGGACACATGGGTTTATCTAGCACTTTTAGTCTTAAACCTGCGCGCTTTAAATCAAACAGGCAGCAAAACATTTCAACAAGTAAAGCAATGTCTTCACAAAGTGTATTAACCTCATCACGGTTATTATCTTCTGGCTTTAGTACCTTTATTAACTGATCAAAAGCGTCATCGGGCGATACAGCAAGTTCTAATGGTTTTAACGCGCTGGTGGCAATGAGTGTATTAACAGCTTTTGTTAGTTTTTCGGCTGCGCTTCTTTGCCAAATAACAATGTTGGTATCTTCGTTATAAATTTGTGGCAAAACACTGGCATCACTATCTTTTGCCGCTCTTCGGTGGAGTTCTTCAGCTGGTTTTATTTGCGCTGTTAACGGGGCTAAGGCGTTCATTATTCTTCCTCCCAAATAGGAAATGGGTCGTTATAGGTTCTCCAAAAGTCCTTACCTTTAAGTACGGCGTCTTCTGATAATAAGCAGTCATCAAGCGCTTTAATCATCGCTTGTTGATTCAAAGACTGACCAATAAACACCAGCTCTTGACGCATATCGCCAAAGGGTTCTACCCATTTATTATTTATGTCAGCAAGCAATTCGGGCTCTGTAGGCCACTCTTTTTGAGGGATGGCTTTAAAAAACATACCAGCAAATCCGTAGTGAGCAATACCGCCTGCTTGGCTCCATTGTCCGCAAAATAAAGGCCGAGTAGCCAGCCAAAAGTAACCTTTTGAGCGAATAAGCTTGCCATATTGTTCGGTACTGTGAAGAAAGTTATAAAACTTTTCAGGATCAAATGGGCGGCGCGCCGTATAGTTAAAGCTGCTAATACCATACTCTTCGGTCTCGGGAATATGTTCACCGCGCATTTCTTTAAGCCAGCCTGGAGCTTGTTGGGCTCGCTCAAAATTAAACAGGCCGGTGTTTAGCACTTCATTAATATTAATATTGCCGTTTGATATAGGAATAATTTTAGCTTGAGTATTAAGCGTATTTAAAATGGCAGTAAGTCGATTTAATTCATCGTTTGTAATTAAATCAGTTTTACTAATTAAAATAACATCGGCAAATTCAACCTGATCAACAAGTAGGTCAGCGACGCTTCGCTCGTCGTCTTCTCCTAACGATTCGCCAGTATCTTGTAAATCGTTTGCTTGTTCGTAATCGTTTAGAAAGTTAACCGCATCAACTACCGTTACCATCGTATCAAGGGTGGCAACATCACCAAGTGAAATACCGTTTTCATCGGCAAAGGTAAATGTTTCGGCAACCGGGAGGGGCTCAGATATACCCGTTGATTCAATGACGAGGTAATCAAAGCGGCCCTCTTTTGCAAGTTTGCCAACTTCAACAAGTAAGTCCTCTCGTAGAGTGCAGCAAATACAACCATTACTCATTTCAACGAGCTTTTCATCGCTGTGACTGAGCGATACACCACTTTTAATTGTGGCGGCATCGATATTTATATCGCTCATATCATTAACTATAACGGCGACTTTTTTACCTTGCCTGTTATTAAGGATATGGCTGAGCACGGTTGTTTTACCAGCGCCTAAAAAACCAGATAATACTGTGACGGGCAGTTTATTTATCATTTTAGAGTCTTGCTAAATTACATTTGTCGGTATGTTATATTATATCAATTTTATATTCTAGTAACGCTAGCCATTTTATTAACCTCTATATAGACGAGAATAAAATAACTCATTGTTTTAAATGCTATTCGTTCTAAAACTTAGGAGGTTTTCGCAGAGCACCTTCATTGATTGTGCAAATAATAAGAGTTATCATTTTTGTTGTTATCTTCTTGCATTCTTCTAGGGACTTTCATGTTTAACCGAACTAATTTGGCGCTGAGTATTGCCGCGTCTTTATCTGCTTTTCCTCATTTGGCACTTGCCGAGCATAATAAAGACATTGAAACAATAGAAGTAACCGGCCGTGCTCAGCAATTTTATCTTGAAACCGAAAGTAAAATTGGAACTAAAACTAATTTAGATCTTATTAAGCTACCTCAATCTGCACAGGTATTAACAGAGCAGCTTATAATTGACCAAGCAGCGCGCGACATTACCGACTTATATCGCTCAATAGCGGGTGTAAGTGAGTACAGTTACTCAGGCGTAACGTTTCGTGGCTTTAGAGATGACGCTAACGTATTTTACGATGGCGTGCGCGGCGACCCATATTCGGGCTTTGGTGTACCGCAGTTATTTAATGTATCGCGCGTAGAAGTATTAAAAGGCCCTGCATCTGCCTTATATGGTGGTGGTGAACCTGGCGGAATGATTAACTACGTCACTAAAAAGCCAAGTTACACGCAAAGCAAAGAGTTAAAATTAACACTTGGCAATTACAGCACGCGTGGTGCATCGCTTGATATGACCGGCGGTTTAAGCGACACAATGGCCTATAGATTAGGTGGTTTTTATGAAGAGCAAGACAGCTTTCGTAACAATGCAGATTCAAAAAACACCGAGCTAACAGGTGGATTGCTATTTGATTTAAGTGATTCAACAACCTTAACCACAAGTGTTGACTACATTAAACAAGACCTAGGCGGAAACCGCTTACGTGGTGTACCGGTAGATGACAACGGTAATTTTTTAGTTGACCCAAGTTATAATGCGAACGAAGCGAGTGACTATCAAAATATGGAAGCGTTGGTGCTTCAAGCCGAGATAAGTCATTACTTCAGTGATGATTTTTCTGTAAGTAGCACATTGCGTTATATGGATAACGAGCGCGACCAAGCCTACCATGAGTCGCAAAGTTGGGTAGATGTAAACGGCGATGGCGTTGCCAATATTGATGACGAAACTATTAAACGCGAATACCGTAAACAATATCGCGCAAACAAAGAAACAAGCTTAACTACCGACTTTGTTTATAGTTTTGAACATGGCCGATTAGCACACCAAGTATTATTTGGCGGTGATTATCACACCGTAGATACCGAATACGATTATCTGCGAGCGCGTTATGAAGCCGATGGCGTTACTAATTTAAACATATTTGACTTAAATTACGGCGAAACCGACCCAAGCACTTATAACCTAACCGACATGAACCGCGATGGTGTAGATACAGACCGCTTTGGAATATACGCACAAGACGTAATAAGCATAGGCGAGCAATGGACAATTATTGCAGGCCTGCGTTACGACCACTTTAAAGAGTTTAACCAAGAAACTGGCTTTAGTTACTCAGATAACGGCGTGACTCCACGTGTTGCTGTGACCTATCAACCTGTTGAAAATACGTCGGTATATATTAACTACTCAGAGAGCTTCAACCCAACATCATCGGCCGATCAAGAAGATGTAGAAAGTGAAGGTAACTTAGAGCCAGAAACAGGTAAACAAACCGAAATTGGTATGAAAAACCAATGGCTTGACGGCAAAATAATGAGCACCTTTGCTATATACCAAATTAATAAAGAAAACGTAGTAATGAGCAACCCCGACGACACTGGTGCAGGGGATGGGATTGCTGCGCTTTTAAATATAGGTGAGGTAGAAAGTCGCGGGTTTGAAACAACGCTCGTAGGCGATTTAACCGAGCATTGGACGGTAACTGCAAACTACGCTTACAACGATACAAAAGTAGTTAAAGGAGTAACGGGCGATACGCTTTCAAATACATTTGGCGATGGCTCGCGCTTTGCTAATGCACCACGTCACCAAGCAGGTTTGTGGACTCGTTATGCTATTGATTCAATTGACTCATCAATTGCATTTGGTGCAAATTATGTAAGTGAACAACTTAGTACAAGTGGTCAAAAAGTTAAACCATTTACTGTATTTGATATGAGCTGGACGAGTCGCTTTGACGATGTGTTATTAAGCGTAAATATTAATAACTTATTTGATAAAGAATATGCAGTGAGTGGCTTTAGCGAACGAAATGGCCACTTTCCGGGGAGCCCGCGTGAAATTGTTGGGCAAATAACCTACAAGTTTTAATACTTATTTAGCGCGAGAGTCACTCGCGCTTTGTTTTAGGTATCGCCTTGCACCTTTTTATCGCTATTAAATTTAGCCGCTTCTTGTGTGGTGTTAATAGCCGTAATAGGGAAGGGGATTACGATACCTTCTTTTTTATAGCGTTTATGTAGGGCTTTAATAAACGCCGATTTAACCCAAAAGCGATTAAAGTATTCTTTAGCTCTAAGCATTACCGTAAAGTTAATGCTTGATCTATCAAAGGTATGAAAAACCACAAAGGTATTGTAATCATCAACGCCCCATTCGTGAGAAATAAGTATTTCACGAGCTACTTCAAGTGTTACTTGCTCAACAAACTCTAAATCTGAATCGTAATGCACACTTATATCAACAGGCACGCTTAGCTCTTTTTCAGGGTAAAAGTAATTAATAATACGTGATTTAGATAATTGGCTATTAGGTATAATAATCATATTATTAGGTAGCATTCTAACCCATGTAGATCGCCAGCCTATATGATCAACAAAGCCTTGTTCTTTTGATTCAAGCTCAATAAAATCACCCACCCTTATCGGTTTATCTATGACTAGCTGTACGCCAGAAAAAAAGTTTTCAAGGGTAGGTTGCAAAGCAAGGGCAACAGCCAGTGATGTTATACCTAACGAGGCAATAATAGGCGTAATAGAAATACCTAACGTGCCCATTAACACCAGTAATCCTACTGACGATAATGTAACGCGTATCACGCCTTTAATTATGCTTTTTGAATTAAAAACCACGGCAGATTGTTCACCATAGTAATTAATAGTGCCAATAATAAAGCGGTCTAAAAACATAATAAGTGCAAGCAGCGCTAATACAATATTAATGCTATTAAAGGGGATCTGTTGAGAAATAGAAGTACTAATAATGAAGGTGTCGTGCTCTAAAATGGTGAGTAGCACAATAATTGTGCACAGTGTTAGCGGCTTAGATATTGACTCTATTAATAAAGTATCGAATATAAACGTGGTTTTTGAAGTCCATTTTTTCAGCCAGTACATTACAAAAAAACGAATTAAAAACAGTAGTATAGCTATAAGTAAAAGGGAGGATGCTGCGCTTAACCAAGGTGTGCTGTTAGAAAATTCCAGCGCTTTATCTAGCATAACTTTAACCTGTTCAATATAGTTTTATATATTGCAGCAAGTTATGTACCTTTGTTTGGAAAAAGTAGCTGCCGATTTTTAGTCGGCAGCAAATATTATACTTTTTTGGCTAACCACATACCGCCTAGTACGGCTGCAAAAAATAATAAAAAATCCATTTTAAGAGACACTAATTGAACCAAGCCCGGGCCTGGGCATATACCACTTAAACCCCAGCCTAAACCAAAAAGTACTGAGCCAATAATTAAGCGCGAATCAACTTTTTTTAAATCACTTAAATTAAACGTTCCTGAAAGAAGTGGCTTCTCTTTTTTTGCAACCCATAACCATGTAAGCATCATTATTAGCATGGCAACAGCCATCACTATAATTAAGCTTGCGTCCCATTGGTTCCCGTAGGTAAGAAAGTTAATTACTTTAGCGGGGTTTGTCATCCCACTAATAATAAGCCCTAAGCCAAATATAAAGCCTATAAAAACCATCATAATTGCTTTCATTATTTATCCTACAAGGTTTGCTGTAATAAAGGCGACGAGCATAAATGTACACGTTGCAACCCAAGAGCGAGTAGAAAAACGCGACATACCACACACGCCATGGCCACTAGTGCACCCATTAGCTAAAGTTGTGCCTGCGCCAACTAAAAGCCCTGCAACAACAATAAGCCAAGGCGGCAACTGTAATTCGCCTTCTAATAAAGAAGGGGCAAATACTCTTACAGCTACACCTGCCAACAACAATCCTAAAATAAAGTATAACTGCCAACGCGAGCCCGAATTTGCTTTAGCAAATACAGATTTAACAATGCCCGATATGCCTGCAATTTTTCCGTATAAAACCAGTAATAACGTACACGCTATACCAATTAATGCACCGCCTATTGCAGCCGATACGGGGGTGAATTCTGTTACCATTTTTTAAATTTCCCAAACAATAGAAACACCTAAACCGGTTTGTTTCATTTCGATTGATATTTGTTGATTAGGCGCTAAGTAGTTAGCACCCGTTACTTTTTTAGCTGGCGAATAAAAAGCCATAGCGTTTAATTGTACCTTGTTGGTAAAAGAATGGCTAAAGCCCGTAGTAAAATGCCACTCTTGAACGCCCGGCGCTAAAATATTTAATATAACTTGTGACGAAGGAATAGGTTGCTCGGTGTAAGACACCCCAAAACGAATTTTTTGTTGCGATGTACGCTGCCACTGATAACCAAGCTTATAAATAGTCATATCGTTCCAGCCAAATCCCGCACCTGCGTTAGCTCCTAAAGGCGCTGACATCAAGTTATCGACTGGGTTTGAAATACTTTTTACTTCGCTGTAATTTATTTTTTGCCAATCAAATACTACCTGATTACTAGGTGTAAGCTTATAAGCTGCACCAATTTGAAACGAACTTGGCAGATCAAATCCGCCTTGCTCTGCAAACAAACCTTTATAGCTATCAAACTCTTGCATAGACACTGATGAGCGGTAACTTGCCCCCCAGCTTAATGACGAATTTATATCTTGGCTAATACCTAGTTGAATGCCCAGGCCTGTGCTTGTATCGGTGCCATTATTTGTAAGCGCTTCTGGTGACTGCGAAAAAGGAGCAAAGTTTCCAAGCCCTTGCGCTTCAAATTGTTGCACCACGTAAATAGGGGATACACCAAGGCGTGTTTGTTCATTCAACTTATAGCTTACTATTGGGCTAATAAAGAGCTGCTTTAAATCAACGCCTGCCGTACCACCATAAAAGGTTCCTTCAGGAGCGGACTCTGCGCCGTACTCAGAATTCATACCGCCATTGCCATACACTAATAAGCCAATATTTACTTTTTCATTTAATTGGTGGCCAATAGCAAATTCTGGAATTGCGAATACGGAGTTGTCGCTTTTTTGTGTTTTTGCTTCAAGATAAAAAGCGTCAGGGTAAAAAGTATCTACTTTCGATGCAGTGTATTTTCGCTCAGGTGAAAAAATTTCTAAGCCAAGAGATAGCTGTGTTCCGTTTGGCAAAAAAGTAGCAGGATTATTAGCGCCAGACATTAACTCTTCTGACAGTGCTACACCTGCGCCAGCCATGCCTTTATGGGTCATGCCGTAGCCGTGAGTAAAATAACCATTAGTAGCAAATGCACTGAACGAACCTAAAGCACACGTTAAAGCTAAGCCTGATATTAACTGTTTTTTCATTTTAGTAGACACATAAAGTTGGAATGGGCGGACAATAGCTAATTATTGATATTCTAAAAAGGAATATAAATAGATTAGTTATAACAAAAGGTAATAGAGCAATGGCTATAAATTAAAATAAATGAACAAAGATTGCTATTTAACCTTTAGGTTATTTAAACAGGGAGTCCATATAAGACCCTAGATAACGCTGCTTTATACAAAGGCAAAGCGGCGACTAGGGTCTGTTGATCTTTCAAGGTTGAATTTGCAGCAGTCTGTTTGGTATTTAGGCAAGGCAGAGCCTATGTAGTGTGGTTATTCCCCATAAATGGGCGATAACGTAGCATTAATGCCAAACAGGCGCTGCCCAAAGGGTTCTTCCTAGGGGCTATTTACTCTTTGTTGCTCGGTTTTTACTTATTCTTACATGGATGTAAGCCAGTAGAATAACGCAGGAGCAGTTATCGAGCCCACTAGGTTACAAACCTCGCGCCGCGATTAAATAGCCCCTAGTTTGAACAAATTTTAATCCGCAAAGAGCAACAGACCCTAGTATCACCGCTTTTAACAATCACATAGATTCGAGCGTTTTACCGCGCGTTTCTTTAATGTATTTAACAACAAAAAAGATGCTTATAAGTGCCGATAACGCATAAAAGCCATAAGCACCGGCAAGGCCTATATTGGCAAGCATAATAGGGAAGGTCATGGTGATTGCAAAGTTAGCAATCCACTGCGCACTGGCAGCAACAGCAAGCGCTGCACCACGAATACGGTTATTAAACATTTCGCCTAATAACACCCATACAATAGGGCCCCAACTTAAACCAAAAAATACCACAAATAAATTAGCCATAATAAGTGCAAACGTACCCATGTTATCGCTAAGTGCAAGTTTGCCTGCTTCATTAAGGCCTGCGCTGCCAAATATATAAGTAAGTGCGCTTAAACTAATAAACATACCAATACTGCCCACTAGCAACAGTGGTTTACGGCCAATTTTGTCAACTAATGCAATGGCAATAAAGGTCGATACAATATTTGTAGTGCCCGCTAATACATTTATAAATAACGATTGCGACTCATCAAACCCAGCTGCTTGCCAAAGCTCAGAGCCGTAATAAAACACTACGTTAATCCCTACAAATTGCTGAAATACACTCAGCGCCACACCTACCCAAACAATAGGGTGTACTTTTTTACTGCCATCAATAAATAAATCGCGAATACTTGGTTTTGTATCGCTATGCAAGGAGCGTTTAACATCGCTTATTTGCGCATCAGCATTATCGTTCGATATTTTACTAAATACCGCTTTTGCATCATCTACTTTACCTTGCGCCACTAAATAACGAGGCGACTCCGGAATAAACAACACACCGACTAAAAACAGTACAGCAGGCACAAGCTCAGCCCAAAACATCCAGCGCCAAGCGGCTATATCAAGCATTAAAATATTTTGCGCACTACCTGCTGCATCAGCTATTAAATAGTTACTTAAAAACGCAGCAAACAAGCCCAGTACAATAGCGAGTTGTTGTAATGTCGCCAAACGACCACGAAGGGCTGGTGGCGCAACTTCAGCAATGTAAGCAGGCGCTAATACCGATGCAGCACCAATCCCTAAACCACCAAATAAACGATAAAAAATAAACTCCGCAGAGCTTTCGCTAATGCCTGAACCAAACGCACTAATGGCAAAAATAATCGCAGTGATAATCATAATTGCACGGCGGCCAAACTTATCAGCCAGCGGCCCTGCAGCAAGTGCACCTAAGGCACAACCAAGTAGCACAGACGCTACGTTAAAGCCCGTAGCCACATTGCTTGAGTTAAACGCATTACCCAGCGCCGACACCGTGCCGTTAATAACGCCCGAATCAAAACCAAATAAAAAGCCACCAATAGCAGCCACGGCCGATATAAATATTACGTAAAAAAGAGAGGTGTTTTCAGCTGTGTTGGCTGAGTGGGAAGGCGGTGTGTGCGTTGTCATTATATGCCCTGAAATCTAAATTAAATATAAAGGAGCATATTATCGTAAAGCGCTATGGCTGAATATGTTTTTGCAGGTATAACTATTTAGCGGGTATAAATTAAGCAAACGTTTTTTTAAATAACAAAGGCTGAATTTCAATAAATAATATGCTTTGTATAGGAAGTGCCTGTTTTTCCAATATCATTGTTCTCACCCTTTTGGTGTGTTTTTGCAATTACATAAATTGATTTTAAGTTAAGTAATGGTTTACATGTGGTTGCTTGGTGGTTAATGTAAATATATTGAATATAGGGACATTATCGGTTTATAAAACGACAAATGTTGTAGATTAGGTTGTTAGAGTAACAGTAATCAAGCATGGATGAACATATGAAGTTTGGTGAAATTTGGGACAAATTCGAATTATACATAATGTCACTTTGGTTCCTGTTTTTTTTAATCATTGTGATAACAGTAGATATTCCAATGTGCTTTGGAGATAGCTGCCAATTCATTGGATTTTGGGAGGTGATTAAAAAGAACACAGTTCCTGTTGTTTCTTTGCTGTTGGTTTTATTCGGGGTTATTTTTTATTTTCGCTTTAATTATAGGGTTTCGGGTAGTAAGAAATTACCCGTTGAAATTATAGATATTGAAGACCTAAATTACGAGCACCTTACATTTCTAACTACTTATATAATTCCTTTAATCTGTTTTAACCTGACAAGTACAAGGTATTTGATAGCTTTAGCCTTTTTATTAATTGTCATAGGTATTATTTATGTAAAAACAGATAAGTTTTATGCCAATCCGACTCTTGCCGTTTTAGGTTTTAGACTATACAAAGTGACGGTCAGAACAAGAACTGGCATAAAAGAAAATATTGTTGTAATTACAAAAGATAGGTTAAGTGAACTTGATCAATTAAAAACATTAGATTTAGATAACAAAGTATATTTTGCGAGGAAAGTCGAATGACTATTGAAAACTTAAAGGAAGAAATTTCATCGGTTATAACAGCGAAAGGATGTTCTGCTGAATTTTTCTTTCTTTTAGATAGCGATGAAGACATGTGTGTTAAATCTGTTGATATTAATGAAGAAGATCAGACAAAATTAGCAGAGATGTTTACGGAGTCATTGAGTAATAATATTCTTCTAAATGATGATCTTTCATTGATTCCAATATCAAGTGCAGACGATAGAAAAAATGCCTTATACGAATATGATTTAGATGATATTCCTGATGAACTGTCGAATTTGAAAAAAATAATTGAAAGTGAAAAGTTTGATACTTTTTCATTTAGTGATGACTCATTAAAACAACTTGAAGGTGTGCTTATTTTAATTGGTAACCAAGACGTACAACTTGCCATCTATAAACACCACTACCCAATAACATTATTACAAAAAGATAGCGGCTTTAGTCTTACAAAAATGCGAGGCTCAAATAGATTTCAGAAACTAGATCAAGATATTCTTAAAATTGATCCCAAGTTTCAATTTATCAAATTGAATGGTAAATATTATATCCTCGACATTAAGGCATTAGAGAGATTTTTCGGCTTCCATGATGCCATTAAAAACATCGCGACTCAGGGAGTAGCAAATATTAAATCATCTGATTTAGTAATGGATTGTGGTGTATTTGAATCACGACTGGATGATATAACCTTTTCAAGAAAGCTAGTTAAAGCGGCCAGCCAATCACCTGTCTTATCAGTAATACCTAATCTTGAAATTTTATCTTTTACAAACACTCACCCTGCGTTAAAAGGTAAGTTTAAATATAGTACTGATGGTTCTCAGTTTGACTTGAAAACTAAAAAATCTCAAAACTTATTTCTTAAACTATTGAACGACGATTTCTTACAATCTGAATTAACTAAGAAATATTATGAGAGTGTGGCAAAGGACAATATTGAAGAAGTTGCTGAAAACGCGGCTTAATGGTTGTTAGCTCATCAACGCTAAATCATTACTAGCATTAAAGTATTTTTAGCACTATTCATAGTGCTAAATTTTTTTCTTACTCCTCAAAGTTATCAAAGCACTCTTTTTGTAATTCTATAGTCAGTGCTTTAGGGCGTATGCCTTGTACTAGGTTGTATACCTCCTCTTCTGTGTAACCTGCCGAATTTAAAATAAGTGCAGCGACCAACCCTGTGCGGCCAGTGCCGCCTTTACAATGTATGGCAATGGTTTGCTTGTGTTGTATAGCTTGTAATATTTTGGTTTTGTGGGTGTTCCAGCTTGATGTAAAAGGCTGTTTTGGTGCTTCGTCGTCATTTATAGGTAAATGAAACCACGTTATATCGTGCTTATTGCACTCACTATTAATTGTTTCTACGTTGTTTTTTTCAAGCTCCTTTTGCGGCATAAGTGAAAGCAGCATATTAGTGCCAGCCGCCTTTAATGTAGCAATTGAATCCGCTAGGTTTTGTGTTTTTGTGCCAGGGCAAGGCGTAAAAATAATATTTGCGCCGTTTTTGAGTGATAAAACATCGTACGGGTGCGCGCTCATGGTAAGTCCTTTATTTTTAATAAATTTACTTTTATACGATCACTACAGCGTGTTTTAGTTACAACTTTAAGATTGAATAATAAGCACAAATTGTGCAAATGATTTTGCCCCCTTTATATAGTCAGTATGTAACTAATAAACAGGAATATTATTACGAGCATTTTGATTTAATCGAGGGTTACAAGAGCTTGCGTGCTTTAATACATTAGCTGAGGCGCAATCTAATTACGTTTTAAAACGTCACAGTTTAGTATTAAAGTATTGGCAAAATCAGGGTAATAAAATAAAGTGACTGTCTTTGTAAAAATGTTCGTTAGCTGAATGACTATGAAAGAATTACTTAAACTCATAAATCGAAACTTCGAAGATAAAGAAGTGCAATCGTTTCTGACATCTTACTCTACTTCATATGGGTATGATGACGATGAAGACGAGTACTACGTATCTCTCGAAAATATTGGCCTTGAAATTATTGGAGACAATAAAAAACGCATCACTACTATCTTCCTGTCTTCTAATTCAAGAGGTGCAATAAAAGAATATTCGCCGATTAAAAATGGCCTAAGCTTTAGCTCAAATAAAAGCGAAGTAAGGGCAGTTATGGGTACTCCTACCTCTTCAGGCAATCCACTTTCAGATACGATTCTGGAAGCTACTGGGGGATTTGACAGATACGACAATGAGAAATACGCAGTACATTTTGAGTATTCCAAAAAAGATAGCACTATTTCATTGATTACACTTATGTGTATAAATGATGCCCCCTAAATATGCATATCTATAGCTTGACTACTAAACACTGAATTGGCTATATAGTTGCCAACAGCTTTAATTATAGACATATGGACTCATCATATTTGAAGCTTATAATCAACTTCACTATGGCACTTTGCTAAAAATGTGCTTAGTGGGGAGTACAGGTATAGAAATTATCATGGGTAGATATTGTAGTGGCATAGTTAATTTGGCCACCCATTATTAAAGTACTCTTTTTGCAGTTCTATAGTGAGTGCTTTAGGGCGAATACCTTGTACTAGGTTGTATACATCTTTTTTTGTGTAACCTACCGAATTTAAAATAAGTGCAGCGACCAACCCGATGCGGTCAGTGCCGCCTTTGCAATGTATGGCAATGGTCTGTTTGTATTGTATGGCTTGTAGTATGTCGTTTTTTAAATTCAGTGCTTATCGACTCTACATTATTTATATATGGCAACTATAGCCATTACTGATTACAACTTTAAGATTGAATAATAAGCGCAAATGCTAGATACTGTTTTTATATACAGTTGTGGCGATATTATGAAAAAAGAATTACCAGCAAAATACTATTTAGCGCATTTTAGAGAGCTTATTGAGTTTGTAACAAGTAAATGTATGCATTTGCTTGAGCCTAAACATAGTGAATTTATTAGTAAAATTAACCAGCTTGATGAGCAAAGCCAGTGCATGTTGGCGCGCGTGTATTCGCGAAAGCCTTATTTGGTGCAAGCGCAATCGCTTAATTATGAAGAAATAACCTCGCCGCATCAGGCTATTTATACGCTAAAAAAAGCCGGTATTTTATTTGAGCCAAACGAGCAGCATTACTCGCAGCTTTTGGCTCATTTAACCAAACCTACTTTGCTTGAGTTACTAAGTAATTACGACGAGCAAATAAGCTTTAAAAAGAGCGCCGCTAAAGGCGCGCTGGTGGATATTGCCCGTGAGTTTTTTAAAGCATGCCCACACGAGCTTGCGCCACTTTATAGCCAATATGTAATTAATAACCGCAGTGATTATTACGAGTATTTTGAGTTTTTATTTGCGGGCAAACTAAGCGGTGGAGATGTGAATCATCAAAACCGTTTTGTAATGCGAGATTTAGGCTTAACCGCTACGCGCGAAGGCCACTGCGAGAGTTTGTCGCGCTTTGAAACACTTGACGAAGCCCAATCAAACTATTTATTAAACCGTTACCGGTTAGCATTTAAAAATATAACCGATGAGAGCGATTACGTTGCTTTAGCGCCGCAGGTTTTACTGCAAGCCGCGCACGGTGCAATAGCTGTTGCGTTCAAAAACAAATTATTAGTAAGGCTTTATCGGCAATTAAAAGGTGTTGATAGCGAACTTGCGTTTAGCTTACTTGAAGGGTGCGTGGATGATAGCGAAGCACAAGAAATTCAGATAAGAGAGCAATACAGGCTTGGTAATAAAGAGTGGGTAAAAGCACGACTAGAAGCCATTATCGAAAATCCGCTTACCGATGATTTACTGTATTTTGCTGACGACTTTTTAATGCGTAAGTTTAATAAAAAAACACGGTCGCGTTTAAGTGCCATGCTTAGCGATACCCAGTGCGTGCTAGAAATAGATGAACTGTACCGAGGTGAAGTAGAGCAGGGTGTAAACGATTATTATACTCGCCAAGGTATGGCTGTATTTAATACCGAAAACACGCTTTGGCAAAGTTTGTTTGGTTTAGTATTTTGGCACGAATTATTTGTGGAGTCGCCTTATCCGCCATGCAATGAGTTTGATATTTATCCGCAAGTATTAAGGCTTGGTAACTTTAATGAGGCGCAGCAAGCACAAATAAATGAGCGCTTAGCGCAGTGCCAAACGTCGCAAGCATTACTTAATTTAGTGTGTAAAAATGCAGCGCAATACTTTGAGCAACCTAATGGTTTATTTAGATGGCATAAAGAGCTACTACAACCGTTAGAAGCACTCATTTTAAATAGCCCGCATGAGGCATTAATTACTCATTTAACCAATATGAGTAAGCATTATTTACAACTAAAAGACGGCTACCCCGACTTAATGGTTATCAATAATGGCAAAGTACATTTTGAAGAAGTAAAAGCACCGGGCGACAAACTTAGGCGCAACCAATTAACCACCATTGATAACTTAAAAAATGTGGGCTTTGAGGTACACATTGCCGCTGTTAAATGGTTTGTAGATCCAAACCGTATTTACAGCGTAGTAGATATAGAAACCACAGGCGGCTTAAAAGGCGGTAACCGCATTACCGAAATTGGCCTTGTAAAAGTACAGCATGGCAAAGTGATAGACACCTGGACGACACTTGTAAATCCACAGCGGCACATACCCGGATTTATAACGTCATTAACTGGTATTAGCGACAGCATGGTGCGAAACGCCCCTGTATTTGCCGAAATAGCACAGCCATTGTTAGATAAACTCGCAGGCAGTATTTTTGTAGCCCATAACGTTAATTTTGACTACGGCTTTATTAAAAAAGAATGCGAGATGGCAGGGCATTTTTTTAAAATGCCAAAAATGTGCACAGTGGTTGAGTCGCGCAAAGCGTTTAAAGGTTTAAAGTCGTATTCGCTAGGTAATCTCTCATCGCATTTTAATTTAAATTTAACCAGCCATCACCGCGCACTTGCCGATGCAACCGCCACTGCAGAGCTGTTATTACTTATTCAGCAATCCCAAAGTAGCGAATAAGCAGTAAATCTTAACGTAAGAAGTAGTGCGAATTTAAGGCACTTAGCTTGTTTTAGCTAAGTGCCTTTTTCGTGGTAAAAAACCAGTAACCAGCATAGTGCCTACAATTACAAATAGTGCGCCTAGTAATGTATTTGGCCCTATTTGCTCATCTAAAAATAAATGCCCCCAAAATATGCCAAATAATGGAATTAAAAAGGTGACAGTGAGTGCTGAAGTTGGGCCTATATCGTCAATAAGTTTAAAAAATAATATATATGCAAGCGCGGTACATACTACGCCCAGTACTAATACACCTAGCATAACGTTGGTGGTTGGAACTTCACGTATTGGCATAAATAAAATAAGTGGCAATACCATAAAACTCGACGCCCACATTGAGCCATGAGCGTTATCGAATGGAGCCAATTTGGGCGCATTTTTAGTGTAATGCGATGCAATGGCATAGCAAAGTGAAGCGCTTAATGCCGCTACTATGGCTATGATTGATTGGCTATTTAATACAAAGTGATTTTGGCCAACAAGTATTGCAACACCTATTAAGCCAAGTAGTAAACCAAGCACCATACTTTTATTGGGCTTTGTTTTCGTCCATAAAATACCTACTACTGCGCCCCATATTGGTGTTGTAGAATTTAAAATTGATAAAGTAGAAGCGCTTATAGTTTGTGCTGCATAGGCAAAAAATAAAAACGGCAAAGCTGAATTAAACGCGCCTATAATAAAAAAGTGTTTTTTGTGTTCAATAAAGGCTAAACGGCGCTTTAAGTATAAGGCAACAATAAATAAAGTAACTGCGGCAAAGCTGACTCTAAACTCAATTAATACTGCAGGCCCCAAGCTGTTAGCTGCCATTCGCATAAATAAAAATGATGCGCCCCAAATAGCGGCTAGAAAAAATAATCGCAGTAAGCTTGCTAAGGTCATGATAGTATTTTAATTATGCTGATTGGCTTTTAGAATAACAGGGTTTATAAAAAGAGTAAGCCATATTCGGAACTGGCATATAAAAACCTAAATTCAAGAAATAATAAATTAAGGATAAGAATGAAAAAGTTCTCAGTAGCTGCAGCTTCTATGGTATTTATCACTTTGTTGGTTGGATGTAATTCTAGCCCAATCAGCCTTTATAGTGATACCACCATGAAAAAGAATGAATACAATGGTATTAAAGCGTATCGAAAAGGGCAGTTTGAGGCCGCTTTCAATTATTTAAAAGAGCCTGCTGGGCTAGGCTATAAAAGCGCACAGTACACATTGGCGTTTATGTTTTTGAAAGGCCAATACTTGGAGCAATCTACTAATACCAATTCCATTAAGTATGTGATCTAAATTTTACGCCGAAAAAATAATTCAGTTCTAGGCGTAAATTGATGTAAATGGTTGTTCCCTTTGCGAAATTTACAACAAAGAAATGGGTTGTTTTAGCAAGTAAAATAGATCAGCTATTTATTGGAGTTGGTATAAACTAGGGATGGGCTGGCTAGGTGTTGCAAAGGAAGCGGGGGTTGAAAATTGGTCTGCGCAATACGATGCATTTTACAGTGCAGCGACTACGCAGCAAAAACAACTAATAGATGAAACAGTTGCGTTGTATATAACGCAATTTGGCGTTAAGGCACAAAATATGACCTGTCGTCGTTCAACTTCGCCTAGGCGTACATTTGGTGAAGTTAAAATTGATTGCACTAAGCACGAAGGTATCGTTACCGAGCACGAAATAAAAATAATAGAATAGAGTTATAGCTTTTCTAGCTTCTTTTCAAAGTCGCTTTTAACTATTTCAAGTGCTTTGAGTACTTCTTCTGGGGTAACATCGTGTTGCTCTAAAATCATTATTAAATCTACTGCGAGCTTAATATGTGTAGGGGCTTGATCAAGTGGGTTTGTCATTTAACTCTTTCTTTTTTGATATTTGGCTTATGGCAACATTTATAGCTGTTTGCACGCGTTGTTCCATATGTATGCGTTCTGATTGCGGTAAATAAAATGCCATATCTACATCGTAGCGAATGTATCGTGGTGGGAGTTGGTTTAGTACTGTACAGCAAAAGTCAGCCATTACGTCTTCATCATATTTTTCGTCAAGTTTAAGTTTTATAACTTCTTCGACTACAATTTTCTCGTAATAGTTGTGTATGTCTTCGTGTAATCGCATATTCCCACCGCTTTAAAAAATAATCCGTTTAACTGAGTCTATACTAAGGCTTGCTATAAATCGATAGCGGCTTTAAAGAGTTGTTTATGAACGTTAATTAGCTCACTTAAATTACGCTGATAACCTCCGCCTAGGGCGCACATTAGTGGAATTTGCTGTTGCTTACAAAAGCTGAGAACAAAAAAATCGCGCTTATATACGCCATCCAGTGACACATCAAATAAGCCTAACTCGTCTTTAGTATAAATATCAGCCCCAGCGTTATACAAAATAATATCAGGGTTATGAATACGCATGCAAAAATCGAGTGCTTGCCTTAATGTAGCAAGGTATTCAGTGTCTGTTGTTTTAGCAGGTAATGCAAAATCGTAAGTAGACTGTTGTTTATTACGCGGGAAGTTTTGTTCACAATGAATTGAGCAGGTAATAATTTGGTCATGGTTTTGAGTGATTTGCGCTGTGCCATCGCCTTGATGTACGTCGCAATCAAAAATTAAAACAGTGTCAGCTTGCTCTGTATCTATTAAATGTGCGGCGGAAATAGCTAAATCATTAAAAATACAAAAACCACTACCGTAATCACTGTATGCATGATGATAGCCACCACTTAAATTAGCCGAAAAACCATGTTTTAGCGCGTGTTCACTACTTTGGATGCTTGCACCAACTGATAGTAATGTGCGCTCTACCAATTCATTTGAATAAGGGAAGCCCATTTTTTTTATGGCTTTATTGCTAAGAGTCCCAGCTAAAAAGTCATCTATATAACGTTGGCTATGACATAGCGCAAGTTGAGGTGCGGTTGCTTTTTTAGGTGCTTGAAAAGCATTTGCCAAAACACCGAGGCTTTCTATTTCGGTTTTAAGTAACTGATATTTTTGAATAGGAAACCGATGACGTTCTGGCAGTATAAGGTCTGAATACAATGGGTGATAATAAAGCTGCATAGTAAAGTGCGCCTTAACGCAGTTGTTGTTTTTCTACTTGTTGTATTTTGTCCTCAGTGGCAGAAATTGCTTTTCTGCAGCGACCTAACCGAGCATGTGTGCTTAATATTTCAAGGTTAAGCTTTTGTGCTTTAGCAGGCGAGGCTTTATCCATTTGCATTTTACGCTCTTCAATCATGAGTACTAACCGACGTTCAAACTCATGGTTTTGTTTTAATTCGTCGTAAAGTTCGTGCGACGATTGCATTATTTTTTGTACAGCGTGCTTATAAACAGTTTGCTTAGGGCGAGGTTTATAATGGCTTTTGTTTTCTTTAACCCAAATAGGCGTTGATTTAATAACGTTAAATACGGCTTGTACTTGTGCGCCAATGCGCTCAAGTGCGTAGGTATAAGCATGACGATGCTCGCTTGGCGGTAATCGTGACACTTCGTCTTCAATTTCTATTACGTAATCGGCTAGGTTCATGCTTTTTGTACTAAAAACTGCGCGGTCAAACAAGCTCGGTTGCGCCTGCATATAACGGTTTTTAGAAAACAGTTTAGCTTTATCAAATTGCTCAGCTTGTTGTTTTAGCGTTGCAACTTGTTGGCGTAGTTTATCTAAAGCCATTGAATGCATATTAAAAGTAAGCCTCGTAAATTAGTTTTAATGCTAAAAGTATAACCATAGTATTAAATACTGGGCGAATAAATTTGCTACCAAAACGTATTGCCGAATGCGCGCCAAACCATGCGCCTAGCATAATAAAAAAGCCCATTGTTATGCCAAGTAAAAAGTTTACATGTCCGAGTGCTACAAAGGTGATGAGCGATATAAAATTAGACACAAAGTTCATTGAACGCGCTAGGCCACAATTGAGTAGCAAGTTCATTTTATAAAGCATGCCATTGGAGGCTGTCCAAAAAGTACCGGTACCTGGGCCTGCTAAACCATCAAAAAAGCCTAATGCTAAACCTTGTAGCCATTGTTTTATTTTCATC
This sequence comes from Pseudoalteromonas sp. TP27, assembly GCF_056470645.1. Classification (NCBI taxonomy): domain Bacteria; kingdom Pseudomonadati; phylum Pseudomonadota; class Gammaproteobacteria; order Alteromonadales; family Pseudoalteromonadaceae; genus Pseudoalteromonas; species Pseudoalteromonas sp. TP27. Next base: position 78,478 of record NZ_JARDAK010000009.1, on the reverse strand, counting down.
GCTTTGTTTAGTTTAGGGAGTTCATCGCCTTCGGTGGTACTTAAATTACCAAATAAGCTATAAGCGGCAACTAAAATAATAATAATAGGCAGTAGCTTGTTTAAAAAGTCGATACTTAAATGGTCAACAATAACAGTCCCTATCAATGCACCTATTGCGGTTGCAATAACGGAGGCTGCCCAAAATTTCGGACTAAATAAGTTCTTTTTGTAATAAGTATAACTGGCTGTTAAAGAACCAAAGCTAGCCGCTAATTTATTGGTGCCTAATGTTAAATGTGGAGGTAAGCCAGCAGTTAATAAAGCGGGCACAGTTAACATGCCACCGCCACCGGCGATAGCGTCTATAAAACCTGCGGCAAGTGCAACAGCACATAAAACAGCCCAGGTTGTTGGATCGAGTGCGAGTTCAAACATTAATAATCTATTTGTCTTTTAAAAGGTGGTAGGGTGTCGAGCATGGCTTTACCGTATCGCTTAGTAACTAAGCGTCTATCGAGAATAGTAATACAGCCTTCATCACTCTCTTTTCGCAGCAGTCTACCACAGCTTTGTACCAATTTCTTTGCGGCATCGGGCACGGTAATCATTAAAAACGGGTTACCACCTTTGCTTTGTACAAATTCTGCTTGCGCTTCTTCTATAGGCGAAGTAGGTACAGCAAACGGGATTTTAGTAATTATTAAGTTCTCTAAATATTTTCCAGGTAAATCAAGGCCTTCTGAAAGGCTTTGTGTTCCAAATAAAATACTGCCTTTGCCTTCGTCTACATTTTTGGTGTGTAACTTAAGTAAAGCTTCTCGCGACATCTCACCTTGTACTAATAAGTTAAAACCTTTTGTTCTAAGAAACTTTGTTACATGGTCCATTTGCCAGTAAGAAGCGAACAATACAAGGTTCGCTTTTTTATCATTTAGGTACTCTGGTAAAGTTTTAGCTAGGTGATCACTAAAGTCTTTATCGGTTGGTTCTACTTTAGATACCGGAATACGTAAAGTGGCTTGTTTGGGATAATCAAAAGGAGAAGGTACTTTTATAAATTTAACGCCTTCTTCTTTAGCAAGCCCTGTTTCGTAAGCAAAGTGATCGAACGAGCCGAGTGCACTTAATGTGGCAGAGCACAAAACAGCGCCTGCGCATTCGCGCCATAATTTATCTTTTAGGTAGTAACCGACCTCAATAGGGCAGTCGCTTAATAAGTGATCGTGATGGCTTTTATATTCAAGGCGTTTTATCCATCGTGCATGCGGAGCACCTTCACCTTTTTTAGCATAACTAAACCATAGTTTGTTTAGCTGCTCTAAGCGGTTTATGTATTGCCCGCTTTCGCCTAGTATTGGGTCGGCAACGTAAGGTTTTATGTCGCCATCGCTAACATCTTGGGTAAGGGTGTCGTGCATTTTGTTTAAACAGCGCAGCGCATCTTGCGTGGCTTCGCTTATGTCTTTTGCTTTACTGTGCAATGATTCTGGAATTTCACCGTGTTCAAAGCGATAAGTATCGTCTTTTGAGTACTCAAAATCGGCATTGTCGAGAATATCACGCACTACTTTTAAATCTTTATTTGCATCGTTAATACTGTCGCAAAGTTTAAAGTTTTGCCCAATAGCTCTTTGCCCCACTAAAACCTTCGCCATTTTTCCGCTAAATTTGGTGAGTTTATCAAGCCATTCTATGGTGCCTTTAATTGTGGCCGCTGCTGATGAAAAGTCGCGAGTGATGTGCGCTAAATGATGCGCTTCATCAATAACATAAATGGTGTTGTCGGGTTCTGGTAAAATTTTACCACCACCTAAGTCTAAATCGGCAAGTAATAAAGAGTGATTAATTACCAGTACATCCATTTGCATAAGCTGGTTACGAGCAAGTTGAAAAGGGCACGTTTGGTGTGCTTTCATTTGGCGTTGGCAAGAATGTTTATCACACGCTATTAAGTTCCACACTCTATCGGGTACTGTGTCAGCCCAGCTGTCTCTATCGCCTTGCCATTTTTTATTTACATAAGCGTTATATAACTCATTTAAACATTTGGTTTCCATTGCGCTTAGTGGTGAAGTAAGCGTTGGCATAAAGTCCATTTGTGTTTGGCTATCGCCGTTTACAGCATTATGTAATTTGTGGGCACAAATATAACGATGGCGACCTTTTACCAAATCAAACTTAAAGTCGAGGCCTGAATGCTTTTTAAAAAATGGGAGTTCTTTTGCTATTAATTGTTCTTGCAGTGCAACGGTTGCGGTAGAAATAACGAGCTTCTTTTTTTGCGCTAAGGCAAGCGGTAATGCGCCTAAACAATAAGCAAGAGACTTACCGGTACCGGTGCCTGCTTCAATTACGCAAATGCGCTGCTTTTTATGGTATTCGCCAGCAAGCGTTTTTGCTATCTCGGCTACAAGGTAGTTTTGACTGCTACGAGGGCGATAATCGTTTAGGTTACTAGCCACATGCTGGTGTACTTGCCTAATTGTTTTTTTTAGTGAGTCAGAAAGCATGGGATGATTTACCTAAAGTATGTATATAATTACAGTGCTATGGATTTTAGAGTTATAAGAGTGTAACTACAAGAAGTGATGAAATTAATTTAGCAAAATAAAGTCTCTGAGTGTTTATTTAGGTTGAGTATATGGCTTTAAAGCATTTTGAATTAAGTAAAAACTTACATATATATGTATAAGGTTTAGTAATAGTGTACCTAACAGCCGGTTTTATTGTTTCCTCTCATGCTTATGATACTGCAAGCGGCATATGCTACGAAGCGTGGTTTTGTAGTGATCAAGGGCCTATAAAAACGGTGTCGGCTAATGAGAGTGCCTTGTTTTTTATTAAAAGCAAGGATGCTGAAATAGCGAATGAAATATTAGTAGCTGAATCACTTAACTTTAATATTAAAAGTCTTGAGCTAAAAAACTTTCAGCAAGAAGATATGTCGGCCTGTTACTTCAAATCACTCAAACACTTTTATTCTGCTGCTAAAGCTTTAAAGCAACGTGGCGTTGTATTATTTGAAGAAGATATTCGACCAATAGAGCGCTATTTAATGGAGCGCTTTATAAAAGGTGGAGCTTGGATAACGGGTAATGTATTTAAACAAGACGGCTATACATTAATAACCGACGCTAAATTAAAAGCGAATGAAGAATATTCCCCAACTCTTAATAAGCTCTCGTTAGACATTGAATGTAACGAAAGTGGGGTTTTGTTTTCTGTTGGATTAGTGGGCTGTAATTTAGACTGTGTTTTAATGATTGGCGAGCCAGATAGAGAGGCTACCAACCTAGAGTTTGATATTATTTGGTGTGTAGATGAGGCTGAGCTGTTAAAGGGGTTAGAGCATTTTATTAAGCTTAGCGATCCAGATGTAATAATTGGCTGGAATGTAATTGAGTTCGACTTTGCTGTTATTCATGAAAGAGCTGAAGCACTCGGGGTTAAGTTATTACTGGGTAGAGGAAATCAGCCTTTATATGTTCGCAAAGGACACTTTACTCGGGTATCGATCCCTGGCCGATGTGTGGTTGATGGAATAGACACATTAAAAAATGGCACATATAGCTTTGAGAGCTTTTCGTTAGCTAATGTTTCAAATCAAGTGTTGGGTGAGTCTAAATTAATCGACACGGCTAATAGTTTGCAGGAAATTATTAGGCAATTTAACGAAGATAAACTTTCTTTAGCAAAATATAATCGACAAGATTGTATTTTGGTAAATAAAATTTTTGATAAATTAAAGCTACTCGATTTTTCTATTATAAGAACAAAGCTTACGGGGTTAGAGCTTGAAAAAAAGGGTGGCTCTGTTGCTGCTTTTATTAATATGTATTTACCGTTACTGCATCGCAGCGGTTATGTTGCTCCAAATATGGGCGATCATGGGCTTACATTTGAAAGCCCTGGCGGTTATGTCATGGAGTCTATTCCTGGCCTTTATAAAAATGTCATTGTTTTAGACTTTAAAAGCCTATACCCCAGTATTATGCAAACTTTTTACATTGATCCTCTCGGACTAATAGAAGGTCTGCAAAATCCTGAACATAGTGTGCAGGGTTTTAATGAAGCCGTATTCTCGCGAGACAAGCATCACCTCCCTCTACTTGTTAAAAGCTTAGCGTCTCAAAGACAGCTTGCCAAAGATAATCAAGATCAAATGCTCTCTCAAGCAATCAAAATAATAATGAATAGTTTATATGGCGTTCTAGGCTCAAAAGGATGTCGGTTTTACGATCCTAGGTTATCGAGTTCTATTACGTTAAGAGGGCACGAAATAATGCTACAAACTAAAAGGTGGATAGAGGAACTTGGTTATAGCGTTATTTATGGCGATACCGATTCTACGTTTATTAAGTTGGATGATGAGCTAACACCAGATGAGTGTAATGAAATTGGTGTGTTTTTAGCTAAAAAGATAACTACAGATTGGGTTAACGAGACTAAACAAACGCACAACTTAACAAGTCATTTAGAAATAGAGTTTGAATCTCTTTATAGCCCTTTCTTTTTACCAACAATAAGAGGGAAGCTCGTTGGCTCTAAAAAGCGCTACGTAGGTAAATTAATTAAACCAAGCGAATCAAAACTAGTATTTAAAGGGCTAGAAACAGTAAGAAGTGATTGGACTAAGCTTGCTCAGCAGTTTCAATATGACTTATTTACAAGTCTTTTTGATGGAAATTTAAATATAAATGACCTTGTTAAAGACTATACAGCAAAGTTATACCAAGGTGATTTTGATCATTTACTCATTTTTAAAAAGAGATTAGGTCAAAACTTAATCGATTATAAAAAAAACATCCCTCCTCATATTAAAGCAGTTAAGAAACATCAGAAAAAAAATAGCGAATTTACAGTTAATAGAGGTGAATTTGTTACATTTGTTTACACAACAGGCGGAGTTGAGCTGTATCAAGGCCTTCATAACTATGACTATGCAATTTATTTAGAAAAGCAAATTGTACCGTTAATTGAAATGGTGGAGCCTGTAATATACGAAGATATAAAAGAAAGTGAGATTAATCAATTTAAATTATTTTAGTTATCATTTTAAATAAATGTGTTTGTTAAACAGGCTGTTATAATGATTTTAAGTTTTGAGGGAAATTCATAATTATATAAAAAACCTCATCTTGTATCATCATATCTTAATTCTCTCTGACCACATTTCTATTGTTGTTATATTTACATTTGTTGTATTTTATAAATAACTACTTTTATTTTTTGTTTTTTTGTAAATAAATTAATTTATTTGGTTAGCTAACTGTTGACCTTTTGGTTGAGTTAAGATTACTATTCAAGTCGGGATAGGTGTTGTAATTAATTACAAACCTATTTTTAAAAATAAAATAATTAAAATAGTATTCTAGGGAGAATCAAATGTTAAATAATAAAGTTTCAAAAGCTGTTCGCTTAGCGATTGCTTTTGGTGCAGCATCAACAGCTGCTTTTTCAGCAAGTACAATGGCTGCAGATGAAAGTATTGAGAAGGTTGAACGTATCCAAGTAACTGGCTCGCGTATCAAACGTACTGATTTAGAAAGTGCAAGCCCTGTATTAGTTCTTAGCCGCGAAGACTTAAATGCAAGCGGTCAATTAAGTATTGGTAATATACTTCAACAAATTCCAGCAGCAGGCGCAGCTTTAAATACAGCATTTAATAATGGCGGTACTGGCGCAACGAACATGGATTTGCGTAATCTAGGTGCTGAACGTCTATTAGTATTGGTTAATGGTAAACGTTGGGTATCATCATTAGGTTCAACTGTTGACTTAAATACCATTCCTGCATCATCTATTGAACGTATTGAAGTTGTTAAAGATGGCGCTTCTGCAATATATGGCTCTGATGCGATTGCTGGTGTAGTAAATATCATTACACGCAAAGACTTTGAAGGCGTTGAATTTTCAGTATATGGCGGCGAAAACTCTAAGTATAATGATGGTCGTCAATATTCTGCAGACATTACAGTTGGTGCAACTTCAGACCGTGGTGGCTTGATGTTTAATGCTAGTCACGTGACGCAGCAACCTATTTGGGCTGGAGACCGTGATATATCTTCAAATGGTAATAGTACTACAACTGGTATTGGACGTATGCGTCTAGATTCGAGCTCTATTTCTTCTGATCTTCGCAATGATTTATTATCGCAAGGTTATACTGAAAACAATGCTGGTGAGACAAATGCAGGGTTTGATATCGTACCAAATGGCGCTGGCAATAATGTTGGTTTAGATTCATTCCGTGACCGTGATGGAGATGTATACAATTACGCTTCAGAAAATTACTTATCAACTCCACAAGAGCGTAATAGTTTTTATGTGCAAGCATTTTACGATATTTCTGATGATGTGAGATTTGTTTCTGATTTCATGATGACAAACCGTAAATCTTCTCAACTACTTGCGGCAATGCCTTTAACTATTGGTGCTTCTTTTGGGGCATCGGCGAGTAAAGTAGATATTCATGAAAATAATATTTATAACCCGTTTGGTGAAACTCTATATGGTGACGCAGCTCGCTCAGGTGTAGATGGTTATACTCCTTATGCAGCGCAACGTCGCTTTATTGAAGCGGGTAACCGTATATACGAACAAAATGATACAACTTACAGAGCTATGGTTGGTTTTGAAGGCAATATTGGTGATACATCTTGGGTATGGGATGCTTCATATATATATGGTAAAAATAGCCAAGATGAACTAACTACAGGTTTATTAAATCTGACACGCATCAACCAAGCCTTAGGCGATAATTGTAATGCTGCTACATCATGTGTACCTTTAAATTTATTTGGTGGTGCGGGATCTATTACTGACGAAATGACTGATTTCGTTACATTTGATAGTGTTGGTCGTTCTGGGTTAGAGCTTAAAGATTACACTTTAAACTTTGCCGGTGATGCATTTGAACTTCCTGCTGGTATCGTTGGAATGGCTGTTGGTTTTGAGCGTCGTGAAGAAACTGGTTACGACACGCCAGATCCTCTTACGGCTACAGGTGAATCATCTGGTAACCAAAGAGATGCTACTGAAGGCGGTTTCCGTTTAGATGAAGCCTATGTTGAGCTTTCAATACCTGTTCTTGAGACACTTACAATATCACCAGCAATTCGTTATTCTGATCATAGTGCTTACGGTAGCAACTCTACGGCTAAAGTAGGTGTGGAATTCCGTCCATCAGACGATTTACTATTACGTGGTACTTGGGCTGAAGGCTATCGTGCTCCTTCAATTTCGAATTTATATGCGGGTAATGCTGATTCTTATCCAACACTTACAGACCCATGTAATTCTGTAGACGGTGCAACACCTAACCTACCAGGTTGTGCTGGCGTTCCTGATGGATATAATCAAGCGAATACACAAATTCGTAAAACAAATGTATCGTCACCAGATCTTAAGCCTGAAGAGTCTGAATCTAAAACGTTTGGTGTTGTTTACAACCCGAGCTATGTTGAAGGTTTAGAGTTCACTATCGATTACTACGATATTGAAGTTGAAAATGCTATCAACCGTTACGGCTCTTCACGCTTACTAAATGAATGTAGCACTGGTGAAAAAAGCTCATCTTGCGATTTCATTGACCGTGATTCAAACGGTAACATTGTAGATATTCGTGACTTCTTACAAAATGCTGGTACTTATAACGTAGAAGGTATCGATTTCTATACGGCTTACAAATTTGACACTCAGTATGGTAACTTTAAAACATCATTAGATATTTCATATGTTATGACGAACGAGTTTGATGGCGATGACCAAGTTGGAATACAGTTTGGTGATGCTGGTTACCCTGAATATAAAGGTACATTTGCAGTCGATTGGTCTATGGGCGACTTTGATGCTCATTGGCAGACTCGTTATGTAGATCGTTTACAAAATAATTACGATATCCTTTACGGTGCTGAGAATTACCCAAGCATGGCTGATTACATTGGATCTTACTTTGTACATGATATTTCAGTTGGTTATGCAATGGATGCATACAACACTAAACTTTCAATAGGTGTTGAAAACTTGTTTGCTAAAGAGCCTTCGAAGGAATATGAGAATAATGACTTTGCAATCTCAACTAACAACTTCTCTGTTACAGAGTATGACGTTAATATGGATCGCTTTGTGTATGTAAGAGCTACAGTTAAGTTCTAAATTATTTAGAATCAATTGTTTATTTAAAAGCCACTTTTTAAGTGGCTTTTTTAATTATGGATTTTTAATGTTTGAATTAAATAAAGAATTAAATACTACCAAGTTGTGTAATGAGTATGTATTAAAAAATAGAATTTTGATTCATGATATTTTAGAAGAAGATTCTTTAAATTTAATTACGAATACCCTTAGAAATGAAGTTAATTACTTAAATGCTTACTCTCTAAACTCGCAATTTATTCAATCTTCAGATGAAGAGTTAAGGAGGATGACTCCAAGTGATAAGAGAGATTTGCAACAAACAATTTATAAGAACGCGAGCAATGGCATTGGCTTTTTTTATGGTCGGTATGAAATTACAAAACGCGAAGAAAACATAGTTCTAAATAAATTGCATAGCTATCTGAATAGTGAACTTTTATTGAGCTTAATAGGTGAAATTACAGGGGTTAAAAAATTAAAAAGTGCGAGTGTTCAATTAACTCGTTACATACAGGGTAACTTTTTAACTCGACACAACGATGTTTTACCTTCAAAGCAAAGAGCGATAGCATTTGTGTTTGGTTTTACCCCAGAATGGCACCCTGATTGGGGGGGGCTACTTCATTTTTATGAGCAAAGTGGTAATTTAACTGAAACATATGTACCTAGCAATAATGTATTAGCATTATTTGACGTAACATTGCCGCACTCTGTTTCTTATGTAACCCCTTTCGCTAAAAATAGCCGGTATTCGATTACTGGTTGGTTTAATCTATCATAAGTATTAAATTGATCATGCTCATTGATAGTTATTTTTTAAATTCCATTTATACTAAAGAGCATATTTAAATAAATCCAATCATATAATTTAGCGAGATATAAATGAAAGAAGTCCGATCTTTTATTAAAACGGCATCATTAACAGAGCTTGAAAAGGCTCAACAGCTTATCAATGATGCAATTTCAAAATATACCCAGCAGCAAAAAGCGAAACAGGAAGTTTTGGATCTTTTAAAAGAAAAAGGACTTACGCTAGAAGATTTACAAGATGGAGCATCTGACAAACGTACCAAAGTTAAGCCTAAGTACCGCATGGAACTTAATGGTGAAACTATTGAATGGACTGGCCGTGGCCGTCGTCCTAAAGCGTTTGAAGGTGTTGAGCTTGAGAAGTTTTTAGCCTAAAGCTAAATATAAGAGAAGCTTCGGTTTCTCTTTTTTGTTTGCCCCTCTATTAATACCAATACCAATTCCAATAAATAGCTGATCTATTTTACTTGCCATAACAACCCATTTCTTTGTTGTAAATTTCGCAAAGGGAACAACCATTTACATCAATTTACGCCTAGAACTGAATTATTTTTTCGGCGTAAAATTTAGAACACATACTTAATGGAATTGGTATAAATAAAATTAAAGTTTAAAACTCCTAGCCATTATTTGCTAAAATCTCCTCATTCAAATCCAATTATTTTCCCATGAGCTATAAACTAAGACCTTACCAGCAAGAAGCCGTAGAACGAACCGTTTTACACTTTAGAAAGAGTAATGATCCTGCCGTTATTGTGCTACCAACTGGTGCAGGTAAAAGCCTTGTTATTGCTGAACTTGCCCGTATAGCTAAGCAAAAAATATTAGTGCTTGCGCACGTTAAAGAGTTGGTAGAGCAAAATTCGCAAAAATATAAAAGTTTTGGTTTAGAGGCGAGTATATTTTCAGCTGGCTTAAAAGAAAAATCATTAAACCATCAAGTAACCTTTGCCAGTGTGCAATCACTTTCTCGTAATTTAAATAAATTAAATGAGCATTATTCGTTACTTATTATTGACGAATGCCACAGAGTAAACGGAGATAAAAAAAGCCAATACGGTAAAGTAATAAACAGTTTAAAAGAGTATAACCCTCATTTAAAAGTATTGGGTTTAACCGCAACACCTTATCGATTGGGAATGGGGTGGATATACCATCACCATTATCATGGCTTTGTTAAAGGGACAAAAGAAAGCCCGTTTAAAAGTTGTATTTTTGAATTGCCGCTCAGGTATATGATTAAACATAATTACTTAACGCCGCCAAACGAAGTTGATGCAGCGATTAGCCATTATGATTTTTCGTCCTTAGATAGTAATGCATTTGGGCAATATACGACTGATGACATGAATGCGCTTTTAAAAAACAGTGAGCGCGCAACGAAAGCTATATTACAGCAAGTAATTCAATACAGTGAGCAGCGTGAAGGTGTTATGGTTTTTGCCGCCACGGTATTGCATGCTCAGGAAATATTAAGCTATTTGCCAGCTCATCAAAGTGCGCTTATAACAGGTGATACGCCAAACACTGAGCGCGATAAAATCATTAAACAATTTAAAGCTAAGCAATTAAAGTATTTAGTTAATATTTCGGTATTAACTACAGGGTTTGATGCACCGCATGTCGACTTTATTGCTATTTTAAGGCCTACAGAATCAGTTAGTTTGTATCAGCAAATTGTGGGGCGAGGCCTCAGGTTATCTGAATTAAAAACGGATTGCTTGGTAATGGATTATGCTGGTAACGGTTTTAATTTATTTCATCCTGAGGTGGGCGATAAAAAAGGCGATAGTGATAATGAACCTGTGCAGGTACTTTGTCCTGGGTGTGGTTTTGCGAATATATTTTGGGGTAAAACTGATTCCGCAGGAAAAGTAATAGAGCACTTTGGCAGGCGCTGTAAAGGGCTGTTAGAAGATGATGATGGCCATAACGAGCAGTGCGATTATCGTTTTAGATTTAAAGAATGTGAGCAGTGCGGTGCCCAAAACGATATTGCTGCACGACAATGCCATGATTGCGGCGCGGTAATGGCCGACCCAGATGATAAACTGCGTAATGCGTTAAACCTAAAAGACGCACTCGTATTACGTTGTAGTGGTTTATCGGTAACTCAACTTAAAGATGATTTAATTAAAATAACGTATTTTGATGAAGATGGCGCAAGTTGCGATGAGGTATATAATCTTGCCAGTAGTGGTGGGCAGTTTATATTTAATAAACAATTTGGTAAACGCGTGAGTCATGGGCAAGCACCGATAGACTTTAAAACGGCAGAGCAGGTAATAAAAGCACAATTTGAATTAGTGCCACCAGATTTTGTTATTGCACGAAAAAGCAAAAAATATGGTTGGAAAGTGGCTGATAAGCTATTTGACTATAAAGGTAACTTTAGAAAGGCAAATCAGTTAAGCCGCTAAGCTTAACTGACAGGATATTTTAAACGAAAGATAATTAAGCTTCTTCTTCACCGTCCATTAATCCCCAGCCGTCGCCGTAGCCATTAAAGCTATTAGCAATGCTTTCAATGTATTGCTCTGCTTGGCCTAGAAGGGTGTGCTCTGGCACCATTTGTACTTGAGTGATCACTTCCCAAACGCCAGTGTCTTTACATTTTTCAAGCTCGGCATTTTGAACTAATGCATCAGATACTATTTCTTTAGCAAATTTTTCAGCATCGGCTTGTTGTTCAAATAAAATAAAAAAATCGACTTGGTGCATTTTATTTAAATCAATGCCAGCAGCGGCTATTTCGGCTAAAAGTTGGCCGTTATCATCATCAGGGAATTGCATTAAAAACTCATTTAAAATTAATTTTGTATTCGTAGGCACTATTGTAACTAAAATATTGTCTTAACGCGTACTAATTTTAATTATATCAACCTTTATAGAATACATAACTTATCATCTTAGATTGCCATTAAGTTAATGTGTTGCTCATTATGGCTATGCTAATATGCTTTTAATTCGTCAATTGTATATTTAAGATATTAAAAGTAAGGATATTTACTTGTTTATTAAGTTTTTACGTTGCATGTGTATTGTAAGCGCTTTAATTGCGACAAATAGCTATGCGGCAGAAAAAGTCATAGAAGATTACGAAATTGAAGGGTTAAGTGGCGATTTAGAAAATAACGTCGCACTTTACCTTAAGCAATTAATTGGTGAAAAACCCACTCGTACACTTCGCCGTTATGCTCAAAAACAAGTACAAAATAGCATCAAAGCGCTTGGCTATTATAGCCCGACCGTCGAGGTTATTTATGATAAAGACGACAGCGAGCTAATTGTTAAAGTTGAACGGGGGCCTGCAACTCGCATAGAAGCAATTAATATTACGCTAAACGGTGATGGTCAAAGCGATACTCAATTACAGGCATTGATTAAAAGCAATCACTTAAAGCAAGGTGATGTTTTAAATCATGGTCAATATGACTCTGCTCATAAAAAAATAGAATCTATGCTACTAGAGCTAGGTTATTTTGATGCTAAGTGGCCGGCGCGCAAATTAGAAGTGTCGCTTAAAAAAAATAGTGCTGTTATTACTTTCATAATTGATACTGGGGTTAGGTATCAGTTTGGCGATATACACATTGCCAGTAGTACACCCGCTGAAAAATACATACGCTCCATAGCACCTTTCTCGCAGGGGCAACCTTATAAATCAACGTATATTGCTGACTATAACCTGGATTTATCAAGTACCCCTTATTTTGCGAGTGTGCGTGTTTATGCTGACATTGCAGCGCGCAAAAATAGCCAAGTACCGATTAAAGTTGAAGTATTACCCAAGCCAGCTAACAGCTATGAAATTGGCGGAGGTTTTAGTACAGACTTAGGTCCTAAAGTGCGTTTTAAATGGAGTAAGCCGTGGATCACAGAAGACGGCCATTACCTCGAAACTAATTTAAATGTGGCACAAAAGCAGCAAGATATTTCCATGGCTTATACAATCCCGGTTGATGATCCTAATGATGATTTATGGCGATTCTCTGTCGGTTATAAATTAGAAGATGAGCTCACAAACGACACTTACAGTGAAATATTAACAGGGCAAATTCAGCGCCAATGGTTAACCGAAAATAAATGGGTGCGTACTGCATTTTTACGCCGCGACCGAGAAACCTACCGTATTGGTGATGAGCCAGAAGAAAGTACCGAAATGTTAATGCCTGGCATTAGCTACGCGCGCAAAAAATCAAAAGGTGGCACGACTCCCTATTGGGGAGAGCAGTGGCTTATATCTGCTGAGTTTGGCTTAGATGATGTGCTTTCGAGTACTAATCTGATTAGAGTGCAAATGCAACATGCATGGCTACGCACTTATTTTGACCGCCACTTGGTGTTTTTAAAAGCGAATGTGGGAGCAATGCTTGTTGATGATATTAATAACGTGCCATTTTCACTTCGGTTTTACGCAGGTGGTGACCAAAGTGTTCGTGGTTTTGCGTACCAATCAATATCGCCCGAGAACGACGACGGCGAGCTAATAGGTGGTAAGTATTTACTATCGGGCACGATGGAATATAACTACCAGTTTGCTAAAAACTGGCGAGCAGCTTTATTTGTTGATGGTGGTACTGCGACTAATGACTTTTCTGATGATTTTGAAGTAGGCGCTGGTTTTGGTTTTCGTTATTTAACACCCGTTGGCCCAGTGCGCATAGACCACGCTTGGGGATTAACAAAAGAAAGTAAAAGCACACGTTTAAGTATTACCATAGGGCCAGAAATTTAATGTCAGTATTAAAAAAGATAACAGCCGCCGTAAGTGCTATTTTTGTCACGTTAGTTGTTGCACTATTTTGTTTGTTATTTACCGCACCCGGTAATCAATTTATTGCTTATGGTGCAAACAAAGCGGTAGATGGACTACATATTGAAATTAAAGATGGCCGCTTTATTTATAATGACGCCTTTAATGTGCGCTTTACTAACAATGGGTTGGATTTTAATGCACAACAATTGAAAATTGATTTGTTTTGGTGGCAGTGCGATGGAATTTGTATAGATAACTTAAGTGCTAAATCTATAAATTTAACATTACCAAAAACTGTAGAGTCACAAGAAGAAGCCGCGGCAGAGCCGCTTGAAAAAATCAGCTTACCTTTTAATATTGCTGTAAAAAACATTGCGATAAATAAATTTACTTTAGAGCATCCAAGTGCAAACGTAAGTGTGGATAACTTTAAACTCTCAGCAAAAGCAGAGGGTTCAAAGCTGACGGTTAAAAGCCTGAATATTCCCAGTATACTTGTTGCCTTAAAAGAGCAAGATGCGAAAACACAAACGGCGCAAAATACTCAAGCGCCTTTAACGCACCTACCAGCATTGCCTAATATAGAATTTACTTCGCCACTTGATTTAGTTGTTGAAGACTTTGAAATAGCTAACATTACGATTGAGCAAAACGAAGCCCAGCATGTTATTGAAAACATCTCGCTGCAATTAAGTGTGGAAGGTGCGGTTATTAATTTAGAGTCATTCTCAGCAAAGTATGATCAGTGGCAGCTTAATACGCATCTTAACGCTGAGCTTGCAGGGAACTTGCCCGTGAAAGGGAATGTTGTTTTACAAAGTGATGAGCACCAAGCCAATTTGCAGTTGAATGGCGACTTATCAAACCTAAACCTAAATTTAGAAACGCAGGGGCAATATCCGCTCAATTTAACTGCAACTGCAAATTTAAAGCAAAAAAACTACCCATTTGAGCTAAATGGCAAAATTAATCAGTGGCTTATTGATGCGCAAAGTAATGAGCTGAAGGTTAAAAATGTTAGCCTTAACGCTAAAGGTAATGCCGACGACTATCAGCTTACACTGCTGGCAAATAGTCAATTAGGCGCGTACCCAGCTGTTGATTTAAATACCCAATTAAAAGGCAGTCTTACCAAAGCAACTTTACAAGCGCTAAGCATTAAAGCGAACGAAAGCAGTGCAACTATAAAAGCCGATGTTGATTGGCAAAAAGGCATACAGGCTAACTTTAATGGGACGCTTGCTAATTTAAAAGCGCAGTATTTAACTGACGCTGTTACCAGTGATATTTCAGGGCAGTTTGAAGGCTCGTTTAATGCAGCAGCTGATGCGTGGCAGCTACAAATGAATAATACAAAGCTAGACGGGCTGCTTAACGATGTACCACTAGAATTTGCCTCAAACTTTAAGCTCGATAATACGTTAAAAGCGAACATTGATAGCTTTTATTTAAGTAGTGGCACCAACAAGTTAGCGCTAAGTGGGCAAGTTGACGACATTTGGCAGGTTGATGGCAAAGTAACGCTAAAAAATGATGAAAAAGCTAATATACCATTTACTGCAGATGGCTTTGCAGATTTAAAAGTGAGAGGCGAGCGATTAACGCCTTCAGTTGATTTAGCGTTAATACTAGAACGCTTTATTTTTGATGAAATAAACATTAATAAGCTTATTGTAAAAGGGCAGTTAGACACCGCTGCCGATTGGCAAACCGATGTATCGGTAAGTGTTGGTTCGGCGCTGGTGGCCGAACAGCAAATTAATAGCGTTAAAATTGATATTAGCGGCGACAAAACAGATCATCAACTTACGGCATCAGTAGATGCAGAACAAGGCAGTGTAGAGCTTGAAGTGAGTGGCAAAATTAATGATACCACTTGGAATGGCGAGCTTAGTAATGTAACGCTCGGCGATAAAAAGCTAAGCTTTAGCAACACTAAAAATATCGCCATTATGTTTAACACTCAAACTAGCGACTTTAATGTAAGCGCGCATTGTTGGGCATCTGAGCAAAGTGAATTATGTATAGACACGCTAGCTCAAACAAAAGAACTTGGTCAGCTAAATGCTAAACTAAGCAAATTAGCACTTGAGGAGCTTAAACATTTTTTACCTCGTAGCATTAGTACTCGCGGTAATATAGCTGGCGATGTAGCACTTAATTGGCAAAGCGGTGCGCTTAAATCATTACGCGCAAATATCGATGCTAGCGACTTAGAAACAGTGCTAACCTCGGAAGAAGATCGTTTTAAATTGCCAATCGAAACTCTAACTATTAGTGCGTTTTCGGATTCTCAAATTGGCAAGCTTGAAGCTAATTTAGAATCAAGTGTATTAGGCAAAATTAATACACAAATTAATATCGATGATATACAAGATACGCAAGCGCTTAATGGCACCATTAATATCGATAAAATACTCCTTTCAGACTTACAACCTTTTCTTGAAACCCTTGAGCAGTTAAAAGGTGATATTAGCGGGAAAGTGGCGTTAGCTGGTACGTTAAAAGACCCTTTATTAAATGGCGAGCTTAATGTTAGCGATATTAGTTTAGAGGGCGAGCAATTACCTATAGCGCTACAAAAATCAAATATAAACGTATTGTTTGATAAAACAACAGCCACAATAAAAGGCAACTTAATCGACAACCAGGGCGGTAAAATAAATCTCACCGGTGATGTTGATTGGCAAGGTGAGCAACCTGCTGTAAATGTTGCGGTAGTTGGCGAGCAGTTTTTTGTACGCGCACAACAAGGCGTTACTTTTAAAGTATCACCAGACTTAAAAATAGGCTTGGCTAATAATGCACTCAAGCTTGCTGGTGAGGTAGTTGTGCCTTACGGTCGTATAATGATTGAAGAGCTTCCTGAGGGCGCAGTGCAAGTTAGCGATGATGAAATTATTGTTGATCAAAAAACAGAGGCCACAGAAACAGTCCCGTTTGATTACGACATAGATTTAAAAGTGATTGTTAAAAACGATGTAAAAGTAGAATCGTTTGGCTTGGAATCAAAGGTTGCAGGTGATTTAGCGATAAAAATGAGTCAGGGCGCGCCAATTATAGCCACAGGTGAGCTTAACTTAATTGAAGGTACTTACTTAGCCTTTGGGCAAGACTTGGTGATCAGCACCGGGCAAGTTGGTTTTAGCGGTTCAATTGAACAACCATTTTTAAATATTAAAGCTATACGTAACCCCGATACGACTGCAAATGGTGTCATTGCAGGGGTTACGCTTACGGGTAATGTTGAACAACCAACGCTCAAAATATTTTCTGAGCCTGCGATGGACCAAGCACAAGCACTTGCATATTTACTTAATGGCCAACCTTTGGGTGATGGAGAAAGTTCGTCAAGCGATGCTATGCTCACGCAGTTACTGCTTTCTCAAGGGGTTAGCCGCAGCGAAGGGGTTGTTTCTAAGGTAGGTGAAACCTTTGGGTTGTCAGATGTAAGTTTAAGCTCATCAGGTAGTGGTGATAGCACCAAAGTAGAAATATCAGGTTACGTAGCACCCAGCTTACAAGTTAAATATAGCGTGGGTGTATTTGATTCGCTCAGTGAAGTGGCTGTGCGTTATCAGGTACTTTCACAGTTATACATAGAGATAACGAGCGGGCTATACCAAAATGTTGATGTGCTATATAAGTTTGATTGGGAATAACCAAGACCAAAACTATAATAATTATAAGGATATAAGCGATGAAAAAAATTATATTGCCAGCTCTGCTTAGTGTTTTATTAAGCGGGTGTGCTCAGCAACTCAGCAATGATGTTACTAATCAAGAGTTACCTTTATTGAGCGCTAGTGAAGTGATTGCCAGTGCAACAGATAATGATTGGCGAGTAGTGAACGCTCAAAATATTTTAAAGATAACGTTGCCAACGGGTAATGCCTATATTGAGCTTAATGAACTGCTTGCTCCAAAGCACGTTCAAAACATTAAAAAGTTAGCGCGAGAAGGGTTTTATAAAAATACTGGCATTTATCGGTTTGTTGAAGGTTTTGTAGCTCAAGGCGGCGACAGCTCGGGTAAAAAGTTAATTAAAACGGCAGATAAAACAGTTCCAGCTGAGTTTTATTTAACAACAAACAAACCCCTTTTTATTACTGAGTTAAATGGTGACGGATATGCGCCAGTTACCGGCTTTTTAAACGGCTTTGCAGTAGCTCAAAACTCAGCACATACGCAGACATGGCAAGTGCATTGTAGTGGCGTGTTTGCAATGGCGCGCGATAACGATATAAATAGTGCGAGCACGGAGTTTTTTGTAACGATAGGGCAGGGCCCGCGCTACCTTGATAAAAACATTACGGTGTTTGGTCGAGTGTTAGAGGGTATAGAGCATTTTAACCGTTTAGCGCGTACGCCAACTGAAGGTAAGGCATTTAACCCAATTACCAATATACAGGTCCTTGGCGATGTACAAAGCGATAGAAGTATATTTAAAGTGATGAAAACAAATTCACCGGTGTTTAAAAACTTAATCAATGCTCGTAAAAACCGTGTTGAACCATGGTTTGTTAAAGCACATAACTACGTTGATGTGTGTGGTATGCCCATACCCACTAAGCGCGAAGTTATACCAATTCCAATAAATAGCTGATCTATTTTACTTGTTAAAACAACCCATTTCTTTGTTGTAAATTTCGCAAAGGGAACAACCATTTACATCAATTTACGCCTAGAACTGAATTGTTTTTTCGGCGTAAAATTTAAATCACATACTTAATGGAATTGGTATTAATTAAATATACAAATAGAAAAGGAGCCTAGGCTCCTTTTTCAATACTCATATACAAGTTTAAAATAACCTACTGACGATTAATTTTAACTGCAAATGGCGTATCGTTATAATGAGTAGAGCGATACGGGTTTATATCAAGCCCACCGCGACGAGTATAACGCGCGTAAACCTCTAACTCTTTAATATTAAGTTGCGTTGTTAAATCGCTATAAATACGCTCAACACATTGCTCATGAAATTCGTTATGCGTTCTGAACGAAATTAAATAACGCAGTAACGACTCGCGACATATTTGCTCGCCAGTGTACCGTATAATTACACTTGCCCAGTCAGGCTGGGAGGTAATTAAACAGTTTGATTTAAGTAAATGGCTATAGAGCGTTTCAGTCATTACTTCATCGCTTTTTGCTTTAAGTGAATTAGCATCAATATCGTAATTATTAATCTCAATATCTAAATCATCAATACATTCGCCTGGCAGCGGTGTACACGGTAAGCAATTATAATCATCAGGATTATATAAAGTCACTTTGACAGGGCTGTTAACCGCGTTTGATAAATCATCAATTAGATGCTGCTTTACTACATCAATGCTTTCAAATCGGGTTTGGTTAAAACTATTTAAATAAAGTTTAAACGACTTTGACTCAATAATATGGCTGCTTTGGCATTCAAAGGTAAATAAGGCCACGGCAACTTGCGGCTTACCTTTAGTATTTAGCCATGAAAGCTCGTAACCTGTCCAAATGTCTTGGCCTTTAAATGGCAGCTCTGCTTCGTCAATATTTAAAGCATCACGATTTAGTTTGCGCGCAATAGGGAAAAGCAAGCTTGGCGTGTACACATCTACATACTCAGTAGATTGGCCTAATACGCTACCTTTAAGGTCTGGAGAATTGCTGTAATCTGTCATGTTTGCTCTTAAATAGTTACAATAGGGACATTATATCTAATTTAAATGAGTTTCACAGTATGTCTGTTGCATTGCTTATAGAACAACTTCATCAAAAATTTAGCGAAAAGACCCTTAAAAATACCGCAAAGTACCCACTTATAGCGCACGATGAGCAATGGCCAAGCCCATCAGAAGTTGGCGAGGTTGACGAGCAAGGAAACATTCAATGGCAGGGGGCGCATCAGCAACCAGCAGGCTCACTGAGTGATTTAGCCAATGCACTTGAGCTTGAATTTCCAAAAGAGCTTAGCGAGTTATATGGGCATATGTACGGTGGAAGTATTTTAGCTGTGATTGATGGGCATCAAGTTGAATTACTACAGGCGTGGAATAGTGACGACTTTGACATGCTGCAGCAAAATATAACGGGTCACGTTTTAATGAAACGCAAGCTCAAGCAGCCAGAAACGGTATTTATTGGGTTAACAGATCAAGATGATTTACTAGTAAGTGTATTGGTGCACTCTGGAGAAGTGTGTTTAGAGCACGTAGGCAAAAACACACACCATGTACTTGCTCCCAATATTAATGCTTTTTTAAAGGCATTAGAGGTTTAAAACGTATTTAATAAATCAGCTTAGCGTTATCACTAAGCTGATTTTAAGCACTTATTAAAGTAGTTACTGAAAATCCCACGATATATTAGACACTAAGCCACATGGCTCACATCTAAAGTCGAATAACCCAAACCACGATTCAGGTAATTTCCAATCGCCATTGCAGCTAGGGCATTTTCGCTCAAGCTCAGACGCTTTATCTACGCCGCCCACACGGTATAAGTAATAGTAAGTTGGTTTTTTGGTTAAAAAACTAATTCGCTTTGTTATGTCTTTTCCGCGTCTATATAAATCGCTTTTAATACTCGATATTTCTTCAAGTGCCGGAAACTCACAACGGGTTGCGCCGTTAATTTGAATTTGATCGCAGGCTTGCCAATCTTCTTGCCATTTAATCAGTGTTTTGTAGTCACCATTAGCAATTGCCGGAATACGAAATAGCGGCACAGGCAAAAAGTCATCACCACAATAAAGCGGGCTACACGTATGCACATAGGTTGTGTATAAAATATAACTCGATGGCTCTTTACAGCAATCAGCCCCGTTGGAATGTATATCTTGTCCAATCACTTTTACTTTTGGCGCAAGTAATCCAGCACTATGTAACTTTTCGATACTGTGCTTAACAAACGGGCTGTTATTTAGCGGGTGCATTGCATCTTCGGTCGGGCACATAACACGGGTAATAAAAAAGCCATCTTTTAAAACGGTTGGAAATTCTTCACCCATTATTTGACCATTAAAACGCAGTGCATTTACTAAGCGGTTTATTGCCTGTTCGGCTTGTTCTAAGGTGGTGTCTTGGTAGCAATCAAAAGTTAAATCAACAACGAACATTTATAGTCTCAAATTATTTTTGTTCTAGCAGCGCAAGAAGTTTATCGAGCTTTTGCTCAATCCTATCTAATTGACTCGTTTTAAGCTCAGTATTATCTGACTGCTGTGGGTTTCTCATGAAGTTATTAATTGAATCAGGATTATTTTTATATTGGCTTACTGCTGCAATAATCATCGGCATAGGAACCGGTTGTGCCAAACGGCTTTTAGTTAGTGCTACAGTAGGGGTTTTGCCTTCATCAAGAAGGACTTTAATTGCATCAAATACAACTGAATTCATTAGATATATAACTCTTTAATAAAATAACTGCGCAGCATATAAATGCTGCGCAGATGCTATGTTAGCAATAAATAAGGGAGGGTACATTAAATAAAGTTACTTACTTTGACGAAGGCGTACATCTAATTCGTCAATTACTTCACTCCAATCACCATCCTGTGCAAGCGATTCAGCTAAAAAGTGCTGTTGCGCTTCATCCCAAAAAGGGGCTTCTTGGAGTAGTGTTGTGTCTTCTAATTCATGTGAGGCAATGAATGCATCTATTTGTTCATCAGAATTAGGTAATCCAAGTTGTGCAAATAGTGTATTGATGTCGTGTTTAGTCGTATCCATGATATTGCTCCTTAAATGATTAAAAGCCCATACTAGAGATTAACTCTACTCCTAGCTAGTTAAACTCTCGCTGAATTTACGGTTAATAATTTTAGGTATATAGTTAACCCAGTCTATAGCCAAAATAATCAAGGAAATACAATGAGTGTAACCACGCCTGCTGATACGTTCAGCGTACAGTATTTAGCCGCAGAAGATATTAGCACTGCAGCGAGCCTAATTTATCAGGCTTATCATGACGATCCTGTATTACAAAAAATGCTTAGCTACAATGACGAAAATAAATCAGTTTACGAAAAAAAATTACGATCATTAATTCGCGAAGAACTTAGTAGCTTTTGGCAAGAAAAACAGCCATTAATTGGTTTATACCGTAACGATAAATTAAAAGCAGTAGCCTGTGTATTTGAATCTAATAGTCAGCTTCAAGCGCAGCGTTATTGGCACTGGCGTTTAAAATTGATGCTGAGTGCGGGCTACTTACAAACGAATCAGTTAATAGACAAAGAACAAACAATTAGAGATGCCCTTAAAGAGAAAGGCAATTACTACTTTTTAGCTTTTATTGCCGTAGATCCGCATTTTCATGGACAAGGGTTTGGTCGTTACTTATTAAGGGGGCTTAATGATTTAGTTAAATGTAATGCGGAGTCAACGGGGATGGCTGTATTTGTAACGCGAAAAGAACACACTGAGTTTTTTAAAACTGAAAAGTTTGAGTCATTTAAACACCTTACTTTTAATCAAGTAGAGGGCGAGTTACTGTTTAAATCAATAATTGAGCCAACTATTTAAAATTATGCTGTAAGCCAATGCGCCCAAACGGACATAAGACCGTGAGATATATCTTACATTGCCGTGAGCATTGTCAGTTAAAGGCTACTGATAAGTAGCCTTTTTAAGTTTAAGTTATTGTTATTTATTGTTTATTTTTGAATTTCATTTTTGTGACGTTTATTTATTTAATGTTAAGTCCTATTACTCCCCCCCAATTGCTTTAAACTTCACTTTGTCAAGACGACATAGCTCAATGATTGAGTTACTGCCAAGGATATGGAATAGGCAACATAGCAGACGCTAGCAGGAAGCATAAAGGACAAGTAAAAAAGGATACAAGGAAGAATAAGGAAGTGCATGAAGCACTTAGTAGCTAGGAGTTACTTTAGGATAATCACGGATGACGCTACAGGAAGTAGCAGGAGCGTTAGTTTACGTAGGACGGCCAAGATGGCAAGTGGACATTGCAGGATGCAAAAGTGGCAGGAGCTACTTAAAAGGATTACCAGGGATGATGCTACGGTATGTAGCCAAACGATAGATTTCGTGGGTTTGCCAAGGTGGCCATGGATATTGCAGGATGCAATGTGAGGGTAAACAAGGTTGTTTACTCGTTCAGGGGATGATAATACGGATTTAAGATAATGGATATCTAGCAGGATGCAGTCCAATTGGGGCGTAACTTTAGTTACGCCTTAGTTTTTTGTATTGAATTAATTTTTACTAAATCAAAACAAACTCCCTTAAGGTATAAGCTTTATATTTTATGCGGCGGAACAACCACACTTTTCAAAAACTCATTTTCCATAATTAACACACCTTGATAAGCATTTTCACCATCGCTTGAAAACTCAAATATAAATTCGCTTTTGATGCCTGGCTTGCCGCTCTTTAAAAAACCAAAGCGGCGTTTAGCACATGCAACGCTCATCAACTGCACCTGTAACTGCTCACTTTGGCGTTTAGCATGTACATTCGCCGCTTCAGCAACCTTTCGATTAAGCCAAAATAAGTAAATTACACTACCAATAAGTATGAACGTCCATAAACTTGCCATTTAAGAGAATAACCTTCCAATTGCACGCGCGAGGGTTTCGCTACGATTTTCTTTACGTAATAAGCCTAATAAATGCGGGCGAATAGTCGGTATTGCAACTAAGTCAGCAAAAATACTTGGAAACAACTCATCAATTTTTTGATGGTGCGCGCAATTATCCATAAATACATGTAAGCGTTCAGGGTTTTCTAATTGCTTAAAACACCGCCCAGCTATTGTTAATAATACATCAGAATCTTGTCCCAATGGTGAGCTTAATACAGTATCAACTAATTGAGCGCATAGTCCTTGAGCTTGACCTTTTGATGCAGATCTTAGTGCTGCTGTTATAGCCACTGTGTCGTTGTTACTAATTGCAGCCTGCGTGTAATCAACAAGTAATTCACTCATTGATGTTGGTATTTCAACGTGTTCAAGCATAGCGCTGAGTGGTTGCAGTACTTCAATGGGTAAATGCGCCCATGCTTTTTGCAGATTACTTAAGTTTGTATCGTTGTCTAAGCGTAGTGCAAAATCGGCAATACCCTGTAGTGCAACACTTTGCCAATTATCAAAACCAATTTTACCGCTAAAGTAAAGCTGAGCATGCTCGTAATACTGTGATGCGGGTTGTTTTAGTAGTACTTTTACTTGAGCGTTAAATGTCGCTAATTTATTTGCGTTTGGCGTAAAAACATAGGGATTATTATCAAGCTTGCCATCGGCTTGCTCACCTGTGATTTCAGTACCTAGCGCTTGAATAATCATATCAGCAAAATGATCGCGACTTGCACTTACTAGTATACTTTGTTCATCAAGCGGAAACTTTAAAAACCATACATAAGGTTCTTTACTGGCCTTAGTATCCCAAAATTGAATAGCCAGCCAAGCATGCCCTGCAAGTGGGTAAGGGTAAGGCACTTGAGCTTGCTCAATAGCTAAAAATTGTTTTTTATCAAGCTTTGTTATGTGCCTGCCAATATCAAAAGCACGCCACTGAGTACCCGCACCATCTAAAAGCTGACCTAATGTAGCTATGTGTTCGCTCATTGTTTTCTCAACTGTTTTTACTGCAAAATTACGTCAATTATACGTCATAGCCGCTTATGAGGGAACAGGGTATAATTGCATTACATATATAAAAGAGGGTGGTTATGTACCAGCAAACCCAAACTTATTTAGTGCAGCTAACGGCACTTTTACAAAAACACGCGCTTTGGCAAAATGAGCCAGTAGACGCTGAAGCACTGCTTTCAAGCACACCTTTTTGTCACGACACAATGGCGTTTGAGCAATGGTTACAATTTGTATTTATTGAAAAAATACAGCAGTTAATAACGAATAAGCAACCATTGCCACGTAACTTTGCTATTGCGCCTATGGCGCAAATGACGCTTGTTAACAAAGCAGGAAGTGCTGAAATTATTGAATTACTAACAGCCCTTGATACCTTTTTAGGAGAACCAAATGAGTGAGCGCCCAGCGCCTATTGAATATGGCGAGCTGACTATTTTGTATCAAGATGAAAACTATGTGGCTATAAATAAGCCTTCAGGTTTATTAGTGCATCGCTCGTTTTTAGATAAACACGAAACCCAGTTTGCTATGCAAATGTTGCGCGACCAACTAGGCCAGCATGTATTTCCAGTGCATAGGCTCGATAGACCTACGTCGGGCGTATTGCTGTTTGCACTGAGCTCAGAGGCCGCTCGCGATATGAACCAGCTATTTATTGAAGGCACCATCGCTAAGCGCTATTTGGCCTTAGTGCGTGGTTTTGCGCCAGAGTCAGTGTTTTTAGATAAACCGCTTAAAGAAGAGCTTGATAAAATAGCAGATAAATTTGCAGATCAAGATAAAGCACCGCAAGAAGCGCAAACACAGTTTAATTGCCTGCACCAAGCTGCATTACCTATTCCTATAGGTAAGTACCCAACAGTGCGTTACTCGTTAGTTGAGTGCTTTCCAAAAACGGGGCGCAAGCATCAAATTCGCAGGCATTTAAAGCACTTATCACTGCCTATTATTGGTGATGTAAATCACGGTGATAACCAGCACAATCAATTTTTTAGAGATCATTTTGAACTAAGACGCTTAATGTTATTTGCAACAGAGCTTAGTTTTGTGCACCCTTATAGTAATGAATCAATAACAATTAAAGCGCCACTAGGTGAAGACATGCTTAAAATATGTAAGCAGCTAGGTTGGCCAGAGCAAGAAAAGGATTATTAATGGCACATATTAGTATTTTTGTAGGCAGCGTTAATGGCGGTGCAGAGCGTTTAAGCGATGAAGTTGCAAGCACAATTGAGCAAGCGGGTCATACTGCAACAGTAATTACTGAAGCATCGCTTGATGATATAAAAAATGCATCGCATATTTTAATCGTTACCTCCACAACAGGCCAAGGTGATGTACCAAGCAATTTGGCTGGATTGTACTTTGCTATGAACAGCACTTTCCCAATGCTTACAGATAAACCATTTGGTGTAATTGCAATGGGTGACAGATGTTACGGCGATACTTTTTGTGGCGCAGGACGTAGCTTTGACGAGTTACTACGCGATTTACAAGCAAAGCCTGTGGGCAACCGCCTAGAAATAGATGCATGTGAAGATTTTGAACCATGGCCAGTAACCGAGCCTTGGTTAAAAGTATGGCTAGAAAAACTACCTGCTTAATCCTTAACTTTAAGGTATTAAAAAAGGAGCGCATGCGCTCCTTTTTGCTTTTTTACTTTTAATATAGCTTTATAAATTAACTACTTCTAACATCTACTTTAAGCTTTAGCTTTTGACCAGGTTGTAAGTATTTTTGACCTGCTAAATTATTCCACTTAATAATTTCGTTAACGCTCAGATTAAACTTAGACGCAATACGTGCTAGTGAATCACCTCGGCGTACTTTATACGTAATAGTACGGTTGGTACTTGCCGTCACTTGTGGTTTATTGGCCGACTTATAAACCGTTAGTTTTTGATTTAGGCGCAGTACAGAGTTTTTCTTTAGTTTATTCCATTTAGCTAACTCATCCATAGTTACGTCATATTCGCGGCTAATGTCCCATAACGTGTCGCCACTTTTAACTGTGTGCGAAAGCTTTGTGCGAGTTGCTTTATTAGCAGCTAAACGCATCTGCTTTGGTAAATGTTCACTATTTATAGCGCCATCAGTAAGGGGGACTAATAGTTCTTGGCCTACTTTAATCGTATTTGATTTGAGTTTATTAAGCGATCGGATTGCACTTGAGCTAGTTGTAAACTTTTTGGCAATTACTGATAAGCTGTCGCCTCGAGCCACAATATAACGTTGCCAGCGTAATCTGTTTTTAACATCGGTGTTTGCTAGTTTTTGGCTAAATTGCTCTGCTTTATCAACAGGCAATAATAAAGAGTGTGGTCCATTAGGATCAGTTGCCCAGCGGTTAAAACCAGGGTTTAATCTGTATAGCTCAGTAAGCGTCATATCAGCCATATCAGCAGCAAGTGCTAAATCTATTTGAGAGCCTACATCAACCACTTCAACCACTTGTGCATTAATTACTGGTTGCCAAGTAACGTTAAAATCATCTGAGCGTTTTAATAAATCGGCTAGCGCTAATAACTTTGGTACGTAGGCTGTTGTTTCACTTGGTAAATCAAGAGACCAAAAATCGGTAGGTAAATGCTTTTTACGATTATTTTTAATCGCGCGCATTAAACGCCCTTCACCTGAGTTGTAAGCCGCAATTGCATTTAGCCAATCGCCGTCAAGTGTTTTATGTAAATACGACAAGTAATCAAGTGCTGCACGAGTCGACTGCACTATGTCGCGACGACCGTCGTACCACCAGTTTTGTTTTAAATCGAATCGCTCACCGGTTGCAGGCATAAACTGCCAAATCCCCGATGCGCTGCGATTAGAATAACCAAATGGGTCAAATGCACTTTCTACAATAGGGAGTAGGGCAATTTCTATTGGCATTTCGCGTTTTTCTACTTCTTCAACAATAAAGTGTAAGTAAGGTTCTGCACGTTTAGAAATGCGATCTAAGTAACTTTGGTGGCGAGCGTAATAATTACGCTCGGTAACAACAGGGCGGTTTTGTGGTATTTCGATAGAAAGTTGGTAGCGAATTCGCTCCCATACATCATCAAATACAGGGGCTTCTTGCTCGTCAGGGTCAACTTGTTGATATTTTGCGTTTACCATCAATGCATTGTTAATGTCGTTTGGACTTGCGCCTTCGAGTTGTTGATTTGCTTGCGAGGCGACTTGAGAATCTGAGTCTAGAGTTGTCACAGTTTGACAACCACTTAGCGTTAACGCCAAGGCTACTAATAGGGAAGATTTATTCATAAATACCAATACATCGGGTAAAAAACTCGGCGAATACTACCTGTTATGAGTTAACATTGCCACTTAATGACTTTTTTAAACGCAAGGATAGAATCATCACTTTAATTTAAGTTAATGATTCTAATTGATTTTTAAACCTATGTCTTAAAAATTGTCTTTGAACTGTCTCAGACTAGCAAAGTTTCCCCAAGGTTCATTGTTTTTTGTAACCGAGATAAATCTCTCCGGAACAAGTTCTGTAATGGTTGGCAAGTCGCTACGCATAAATGGATTTATTTTTAGCTCTTGTCCAATAGAGGTAGGTAATGAGATTTGATCATTACTGCGTAATTCATCTACTTTTTTACTGTACGCGAGTAACTCAGGGTTACGTGGTTCAACTGCTTTTGCAAAAGCAAGGTTAGCTTGTGTGTATTCGTGAGTGCAATACACACTACAGCTTGTAGGAAGCTCTCTTAGTTTATTAAACGATTTCCACATTTGCTCCGGTGTGCCTTCAAATAAGCGCCCACACCCACCGCTAAACAATGTATCGCCTGTAAAAGCAAGTTCATCATTTGTATAACAAATATGATCAAGCGTGTGCCCAGGAGTTGCTAAAATAGTAAAGTTAACATTAAGTACGTTAATGCTCTGACCATCAGTAAGTGAATGAGTGATACCTTTAAATGGGCTATTAGCAGGGCCATAAACCGATATATTTGGATAAGCGTCAACTAATGCAGCTACGCCATCGGTATGATCGTAGTGATGATGCGTAATTAAAATACCACCGAGCGTTAGGTTATGCTCAGCTAAATGCGCTAATACGTTCTGTGCTTGGCCAGGATCGACTACCCATGCTTGGTTACTGTTATCGGTAGTTAAACACCAAATGTAATTATCAGAAAAGGCTTTAATTGCTTTGACTTGCACCATGGTAAATTGCTCTATAAAGTGACAGTTAACACATAGTATAACGAGCTCAAAAAATGAAACCAGCCCTTAGTTTTCAAGAAGGACCCAAACCACTGTCGTGGCAGCAGTTTCCTCATGGGGATTATTTGCGTACAGACATCGAACGAAAGATGGAGCAATGGCTGCCGCGTATGTTTGGCTATCATATGCTTAAATTGGGTAATTTAAGTGGCGAATTAAACACAAGTATAAGTACGATTAAACATCAAGTGTGTGTTGCAGAGCCTGGGCCTTATACAGGCGTAGTGGCTGACATAGACGAATTGCCATTTTACGAGCACAGTATTGATGCCTGCATACTAAGCCACTGTTTAGAGTATCACTCAGACCCACACCATATTTTACGCGAAGCGCATCGCACGCTTATTCCGGGTGGTTATATAGTAGTGACTGGCTTTAATCCGTTTAGTTTGTGCGGACTTGCACAAATGTTGCCTTTTAGTGGTCAGAAATTACCGTGGACAGGGCGCTTTTTTACACCCGCACGAGTTAAAGACTGGCTAAATTTATTGGGTTTTGAAATTGTAAGTGATGAACGTTTTATTTATTCATCATTAGCAAGAGGTAATAGGCTATCAAGGTTTGAGTTTTGGCGTACCTTTGCTAAGCAGTATTTAAAACCGATGGGCAGTGTTTATATGCTGGTGGCACGAAAAAGGGTTGCACCACTTACGCCAATAAAACCTAAGTGGCATGCAAGGCCGCAGTTTGCACCAGTAAAAGGGGCAGGGCTTAGACAAACCTCTAAGCAGCATTACAAAACGTGCGACCAAGAAAATAATCGTTAAGGCTGATAGCCTACATCTTCTAGTAAATCTTTACTGCCAGCGGCATCGCGTGCTAAATCGTCAACTATTTCGTTGTACTTATGGCCGCTATGCCCTTTAACCCATTTCCAGGTCACCTTGTGCTCGCTACAGGCTTTATCTAGGCGTTTCCATAAATCGACGTTTTTAACCGGCTTTTTAGCTGATGTTAACCAGCCACGTTTTTTCCAGTTAGTGATCCACGATTCAATACCTTGCTTAACATATTGGCTGTCGGTTGTTAGGTTTACTTCGCATTCTCGAGTGAGTGATTCTAGGGCTACAATAGCCGCGAGCATTTCCATTCGGTTATTCGTTGTGAGTTTATAACCTTGGCTCATTTCTTTTTCGTGGCCGTTATAAATCATAAAAATACCATAACCGCCGGGGCCTGGATTACCTAAACATGAGCCATCGGTGTAAATCTCTACGGTTTTTTGCACTGTTTTACCTTGATCTTATGTACAATAAAGTGATTATAGAAAGATACCAGAATCAGGCTAAATTCGATATGGCACGTAGACAAATAGTTTTAGATACAGAAACCACCGGCATCGACCCTAAACAAGGGCACCGCATTATAGAAATTGGTTGTGTGGAGTTAGTAAATCGCCGTTTAACAGGCAATAACTTTCACGTTTATATAAACCCACAACGCCCAAGCGAAGAAGAAGCAATAGACGTTCACGGTATCACTAATGAGTTTTTACGTGATAAACCGTTGTTTCATCAAATTGCCCAAGAGTTCTTCGACTATATTGAAGGGGCAGAATTAGTTATTCATAACGCGCCGTTCGATATTGGCCATATGGATAACGAATTTGCGCTACTTAATCAGGGCTTCCCTAAAACAGATACTTTTTGTCAAGTTCTCGACACGCTTAAAATGGCGCGTGACTTGCATCCAGGTCAAAAGAACAATCTTGATGCATTATGTCGTCGTTACGATGTAGATAACGGTAAACGAACGCTTCACGGCGCGCTACTGGATTCTGAAATTTTAGCCGATGTTTACCTTGCCATGACGGGCGGTCAAACAAAGCTGAATTTGAATCAAAACAAAGATGACGGCAGCGAGCAACAGAAAGGCGGTATAAAGCGTTTAAATAGTGATAGAGCCCAATTAGTTGTTCTGCGAGCAAGCGACGCTGAGCAAAGCGCACACGAAGCACGGTTAGATCTTGTAAACAAAGAAGGCGGCCAATGTATATGGCGCGCTGAATAAG
Source organism: Pseudoalteromonas sp. TP27 (assembly GCF_056470645.1). Lineage (NCBI taxonomy): Bacteria > Pseudomonadati > Pseudomonadota > Gammaproteobacteria > Alteromonadales > Pseudoalteromonadaceae > Pseudoalteromonas > Pseudoalteromonas sp. TP27. The sequence continues at coordinate 47,940 of NZ_JARDAK010000009.1, read as the reverse complement.
GCGATTTAATGAAAACGATGTATTTTGTAATAGCGTTATGTGCAGCTAGTTTATTTACTGGCAATGCATATGGCGTAAAACAAGTAGAAGTGCTCAAACGGGATGGACATCAAAATGAGATCCCTTTACTTGATAATCGTTTTCGTATAGATAGCGACATTGATGAAATAACGCTGCTCTTCTTTAGAAAACCAGGAGCGTCATCTGTTATTTTAGTTAGACCGGATGGAAGTAAGTACTTCACTAGGGATGCTGCTTATAACCCAAATATTGAATGGTTTGATGAACTCAATTACGATTTAATAACCATTAAAAAGCCTACACCTGGTCCTTGGCAAGTAATAGGCAGTATTTTACCCGACAGCAGAATAGTTGTATTAGGAGAAATCTCTCTTGCTGCAGAACCTCTTCCACCTATGTTGTTTAAAGGAGAGACAATAAAAATCACCGGGAAAATACTCAATGATGGAGAACCAATCGACGAAAACTTATTTAGAGACGTTGTAAAGCTCAATGTAGATTTTGTGAGTACTAATAACGATAGTTTTGAGAATTTTGGTGCAGGAGGTCAAAAAGTTGCTGAATTTATAGATGACGGACGCGGATTTGACGAGCACCCGAAGGATGGCGTTTTTACAGGTGAGTTCACATTGGATTTCCCTGCTGGTGAATGGGCTTCTAGGCTTTATATTTCTACACCATTATTAAAGCGTAGAGTAGTTCAAGATAAAGTATTGGTACATGAACCTCCTTTTAGCTATGCAATTACTCTAGCGGATGAAAATGTTAGTGATCATCATTTAATTATTAATATAGACGATGAGATAGTAAAATCTGAAACAGTCATTATTCAGGGTAAAATTTACTATCCAAATAATGAAGAACAAATGTTTACAATTAATGCGTTAGCGGATGCATCCCGCCAACTTGAGATTAAAAATTATGGCTGGGGTAGATATAGTATCGAATTATCTGTTTTTGGCACTAATGTTAATGGTCGTGAATTTATGGCAACGCTACCCACGTACAGATTTGAGGTTGCACATTCGATTGAGGTTTTACCTGAAATAGCTTCTGCTACAGTTATTACGCCAGATAAAATGATTGAGAGTGAACCTGTTGAAGAAAAAATGGCCACATCTACAATTATTAGTTTAATTGCAGGCTGTAATACGCTCATTTTATTACTAGGTTGGTTAGCAATTCGTATTTTTGTGCAGAAAAAACCGATTAAATTTAAAGTGAAGCTACCTTTTTTAAAGAAAAAGAAAACAAGTGAGGCTGATGTTGCCGACACAGAAAAAAATCAAGTCGGTAAAAATGGCTCAAAAAATGACAGATCAGGTGAAATTTTAAACCTTTCGATGACAGATGACTAAAAAACCTATAAAAAAACAAAAAAGCCCTTGACGAAATAGGGGTTGGTTCGTATTATTCACGCCGCTGTCAGGGAGACCTAAACAGCAACGAAAATATGGAGTGGTAGTTCAGTTGGTTAGAATACCGGCCTGTCACGCCGGGGGTCGCGGGTTCGAGTCCCGTCCACTCCGCCATTTTCGTAAAACTTGTAAGTAAAAGCTGGAGTGGTAGTTCAGTTGGTTAGAATACCGGCCTGTCACGCCGGGGGTCGCGGGTTCGAGTCCCGTCCACTCCGCCAACACTTACACAACGTATGGTTGTAAAACATATTCTTATTATGGAGTGGTAGTTCAGTTGGTTAGAATACCGGCCTGTCACGCCGGGGGTCGCGGGTTCGAGTCCCGTCCACTCCGCCAATAAGAAAAATAACAGTTTAAATACGCGCTGGAGTGGTAGTTCAGTTGGTTAGAATACCGGCCTGTCACGCCGGGGGTCGCGGGTTCGAGTCCCGTCCACTCCGCCAACTATTTAAACAATGTTATATTACAAAATTTGTATGCTGGAGTGGTAGTTCAGTTGGTTAGAATACCGGCCTGTCACGCCGGGGGTCGCGGGTTCGAGTCCCGTCCACTCCGCCAACAAATTAAGTAATAACAAGTATAATGATATCTCTGCGGAGTGGTAGTTCAGTTGGTTAGAATACCGGCCTGTCACGCCGGGGGTCGCGGGTTCGAGTCCCGTCCACTCCGCCATTTGATATCATGATTAAAATTAGTAAGTGCATTACCCCATGCACATACCACTGCGGAGTGGTAGTTCAGTTGGTTAGAATACCGGCCTGTCACGCCGGGGGTCGCGGGTTCGAGTCCCGTCCACTCCGCCACTTGTTATTTCCTCAATAACAAGTTTATAAAAATCCTTGATTAAATAATTCAATAAAACATTCTTTGGCTATCAGCTATCAGCTATCAGCTATCAGCTATCAGCTATCAGCTATCAGCTATCAGCTATCAGCTATCAGCTATCAGCTATCAGCTATCAGCTATCAGCTTAAAAATCGACTACTTATACCAATCTGCTTATATATGGGGTCTATTTAACGTTAAGAAAATTACGCTAGAGCTAGGCAAAAATTTTTGTATCTAGTTGTTCTAAATAAAAAATTTTTAACGACGTTATAGTGCAATTTAATTCGTTAAATTGATAAAATATTTATGCAGTTTGGTATTAATGCTAACCTGCTAATATTCCTGCCTATTCTTTAATATTCAGCTTTTTATATCTGCATGAATAGCCAAGAATCTAGTCTCACTTTAAAAAAGGAAGCACTAAAATGAGCACATTAGGCCAACAACTAAAGCAGCTGAGAAATAATAAAAAATTGAGCCAACCTGAATTTGCAGAGCAAGTGGGTATAGAACAAAGTTACTTATCAAAACTAGAAAATGATAAATCAATTCCTTCTAACGACATTTTCAGATCTTTGCTTTTGGCATTAAATATCTCTATTGATGAATTTATGAAACCGCTTATGACCAGTGATGACAAAGTAAGGTTAATTCAAATACCAGATGTGGAGCAGTGGATTAAAAGCCAAGCTATTAATACTGCGGTTAAACAACGTAAGTTTATTTATTGTGCTATGTTTTTAATATCGTTTGGCTGTGCGTTGTTTTATGCAGGTCATAAAAACTATGTGTTTAATGAACGCTTTTATGAGTACCGCTCTATTGGAATTATTAAAGCTGATGAACCACTCAATGTTTTCAATCATTGGAAAAATTATATAATTGATCCCAGTGCTGAAAAGCGTGCAGAAAAACTTAAAGAGATGCTTGCTAGGCGTGTTGAGCTTTTAAAATTAATGGATGAGTATATTGGCGAATCATTTGTTGAAGAAGTGACTGGTGGTAAACGTGTTTATACAACAGATGCTATCCCACGCTTCATCTCACATGCAGGTAATAGCTGGCTTGAATTTATTGGACTATTTGCAGTTGTGTTTGGTTTAGCACTGGCGGTATTTGAACCAAAATTAACGCGTCACCCATAAAAAGCTGCATGCGAATAAGCACACAGCCTTTATCTTAAATGTAGCCCATACTTGTATGGGCTAACGCGCTATTTTAAATAGGTATCTAAAAAGTTTAAGTAAGCATTTGAGGCCGCAATGCGGTTTTCTTTTTTACTAAAACCATGACCTTCATCGTCAAACAATACATACTCTACAGGCACGCCATTGGCTTTTACCGCAGCAACCAGTTCATCACTTTCTACTTGTAAAACGCGCGGATCGTTTGCACCTTGGATCACCATTAATGGTTTTGTAATGTTTTTAGCATGAAATAAAGGTGATATAGCACGATGGCGCTCACCGTCTGTTGCAGGGTCGCCCATCTCATCGTATAGGGCTTTTTTAAAACTCTCCCACCATGGTGGAATAGAGTTGAGCGTTCTTACCCAGTTAGTAACCCCAAAAATATTAATACCTACTTTGAATTCTTCTGGCTCAAAAGCAAGTGCAGCAGCAGTCATAAACCCGCCGTAACTCCCGCCCATAATGCCAATTTTGTCACTATCGACCCAATCTAAGCTTTGAAGATGCTTTTTACCGTACACAATATCTTGTAAGTCATCAGTGCCATGCTTTTTGTCATCCAAGTGAAAAAAGGTTTTACCATAGCCTGAGCTGCCACGGTTATTAACGGCAAAAATAGCGTAACCATGGTTGACCAAATGTTGTTGCATAGCACTATAACCTGTGCGGCTTTGCCCACCTGGTCCGCCGTGCACCCAAATAAGCGCAGGAGCTTTATTTGTGCTGCTTGCTTGTTTTGGTTTGTATAAAACTCCAGGTATTTCAAGGCCATCAAAACTTTTAAAGCGAACGATTGTGCTTTCAACTAAGTCGTTTTGGTTAATTTCTTTACTTAGTGTATTTGTAAGCTGTTTTGCTTGATTGCTGCCAACTTGCCACACAAATAAATTACTTGGTGACGTATCTGAGTTTAGATAAAACGCCATCGCTTTTTCATCGCTTGAAAAGTTAACGCTGCGCAAGTTGCCTGCGGGTAATGTAGGCATCGCAATTTCTTTGCCTGTTTGGGTATCGATCACGGTTACTTTGGTGCTCGCGTCAGCATTTACACCACTTACTTGATAACGGCCTGATTTAGAGAAATAAATAAAACTCACATCCCAATCATCTTTTAATGCAGCGCTATGTTCACCGGTGGCTAAGTCATAACGCCATACCTGTGAAAACTCACCTTTAGCGTCTGTTGAGTAATATAAATATTTGCTGTCAACAGAGAAGGTGTCAGGGCTATATTGCGCTGGTGTGTCATGCTTTGAAATTAATTGCGGTTTGAGTGACTTTTTATAGGTATCAAGAATAAAGGTATCGCTGTCTTTATTGGTATTACTTTTAGATAAAGCGATATAGCGACCATCAGGACTAATGGCGCCGACATCTAATCCGAGCTTATTTTGATAAACCGAGGACATTTTATAGTTGTCACTATCTACGCTATATAAATCCATAAATTTGGCGTCGCGTTGATTACTTGTGATAAAAAATTGGCTGCCGTCCTTTGTAAAACCAGCAAAGCTAGCTCGTGTTTCATCCCCCGGTGTTAAGTCTTTTATTGAGCCATCTAGTTGTTTTACATAAATGTGGTATCGCTCGTTACCGCCAGAATCTTTAGTAAATAGTGCGCGTTCATCATTAGGGAAGTAGCGTACAGGGTAGGTACTGTCTTTAAAATTGGTGAGTTGAGTTTTATCGCCTGTATTTATATCAATTTCATACAGGTTATAAATGCCGCTTTCATCGCTACTTACTAAAACTTTATCACCGCTTGGTGCAAAACTATTGCCCATAATTGATGTAGTATCAAAGAAAGTTTTAGCGCTGTATGTTTCAGCTGTTTGTGCTTTTATGGTTGATTTAGTACCAATATCAGTTGTATTGCTTGATTGGCTACAGCCTGCCAACGCAAGTGTGGTTGCACATGCCAGTGCGCCAAAATTAAGTGTTTTATTCATTAATACAGTCCTTGGAATATAGTTAGCGTTTTCAAGTGTTGATCGTACGTTTTTTAAACGCAAGTTTTGGGCTTAAAGATGAGATAATAAAGTGTTACAAAGCATGTGCTCTATTACTGATTGGGAAGTAAGTTTTTTAAAGTGGTGGTGGGATTTATAGTTCAAGCAGTAGCTAATTGGTAAAAAACACACAAAAAAGCCAGCGCATTAGGCGCTGGCTTTTAATATTCAAATGCTTACTTAGTTAATTAAGCGGCATCAGCTTCTTTTTTAACGCTATTACGTGCTGCTTTGCCTGCAAGTAAGTCCGCAGGGTCAAAGTCATCAACGTTAATAACATCTAAACGAGACTGTTCAACAGCAGCAAGTTTATCAGCTTCTGCTTGGCTTAATATGCCAGCTTCTAGTCCCATTTGCGCTACTTTATCCAGCTGGAAAAATGGCAGTTTAAGGCCTTTTTCTTTACATACACGGTCAAATAACGGTTCAACCTCAAGGATGTCTTTAAGCGTTTGCTCTTGACGACCTACAAGGTTAAGTGGCTCATTTTTTAAGTATATGTAACTTGCTAAACGATTACGTGTTTCGCTTGGTACTTGAAGTAACTTAGCAAGTTTATGCTCAAGCTGATCCGTTGGTTTGCGTACTGGGCGACCAAATGGGAATAACAATACTTTTAATACGCCACGTAGTGGTGCAGAAGGCATGTTATTGATTAAATCAGCAAGTGCACGTTGGCAATGGTAAAGATGATCTTGGCAACTCCATTTTACTAGAGCAAAATCTTCTTTCTTACGGCCTTCGTCGTTGTAACGCTTAAGCGTTGCAGACACTAAGTATAAGTAACTAAGTAAGTCACCTAAACGTGCAGAAATACGTTCTTTACGTTTTAGTGAGCCACCAAATACTGCCATGCTAATGTCAGACATAAGAGCAAGTGATGCACTAAAACGTGACGCTATACGGTAAAATTCAGCGGTTTCGTCGTTGTACGGCACACTTGTAAAACGAGCACCGGTAAGTGCAAGCCACTTAGTACGCACAAGGTTCGACATAGTAAAACCAATATGGCCCATTAGCGCTTTATCAAATACATTAAGCGCTTCTTCGCGGTCTTCTATTTCACATGCACCAAGCTCTGTTAGTACAAATGGATGACAGCGAATTGCACCTTGACCATAAATAATCATATTACGGGTCAAGATGTTTGCACCTTCAACGGTAATGGCAATAGGTGCACCTTGATAGCCACGACCTAAATAGTTATTTGGCCCAAGCATGATGCCCTTACCGCCAAGTACATCCATTGCATGAATAGTTGCATCACGCATTTGCTCTGTAAGGTGGTATTTAATAATGGCAGAAACAACCGATGGTTTTTCGCCTAAATCAACCGCGCCTGTAGACATACTAACCGCAGCATCAGAGCTGTAAGCGTAACCAGCTAATTTAGCTAGTGACTCTTCAACACCTTCCATTTTACCAATAGGTAAACGGAACTGACGACGAATGCGACTATAAGCACCCGTTGCAACAGCAATCATTTTAATGCCACCGGCAGAGTTTGAAGGCAATGTAATTGCACGACCAACCGATAAACATTCAACCAGCATACGCCAGCCTTGACCAGCCATATCTGGACCACCAATAATGTAATCAAGTGGTACAAAAATGTCTTTGCCGCGAGTTGGACCATTTTGAAATGGTACGTTAAGCGGGAAATGTCGACGACCAATTTCAACTCCAGGAGTATCCGTTGGAATAAGTGCACAGGTAATGCCTGGCTCTTTATTGTCGCCAATTAAGCCATCTGGATCTTGTAACTTAAACGCAAGACCAAGTACGGTAGCAACTGGGGCAAGTGTAATGTAACGCTTATTCCACGTTAAACTAACACCCACAACTTCTTCACCGTTCCATTGCCCTTTACACACCACACCGTAGTCTGGAATTGAGCTTGCATCAGAGCCTGCTTCTGGTGAGGTCAATGCAAAACAAGGGATTTCTTGGCCGCTCGCTAAACGCGGTAAGTAATGGTCTTTTTGCTCTTTTGTTCCATAGTGTTGTAATAATTCACCAGGGCCTAAAGAGTTAGGTACGCCAACAGTTGACGAGAGTAACGTTGATTTACTTGTTAGTTTTTGAAGTACACATGATTGTGCAAATGCAGAAAACTCTAAACCGCCGTATTCCTTTTTGATGATCATAGCAAAGAATTTATTATCTTTTAGATATTGCCATACATCTTGTGGAAGGTCGGTTAGTTCGTGTGTTGCTTCCCAATCATCCAACATGGCACACACTTCTTCAACAGGGCCATCGACAAAAGCTTGTTCTTCAATTGTAAGCTTAGGTACAGGGTATTGATGAAGCTTTTTCCAATCAGGGTTACCGCAAAATAAATCTGCTTCCCACCACGTTGTACCGGCGGCAATGGCTGATTTTTCAGTATCAGACATGCTTGGCGTTACTTTTTTAAACGTAGCAAAAATTGGCTTGATGATATATTGCTGACGAATGCCAGTAACAGAAAGAGGAACCGCGATGATCAAAAAGATCAACCAGCTAATTAAACCAAAAGCACCCGCAAAGGTACCAATTAATAAAGTAATAGCTGAAACACCAAGTGCTGTGTTCCAACTTGCTCTGTGGTAAATCGCAGTGCAAAGCAACACGATTAGAACCAGTGTAAATATGAGTGTCATTTTTATTCCTTAATAGAGGTCAGACCACCTCACTTAGAGTAGCGCTACTAACAGTAATTTTCAAGTACATAACGATGTTAAATTGTAGTAAAAAGTAACTTAAATACGATATTTAATTACCCGACAGAGGAACGCTTAATTACTATCGTATAGTCAAAGCGTTAGCTGCAAGTATTGTTAACGTAAAAATAAATAAATCTAATAGCAAAATGACACTTTTTAAGTAAGTATAGTAATTATAGTGGGCTGTAAATTAGTGTACGCCTAATGTAAAAATATAACGCTATTTATTTTTAATGTATGGTTTTTAAGGGTTATTTTATTAATGTGTGAATTACTTGGCATGTCAGCCAACGTGCCTACCGATATTTGTTTTAGTTTTTCAGGCCTTTTAGAGCGTGGTGGAAATACCGGCCCACATAAAGATGGGTGGGGTATTACGTTTTACGAAGGTAAAGGCTGTAGAACCTTTAAAGATCCTGAGCCGAGTTATCAATCTGAAATAGCAAAGCTCGTTAAAGCATACCCAATTAAAAGTGTCTCGGTTATTAGCCATATTCGACAAGGTAACCGTGGGCGAGTGTGCCTTGAGAACACCCATCCGTTTACACGAGAGTTGTGGGGGCGTGAAATCACTTACGCTCATAACGGGCAACTATCAAATTATCATGATTTAAAAACAGAATATTATCGCCCAGTGGGGAACACCGATAGCGAACTCGCTTTTTGTTGGTTGCTTGATAAAATTCGCGAAAAATATCCAAAACGTCCAAGTAATATGGCGTCAGTTTTTAGATACGCTGCTAAGTTGTCGCATACGTTGCGTGAAAAAGGGGTGTTTAATATGCTATTGACCGATGGGGTGTTTGTTTTAGCGTATTGCACTAATAACTTACATTACATAACGCGCCGTGCGCCATTTGGTAAAGCAACCTTGATTGATGCCGACATGGTGGTTGATTTTCAACAAGAGACCACACCAAACGATGTAGTAACAGTAATAGCCACTAGGCCATTAACTAATGACGAGCGCTGGCAAAAAATGGAGCCGGGGGAATTTGCATTGTTTAAAATGGGTGAGCTAATTTAGTGCTAAAGCTTTAAATTTTACATAAAAAAACGCGATTAAAATCGCGTTTTTTTTATTCAATATACACTTTTACCAGTTTGCATAATTAATTATTGCAAATAGGTGTTATAGCGCCTCTACGCTAGCATCGCTTTTGTCTGCTACAGCTGCAGGAGCTGCGACAGGTTGAGTAACAGTAAACGAGTTCATTTGCACTTCAAACTGTTCCATCCCTTTTTCGCCTTTCCACATACGTACCAGCATGTAATCCATTTCTGGCGCAAACCATGCAATTGCTTGGCGTTTATCGTTATCGTATAAACGCTTTACTTTAATAGCTTCTACATTACCGATAGGCAACGAAATCATCTCGGTGCCAGATACTTCAAAGTTGTAGTCGCGGCGATTACCTTTTTTATCAATAAGCGGAAACGAGAAATTAGTTTCGCCTTTTTTTAGGCCTTCACGTACTTGTACTTGGTACGAAATAGCATCCTGAAATTCGTCAGTCCACTCGCATTTTAGCGGGTATTCGCTAGTGCTACTTGTGACCACTTTATTTTGCGTATCAAAGTCTATTTTGTAATCTTTATCTGGGCCTGTGCCTGTACGCACCATGTTGTAATGATGTGGGGTAACTTTGCCATCTTTGTATGTAAACTTTGAGGTTTCTTCACGAGAATCAGAGAAAATCATCCACTCAATATTACTGTGATAAGTAAGTTCGTAGTTGTCTTCGCTTAATTTTTTAAGCTCTCGAACAGCCTCACCATGATTTTTACCTTTGCGTAAAATATCGTAGTTAGCTTGATACTGAGTCAATTCGCCTGCAATTAGGCTAGTTGGAAGTAAAGCGCCCGCACATAACAACAGGGCACTTATTTTTTTATTGTGGGTAGTGCGCGCCGTGTGCAGGAAGTTGTTTTTTGTCAAGAACTGCATAATCTGCTTCCATAGTAAGTCTGTGTTCACTGAACCATTTGACCACCAAAGGATAAATTATATGCTCTTGCTCATGCACGTGTTTTGCTAATGTCTCTGCTGTATCATCCTTGAGTACAGGTATTTGCGCCTGAAGAATAACGGGACCGCCGTCTAATTCTTCAGTAACAAAGTGAACACTTACGCCATGAACATCGTCTTTTGCATCAATTGCTCTTTGGTGGGTATTCAGCCCCTGATACTTAGGCAACAAAGATGGATGAATGTTCAACATTTTTCCAACATATTTTTGCACTAAGCCAGGAGTAAGAATACGCATAAACCCAGCTAATACAACTAGATTTGGCATAAAAGAGTCGATAACGTTCATTAATTGCGCATCGTACGCTTCGCGCGAGTCAAAATCTTTATGACTGAGCACTTTTGTAGCAATACCGGCTTGTTTTGCACGCTCTAGGCCATAAGCGTCTGCTTTATTACTAATAACAGCCGCTATATGTCCGTTTATCTCGCCACGTTCGCAGGCATCTATGATGGCTTGTAAATTAGAGCCACTACCTGAGATTAAAACTACCAGACGAGTCGGTGCCATTACTTAGCACCACCTACAATTTCAACTTGCTCTTCGCCAGCTGCTGCATCTTGAATTTCACCAAGGTGCCATGCATTTTCGCCCAAGTCTTTTAGCATTGTTAAGCTTTGCTCAAGTTTGTCTGCAGGTACAACTAAAACCATACCTACACCACAGTTAAATGTACGGTACATTTCGTGGGTAGTAATATTGCCGTTTTCTTGTAACCAGTTAAAAATTGGTGGCCACTGCCAGCTATCACCTTTAACTACTGCTTTTGCAGACGCTGGTAATACGCGTGGAATGTTTTCCCAAAAACCGCCGCCAGTAATATGCGAAAGCGCATGTACGTCAACGTTTTTGAATAACTCAAGTAACGGTTTAACGTAAATACGCGTAGGCTCAAGTAAAGTTTCGCCTAAAGTTTTACCTTCGAAGTCAGCGCTGGTATCAGCGTTTGACACTTCAAGTACTTTACGAATTAAAGAGAAGCCATTTGAATGAGGACCGCTTGAAGCAAGTGCAATAAGCTGATCGCCTGCTGCTACTTTAGTGCCATCAATAATTTTTGATTTTTCTACAACGCCTGTACAAAAGCCTGCCATGTCGTAGTCTTCACCATCATACATACCTGGCATTTCAGCTGTTTCGCCACCAATTAGGGCACAACCTGAAATTTCACACCCTTTGCCAATACCTGTAACTACGTCAGCTGCTGTGTCTATATCTAGTTTACCAGTTGCATAGTAATCTAGAAAAAACAGGGGTTCAGCACCTTGAACAATTAAGTCGTTTACACACATTGCAACTAAATCAATACCAACCGTATCGTGTTTTTTTAAGTCGATTGCTAAACGTAATTTAGTACCAACGCCATCTGTGCCCGCAACTAATACTGGTTGCTTGTAGCCTTCAGGAATTTCGCAAAGTGCGCCAAAACCACCAATTCCGCCCATTACTTCAGGACGACGAGTTTTTTTAACTACGCCTTTAATACGCTCAACAAGTGCATTACCAGCGTCGATATCTACGCCCGCGTCTTTATAGCTTAGAGACTGTTTTTGTTCGCTCACAGGTTTTCCTCAAAATAGTTGTTTTGGGTTGCTTAGAAACGCGCGTATTTTACAACAATTGCAAGGTCGCGGCTAGCGCAAATGTAGTTTTGAAATAATTAACAAGGACACTTGTCCGCTGCCTGTTGTTTAAATAAACAAAAAAACGCCCGTAGGCGTTTTTTTAGTATTAAAGGCGTTAAATTAACCGCTATGCTTTTGCAGTTAATATTGCTCTAAGTGGAGCAGGGTAGCCTTCAATTGTTTTACTTGTGTCGTTTGGATCTAAAAAGTCGATTAACGACTCGTTTTCCATCCAATCGGTTTTGCGTTGTTCTTCAAGGGTGGTGATAGCGCAGTCTTTTATTTGCACATCTTTAAAGCCAACACGCTCCATCCATAGTTTTAAAGCGGCAGTACTTGGAATAAACCACACGTTGCGCATTTTTGCGTAGCGGTCGGTAGGGACGAGTACTGTGTTTTCGTCGCCTTCAATTACCAGTGTTTCAAGTACAAGTTCGCCGCCTGGGCGAAGCTGTGCTTTTAACTGCGCTAAAAAGTCGATAGGTGAGCGACGATGATAAAGTACGCCCATCGAAAAAACCGTATCAAAGGCTTTAAGCTCGGGTAATGCCTCAACGCCTAGTGGTAATAAATGCACGTTTTCGTCTGGGTTATAGTGTTTAATTGCCTGAAACTGACATAAAAATAAATCAGACGGATCAATACCCACTACAAACTCTGCACCTTCACCGCGCATACGCCATAAATGATAACCAGAACCACAACCAATATCTAAAACAGTGCGGCCTTTTAATGGCTCAATATGAGGAAGTAGGCGATCCCACTTCCAATCACTGCGCCATTCAGTGTCTATTTCAATACCGTGAACACTAAATGGGCCTTTGCGCCATGGCATCATACGCTTTAATAAATGCATCGCTTGTTTTTGTTCGCCATCACTCATCTCCCCAGGCGCGCCTATTTCTACCTTGGTAGAGACATCTACATGCGTAGTTTTTACTTCAGGCAAATTTTTAAGCACTTTTTGCCATTTAGGTAAATCACCATGGCTTGCCTCTAACTGCCAATGTTTTAACTGGGCTGGCAAGGTTTCTAGCCAGTGGCTAAGAGGGCTTTGTGCAATAGATGCGTAAAATTGGTTAAACCATTGAGACATAAGTCACTCTCTTTATTTAATTGCTACCATTGAGCAAAAATTAAAACATTGATACCACACTTGAGTTTGGCTAAAACCAATATCTTGTAAGCGAGTAAAGTGAGCGCTGAGTGTATCTGGGCGCATAACGTTTTCGATGGCGGTACGCTTTTGGCTTATTTCAAGCTCAGAGTAGCCATTGTGACGTTTAAAGTCGTGGTGCAAATCAATCAATAAATTGTCGCATTGCTCATTTTCAGCTTTTACTTTTTCGCTAAGCAGTAATACACCGCCAGGTTTTAAATTAGCGTATATTTTTTCAAGCACGGCTTGGCGCTGAGCATGCGGAATAAACTGTAGTGTAAAGTTCATTGCTACAACTGAGGCGTTTTGAATTTCAAGCTCATTAATGTCACCTAAAGTAACAGTAACGGGCACATCTGATTTAAAACCCTGTAAATGTACCTTGCAACGCTCAACCATCGCTTGCGAGTTATCTACCGCTATTATATGGCAGTTATCGGTGCGAATATTTCGGCGCATGCTAAGCGTTACTGCACCCAGTGAGCAGCCTAAATCGTAAAGATTAGAATTACTTTGTGCGTATTCACCGGCAAGTTTACCCATTGTACTAACAATAGTTGCATAGCCCGGTACAGAGCGCTGGATCATATCTGGAAAAACTTCGACTACATTTTGGTCAAAGCTAAAATCTTTTACTTGTTGCTCAGAGGCATAAATACTGTCTTTTATGGTCACGAAGGCAGTCTCTTTATAAATAATAGAGCTATTTTAACATTTTATACTGGATAGTCAGCGATAAATTCAGTAGCTTAACTAGAATTATGAATAATAAGTATAAAAGAGAAGATTAAATGAGCAAAAGCAAGGTCATCAGCACTGACGATATATTAGCAACCCTTTGTCATTCAGTTACAGGTGTACTTACATCAGCCAGCGGTAACGGTATTAGTTACTCTGCTATGGTACAAAAAATAACGCGTACATGTATGCGACCAGATATTGGCTGCTTTGTTTTATTTGACGGCGGTTTTACCGGCCTTGTAATTACCAACTTTACCTCGCAAGCGGCGATGGAAATTTATGGCGATTATATGCGTAATATGGGTATGCCTGAGAATGAAATAGCGCATAGCCATTTATCAGACGACGTATCAAACGTACTAGGCGAGTTGATGAACCAAATTGTTGGCGACTTTACTTCTAAAGTGCGTGAGCAGTTACATACGTCTATTACACAAAATCAGCCAAAAATGATGGCAATAAACAAGCAAGTGCAAATATCGGTAGATACCACGATGGATCGCCCGCAAGCCCGCCGCGTAACATTCACCACAAGTAAACAAAATATCTTTTACTTGGAATTAGCGATGGATAAAACAGAGTTTATTAAATTACACGACTTTGATATTGCAGAAGCGCTAGACCCAGATGACATAATTGAAAACGAAGCTAAAAAGAAAGCTGAAAAAGAAAGCGCAAAAGCTAAAGACGTTGTGCAAGATGATGCCGACGACGACTTTATGGCAGGCTTAGGACTGTAATATTTTACGTAGGTTGGGTTGAGCGAAGCGAAACCCAACGTTTGCTCAGCTATCAGTAGGTTGATACGACCTCATAAAAACGCGATTTGATATCGCGTTTTTTATTATATTAATAGCGTACTTTTCCTTGCAACTTAGTTATAAGGATTCTCTCCCATCGCCACTACCACACAAAAAATTCTTAAATCTAGTTCTAGTTGGTGATACTGCGGCTCCATGTGGCAGCAAAGTTGGTAAAAGCCTTTGTTATGATCTTTTTCTTTAAAATGGGCGAGTTCGTGTACTACTAATGCTTTTAGTAGTGGCTCGGGGGCGCGCAGCAAATCGCTGTTAATTGCTAAATCGTGCTTACGGGTTTTACCTTGCATACGATATGTATGCGTACCAAGTGCGTTGGTGACCATGTCGCCTTGTTTTTTAAATGCAGCACGGCCAAACGGCGGGGCGTTTTTTAAATACTGTTTTTTAAGATCGGTGGCGTAGCTATAAAGTAACTTATCGCTAGTAATGGTATGTGCTTGCGGATATTTTTTAAGTAAGTAGTTACTTACCTTTTTGTTGTTAATTAGGCTTAATACCTGCTCAACAATGTTTGCAGGGTAGCCGGTAAAGTAACGTGCGTATTCACTCATTTATATTCTCTAATCTTATTGTTTAAAAAAGTGCCGGCTGGTGGGCTTCTTTTTCGCCGCTGAATGGATTTAATACTGGGTGATTGTACCCTAGGTCTTCACAAAATTGACGTGCAAGTAGTGGCGATTCGCGATTATCGGCTGTATGAAAAAACACATACGGTGTTTTACCTTCATCAAGCCATTGTTTTACTTTGCTCAGCCACGGTTTATAAAAGGGTTTATAGTCGTTTTGCAAATCGGCTATTACAAAGCGCGCCATAGGCTGCGAGCCTGTGGCAATGGCATGTACTGGTAAATGTGGCTTTTTTTGTTGTGCATCTATTAGCGCCTCGGTAGTAGGTTTTACCGCAAATAGTGCGCGAGTATCCATTGATATCCGATTTATGTTGTTCGCTATTAATAACTGATTAAGCGCTATTTCGGCTTCACCTTTTTTGAAAAATGCAGTATGACGTACCTCTACACCGTAATTAATCTCTTTTGGTAACAGGCTAATAAACTGTGCTAGCTTGGGTAAGTCGTTTGGGCCAAAGGCTTTGGGCAATTGCAGCATGATTTGCCCCGTTTTTTCTAAAATAGGGGAGAACAAGTTAAGCCAATCAGTAAGCTCAGTTTGTATGTTAGTAAGGTGTAGTTCGTGGCTAAAGCGACGATTAAACTTAAACGTAAATTTAAAATCGTTGGGTACGTTATTTGCCCAGCGCGATACGGAGCTTGGCGATGGATCTGCGTAAAAGCTGGTGTTGCCTTCAACAGAATTAAAATGTTGGGCGTATTGGCTAAGCATATCGGCGTTTTTACATTGGCTTGAAAATAAATTGCCTTTCCATGCGTTGCTCGACCACTGCGGGCATCCAATATATAACATAAAAACTAGCGCCTTATTATAAAGTGGCGATAGTGTAGCAAATAACAAAACGAGCTGCTGTAAATTCAGGGGTAAAAGCCATACACGGCTAGGGCGTGTTGAACTTTGTGGATTGAAATTTGTTCAATCTAGGGACGATTTAATCGCGGCGCGAGGTTTGTAACCTAGTGGGCTAAGTAAAAACCGAGTAACAAAGAGTTAATCGTCCCTAGAAAGAACCCAAAGGGCAGTGCATGTTTGGCATTTATGCTGCGTTATCGCCTATTTATGGGGAGTAACCACACTGCATAGGCTCTGCCTTGCCTAAAAGCCAAACATACTGCTGCAAATACAACCACCAACGTTCAACACGCCCTAGCATCTTAATGTTAGTTGAGTATAATGCAGAGCTTAATTTGATTATTTTTAGATTGCTAACGGCTTTATTTGTATTGTGGTGACCTGTTTTTTAAATCACACGCCTTAAAACAAATAACTTTAACCGTTTAAGCCTTTTATCTGACAGGAAAACTATGCGCTCTATATATTGCGGACAGCTAAATAAAACTCACGTAGATCAAGAAGTAGAACTATGTGGCTGGATCAACAAACGACGTGACCTTGGTGGACTTATCTTTGTCGATTTACGCGATAGAGAAGGTTTAGTACAAGTTGTATTCGATTCTGACATTGAAGAATTAATGAGTTCAGCTAATACACTTCGCCAAGAATTTTGTGTTCAGTTAAAAGGTGTTGTTCGCGCACGCCCAGACAGCCAAGTAAACAAAGACATGGCAACAGGGGAGATCGAAATTTTAGGTAAAGAGCTTAATATTATTAACCGCTCTGAACCGCTTCCACTTGATTTTAACCAAGTAAACTCAGAAGAGCGTCGTTTAAAGTACCGTTACTTAGATTTACGTCGTTTAGAAATGAGTGACCGTATTAAATTACGTGCTAAAGCAAGCAGCTTTGTTCGTCGCTTTTTAGATGAAAACGGCTTTTTAGACATCGAAACACCTGTACTTACTAAAGCAACGCCAGAAGGCGCGCGCGATTACTTAGTACCGAGCCGTGTTCATAAAGGTAGCTTTTACGCATTACCGCAGTCGCCACAGTTGTTTAAGCAATTGTTGATGATGTCGGGTTTTGACCGTTACTACCAAATTGTTAAATGTTTCCGTGATGAAGATTTACGTGCCGATCGCCAACCAGAATTTACCCAAATAGATATAGAGACCTCGTTCATGAGCTCTGATCAAGTACGTGGTATGACTGAAAAAATGATCCGCGAAATGTGGCAAACATTGCTAAACGTTGATTTAGGCGATTTCCCAATCATGCCTTACAGCGAGGCAATGAGCCTTTACGGTTCTGATAAGCCTGATTTACGTAACCCAATGAAATTAGTTGATATTGCTGATTTAGTTAAAGACGTAGAGTTTAATGTTTTTTCAGGTCCGGCTAACGACGAAAAAGGCCGTGTTGCTGTATTAACAGTACCAGGTGGCGCTAAGCTTTCTCGTAAACAACTTGACGATTACACTAAGTTTATTGGTATTTACGGCGCTAAAGGCATGGCGTGGATGAAAGTAAACGACCACACTGCAGGCGCTGAAGGTGTTCAATCGCCAGTGGCTAAGTTTTTAAGCGAAGACGTAATTACTAAATTACTTGAGCGTACTAATGCACAGTCTGGCGATATTATTTTATTCGGTGCCGATAAGCGCAACACAGTAAATGAAGCTATGGGCGCACTGCGCGTTAAGATTGGTGTTGATTTAGAAATCACTAACCTTAATAGCTGGGCACCACTTTGGGTTGTAGACTTCCCAATGTTTGAAGAAGATGACGAAGGCACATTACATGCTGTGCATCACCCATTCACTGCACCAAAAGATATTACTGCAAGTGAGCTTGAAGCAAACCCAGCAGCAGCAATTTCAGATGCCTACGATATGGTATTAAACGGCTACGAAGTGGGTGGCGGTTCAGTACGTATTCATAATGCAGAAATGCAAGAAACTGCATTTAGAATTTTAGGTATTAACGAGCAAGAGCAACAAGATAAGTTTGGCTTTTTACTTGATGCACTTAAATACGGCACACCACCACATGCAGGTTTAGCATTTGGTCTTGACCGTTTAGCAATGCTTTTATGTGGTACCGATAATATTCGTGACGTTATTGCTTTCCCTAAAACAACACAAGCGTCGTGTTTATTAACTAACGCGCCAAGTAAACCTAACCTTGATTCGTTAGCTGAGCTTGCAATTAGTGTTGTAGAAAAAGAAGTATCAAGCGAAGAGTAATTTTTGCTTAGCTTTTAAGCTAAATTTAAAAACCCTTAAGTTATATGCTTAAGGGTTTTTTTGTGGTTAAATTTAAAGCAGTTTAAAGATTTGTGCCGATTGCTATTATCCATATTGAAAAGGAGTTCTTATGTCGTTTCATCTAACCTTATTTGGTGAGTTTTTAGCTTTTTTTATTATATTATGCATCCCTATTTTTGCTGTAATTAGCTACAAAATAGGTAAGCGTAAAAGTACTATGCCGGGTGTTTTAGCGTTTGTGGGTGGCTGTTTTGCGCTATTTCCATTGTTTGGTTTGATTTTTATTGCAGTGCTTGCGCTCAAAAAAGATTTACCTAAAAATAATGGCTACGCAGGTTAAATCTAATAGGTAAATTGTGTTGTTAAGTAACAATAAACAGTATTTTGATGAACAATTTAATGCTTTGCAGTATGCAGAGCAGCTAACTGAACACTCTGAGTTTGAAGAGTGTACGTTTACCGATTGCGACTTTTCAGACGGGCAGTTTAAAAATTGTCGATTTATACAGTGTAACTTTAAAAACTGTAACCTGTCGTCTCTTAAATGGAACTACAGCTCACTTGAAGATGTAAGTTTTAGCCATTGTAAGTTAAACAGTTTGCAGTGGGGCGATGTAGATTGGCCAGCGCTTAGTATTAACGCACCGGTGAGTTTTAATTATTGTGAGCTCAGTAATAGTTCTTTTTTTGAATTATCTCTTAAAGCCCTCAAACTAACACATTGCTTTGCCAAAAATATTGATTTTAGACACGCTGATTTAAGCGGTAGTGAATTTACAGGAACAGATTTTCGCGATAGTGAGTTTTTTCAAACTAATTTATCAAAATGTGATTTTGTAGGTGCTACAGCGTTTAATATAGATTTGAATAATAATATGTTAGCGAATGCTAAGTTTGATCGCTTCGAAGCACTAAATTTGCTAACCAGCCTTAATATAGAGCTGTGTGATTAATTTAAATGATTACATATCTAGAAGCGACAGCCTGGCTGAGCTTCTAGATACTGCGTGACTGCGTAATTAACGGCTTGGGCCATTTTTATTACGTGCACTGGCAAGTTGTCTTGCTATTTCTAATAACGCGGGTGAAATATCTTCAGCGCCATCTTTAATTAGTTTTGTAACGTCACCTGATGAA
Organism: Pseudoalteromonas sp. TP27; assembly: GCF_056470645.1. NCBI lineage: Bacteria > Pseudomonadati > Pseudomonadota > Gammaproteobacteria > Alteromonadales > Pseudoalteromonadaceae > Pseudoalteromonas > Pseudoalteromonas sp. TP27. The sequence continues at coordinate 28,519 of NZ_JARDAK010000009.1, read as the reverse complement.
AACAAACCGTCACGTGGTGATTTAATACCTAACTCACGTACAAAGTCCTTCGTTTTACCAGTGCTGCCTGTTTCGATGAACTTAAAAATAATACGTTCATTGTTATTTTTAGCAGGTGCTTTTAGTGTTTCTATTTCGTCATGTATTGCAGTTAGCTTGTCTTCTAGGATTTCTATACGTTCTTGAATGCTATTGTATGATTTCATTTATTGGATCTTTTACTAAATATATTAAAACAATGGCGGCTATTATCGCATAGTTTGACAATAGAGAATGCAAACCTATAAAGTAAAAGTTATTTTTAATTAAAAACAATAATTTATATAAGTTTAAATATGCAAAAAACACTTAAAAAGCTTTTCATATTAAGCACACTCACCTTAACTACATCAATAATAAGCACTACAAGCTATGCAAACGACGATGTTATAACCGATGATAGCCGCAACCGCACTATTCCTATCAATATTACATTACCAAGTAACAATACTAAGTGTTCAGAGCAAGCAAAGTGCCCCGTGGCGTTTATTAATGCGGGCTACGGTATTAGTCATAACAAGTATACATTTGCTAGTAATGTGTTTAATCAACGCGGATACTTAACAATAGCTGTTGCACATGAACTAAAAACCGACCCTTACCTAAACCGTGAGCAGCCTTACTTAACCACTCGTATGGAAAACTGGCATCGTGGCGTAGTGACGCTTAAGTTTTTAGTTAATGAGCTATCGAACAAATACCCAGCGTACGACTTTACAAAGCTCGCCTTATTTGGGCACTCAAATGGTGGTGATATTTCGGCATTATACGGCTCTATTTATCCTAATGAAGTTAGCACTATTATTACGCTCGATCATCGTCGTATGTTGATCCCACGCAATAAAAATATACGCGTGCTTACTCTACGCGGTAGTGATTACCCAGCTGATGCGAATGTGTTGTTAAACGATTCAGAGCTGGATAAGTTTCCTGTTACACAAACACTAATAGAAAAATCGCGTCATAACGATATGTATGATGGCGGACCAAAATGGCTGGTGGATAGAATGAGTAAAGAAGTAGGGGCGTTTTTAGATAATTAGCCAAGATATAATCAAACCAACTTTAAGCTAGCTTGATATATAAAGGTTTAAGCTGACGCAAAACTTTGAGTGGTATTAAACAAAGCATGTATATTGTTGCAGGTTACCCTTGCGGCGTAGCAAACTGTTTTATTGGTCGTTCTTTTATTTCCATATCTTCAGTAGGAATAGCTAAAAGTGAATATCTGGTTCTTATGGTAATGATATCAGCAAATTTACCGTTAATGTACAAGTTGACGAACGGTGTAATCGTACTTACTAAGTATTTTTTTTCAGGGTGTAAAGCAAACCTTTCTTCCATGCCTTTTAGCTCAATAAACTTTACTTCAAGCGGTTCGAACTCTATAGAGGATAATTGCTTGTGAGCACGCCGCCGTCCTTGTATAGGTTGTTCAGGGACTTTTGCACCTGGATTTTCCGCTCTTAATGAGAAGTATTCATCCACTTCATATATAAACATTGAGTTTAAGTCGATTCCCTGCTTATCGAAAGCGAGAGAGCTTAGCTTAACTTGATAAGGCGTAGTATTCGCCAATCTTATACTAGTGATACATTTAGTATCTAGATGACAAAATGTATAAGAGGATGCAGCAATAGGACCTTCGATAATTTCTTCAGAGTTGGCTAAAGTAGAGTAACTAATTAAAAGAAATATAATATTTACTAAAATTTTCATTGAGCTGCTCGCACTGCATTTTCAAAAAGATATGATCGGTATAACAAATTTGTTCTGCCACTACCTTCATATCCACTAAACAGAGTTAGTGGATTATTACTACTGATTACCCCTGTGGCGTAGCAAACTGTTTTATTGGTCGTTCTTTTATTTCCATATCTTCAGTAGGAATAGCTAAAAGTGAATATCTGGTTCTTATGGTAATGATATCAGCAAATTTACCGTTAATGTACAAGTTTACAAATGGAGTAAGTGTTCCCACCATATACCTTTTCCCTGGCTCTAATGCAAACCTCTCTTCTATGCCCTTTAGCTCTATAAACTTGACTTCTAGTGGCTCGAATTCTAATGATGATAATTGCTTGTAGGCACGTCTGCGTCCCTGTATGGGTTGCTCTGAAATACCTGTATCTAAATTATGCTCTTTTAAATCGTAGTATCTACTTTCTTCAAATACATACATCGAATTTAAATCGATTCCTTGTTCATTAAAAGCGAGAGAGCTTAGCTTAACTTGATAAGGCGTAGTATTCGCTAGTCTTATATTAGTAATACATTTAGTATCTAGATGACAAAATGTATAAGAGGATGTAGCGATAGGGCTTTCGATAATCTCTTCAGAGTTAGCAAAAGTAGAATAACTAATTAAATAAAATATTATATTTACTAAATATTTCATTGAGCAGCTCGAACCGCACTTTCAAAAAGATATGATGAATGTAGCGAGGTTATTCTACCTTTATCAGTTTTGTCTTTTCGTACGTAGTAAGTATTTTTATTCATACCTATCCTTGGTTATGTAATGTTATTGTAAATTACTAGAGCAGTACCTATTGTTCAACCTCTATATTTTATCTCAGATTGTGAGATTGCTTTATTGAACATCTAATATAGCGCAGTGTTAGCTGCGCCATACTAATTCTACGGTAGTTACTTTACCAGTTCACTTACAATAACAGGGTTGTTATGTAGTGTTTTATGCACAGGGCATTTGTCGGCTATTTCGAGTAAACGCTGGCGCTGCTCTTGTGTTAAATCACCGATTAAAGTGATTTTACGGGTAATTGCTTCAAGGTTACCGGTTTGCTCACAATCGTCGCAATCTTTGTTGTAATCGCGAGTGTGATCAAGCTCTACTTTAACATGCTCTAGCGCTAAATTTTTACGTGTAGCGTACATACGTAGTGTCATTGCTGTACAAGCACCAAGCCCCGCTAATAAGTGATGATACGGATCGGGGCCTAAGTTTTTACCGCCTACCTTTATTGGCTCATCTGCAAGCCAAGTATGATCTTTAGTGCTCACGTGCTGAGTAAATACATGGTCTTTTTCTTCAACGAGTACATTGCCACCTGTTAGGCTTGCGGCGTATTTAGTTTTGTCATAATTGACGTAGCGATTAGCCCACGTTGCAATAATTTCTGCAGTGTAGTCGGCATCGTTTTTATTAGTAAGTAAGTGATCGGCGTTATCCAGGCTAATAAAACTTTTAGGGTGCTTAGCTGATGCGTAAATTTTTTCGGCTTCGCTAATATTTACCGTTGCATCAATAGGGGAGTGCATGACTAACAATGCGCGCTTAAGTTTACTAATGTGGCTTTTATCGTACTTGGCTATATCGTCTATAAACTGTTTTTTAATGGTAAATTCGCGGCCTGCTAGGCTTACCTTAGCTTCACCGGCTGCGTTAATTTCATCAAGGTGTGCTTCAAAGTTATGGGCTACGTGCTGTGCATCTGACGGCGCGCCAATGGTTGTAATAGCGGATACTTCAGGAATATTCTCAGCAGCAGCAAGTACCGCAGCGCCGCCTAAACTGTGACCAATAAGTAATTGCGGTGCTGCAAAATGCTCACGCAGATGATCAGCCGCTGAAACTAAGTCTTGAATGTTTGATGAAAAGTTACTGTTAGCAAAGTCGCCATCGCTATTACCTAAACCCGTAAAATCAAAACGCAGTACGGCTATGCCTTGTTGCGTAAGTGCACGGCTTATACGTGTGGCTGCTGCTATGTCTTTTCCGCATGTGAAGCAGTGTGCAAATAGCGCATAAAACTTTATGTCGCCGGCGGGGCGTTCTAGTTGGCCGGCAAGTTCTAAATCGCCGCTTTTAAAAGATACTTTTTGTCGCATGGGGAGCCTTATTTACACAAATAAAATACATTATAGTAGTAGACCAGATATAAGTACTAAACCTTGCAAATTCAACGTTTTTTTATAAGTTGATCTTGATCAAGCCTAGTGGTGGAAACGTTACTTTGCGGACATATGTCCTTATTTTTTTGAGGCCATTTGTCTATCCTCGCACAGCGCAATAATGAAGGCTTTGCTACTTTATCTTGGCAACTTGCTACTATTAAAGCAGTCCACTTCACACAACCTATTCACTGGAACGTACAATGCAATTACCTACTGTTGATTATAAAGCTCCCGATGCGGCTGCACACTTTGTTGAATCGTTAAGAAATACTGGATTTGGCGTTTTAAAAAACCACCCAATTCCACAGTCTTTAGTTGAATCTATTTACAAAAATTGGCAAGACTTTTTTAACTCAGAGCAAAAGCAGGACTTTTTATTCTCTAAAGAAACTCAAGACGGTTATTTTCCGCCTTCAGTATCTGAAGTAGCGAAAGGCTTTACAATAAAAGACATTAAAGAGTACTTTCATGTGTACCCTAAAGGCCGTGTTCCTGCAGAGCTCGAAGCTGATGTACGTGAATACTATCGTTTAGCGAGTGAATTTGCTGGTACTTTACTAAGCTGGGTTCAGGCTGAAGCGCCAGCTGATGTGCGTGCTAAGTTTTCGATTGATTTAAAAGACATGATTGCCGGTTCTGAGCAAACATTGTTACGTATCCTACATTACCCACCAATGACGGGTGATGAAGAGCCAGGTGCTATTCGCGCTGCTGCTCACGGTGATATTAATTTATTAACGGTATTACCAGCTTCTAATGAGCCTGGTTTACAAGTTCAAAAAACAGATGGCGGTTGGTTAGACGTGCCATGTGATTTTGGCAGCTTAATTATTAATATTGGCGATATGCTACAAGAAGCGTCGGGCGGGTATTTCCCATCGACAATTCATCGCGTGATTAACCCAACGGGTAAAGCATCTACTAAATCGCGTATATCACTACCGTTATTTTTACACCCGCATCCAGATGTTGTGCTTTCAGAGCGCTACACGGCAGATAGCTACTTGCAAGAACGTTTACGCGAGTTAGGTGTTAAGTAACTCTTATACTTAGAGTAATTAAGTATAAACAAAAAACGGCTTATGGCCGTTTTTTGCATTTTTAAGCAACTTGATCACCGGTTTTATTTTATTAAGCTATGCTCAATTGCCCGCAACGTAAATAATGGCATGCATTCTTAGCTACTACAGGTATAATGCGCGCAACTGGCTAACGTAGCCTAATTTAAAAGAGAGTTTATATGAGTTTTGAAGGTTTAGGTTTATCACAGTCTTTGGTTAATGCGGTTTTAGAAAAGGGCTATGAAACGCCAACGCCGATTCAGGCTCAAGCAATTCCTGCAATTATTGAACGCCGTGATGTTATGGCAGCAGCGCAAACGGGTACTGGTAAAACTGCGGGTTTTACATTACCACTTATTGAGCGCTTGTCGTCGGGCCCTAAAGCTAAAAGTAACCACGTACGTGCACTTATTTTAACGCCTACGCGTGAACTTGCTTTGCAAGTAAGCGAAAACGTTGAAGAGTACGCTAAGCATTCGGATGTGAGCTCATTTGTAGTTTACGGTGGCGTTAAAATTAACCCACAAATGCAGCGTCTTCGTAAAGGTGTTGATATTTTAGTAGCAACACCGGGTCGTTTAATCGATTTACATAATCAAAATGCCGTTAAGTTTGATAGCGTTGAAGTGCTTGTACTTGATGAAGCTGACCGCATGTTAGACATGGGCTTCATTCACGACATTAAACGCTTAATTGCTAAAATGCCTGCTAAACGTCAAAACTTGATGTTTTCGGCTACATTTTCAGATGAAATTCGTGCATTAGCAAAAGGGTTAATTAATGACCCTGTTGAAATTTCAGTTGCTGCAAAAAATACCACTGCAAAAAGTGTTACTCAGTGTGTTTACGCGGTAGATAAAACACGTAAAACAGCATTGCTAAGCCATTTAATTCGTACTAACGACTGGCAACAAGTGTTAGTGTTTAGCCGTACAAAGCACGGTGCTAATCGCTTAGTTAAACAACTAGAGCGCGATGACATTGTAGGCGCGGCTATTCATGGTAATAAGTCACAAGGCGCACGTGTTAAAGCACTTGATGGCTTTAAAAGTGGTGAAGTACGCGTATTAGTAGCAACAGATATTGTTGCACGTGGTTTAGACATTGTTGAATTACCGCACGTTGTTAACTACGACTTACCAAACGTATACGAAGATTACGTTCACCGTATTGGCCGTACAGGCCGTGCTGGTGCGTCGGGTCATGCTATTTCGTTTGTAACAACAGAAGATGCTGTTGATTTATACGGTATTGAACGCTTTATTGGTGAGCTTATCCCACGTGCTGAAGAAGACGGTTTTGAGCCTATTAACCCAGTAGCAGAGCGCGCATTAGATGCTCGCCCACTGCCGTCTAAAAAGCCTAAGAAAAAGCAGCCTTTTAATAAGCCTAAATCTGATAGCAGCAAGCCTAACAGCAAAAAGCCGAACAATGGCGGAAATGGTACAGGCCCTCGTCGTGGTGGTTCTAAAAAGCCAGCAGCTAAAACAGATGATAACGCGCAAAACCCATGGGCAAAGCGTGAATCTGTTGGTGGTAATGGCCAACGTCGACGTCGCACAAATAACGACTAATCATTATTAGTGATTGCACTAGCGTTTAATTAATTTAGAATTTATTTAAACGCTGATACAAAAAACGCGCTACCTTCTTTATGAAGTAGCGCGTTTTTTATTATCTGTAATTTGTACTTATACCAATCTGCTTATATACGGGGTCTATTTAACGTTAAGAAAATTACGCTAGAACTAGGCAAAAATTTTTGTATCTAGTTGTTCTAAATGAAAAATTTTTAACGACGTTATAGTGCAATTTAATTCGTTAAATTGATCAAAGATTTATGCAGGTTGGTATTACTGTATTGCCTACCTAATTAAATAGTTAACACCTAAACCTACAAATAAAGTCACACTTACGCTAAGTAGTGTGCCAAGCATAACGTACTCGGTGAGCTTTTTATCTTTACTGGCACTTAAATCGCCAAACCTAAATACCGATTTTGCGGCAAGCAAAAAGCCAAGCCCTGCAAATTGATCAAGTAATATAAAGCTCAGCATAAGAACGCGCTCAAGCATGCCAATGCTTTGCCCTGCAAGCACTAAGCTACCAGTACTTGAAAAGTTACTTGTTAAACGCTCTAACATCATTCTTATAAATACGGCGCTGGGGCTTAATATAATTAAATAACCGCATACCACCCAGAGTACTTTGGGATCAGTGAGCATATTATTAGTTTCAGCCATAAAGCTGCTGTTATCAGTTAGCCAAATACTGAGCGCAATAATAACGAGTATGTGCGCTATTTGATCTAGTAAAAAAGGCACCACGCCTTTATTAGAATACGATTTAGCTATATCAATAAAGTAATGGCTCAACATAATGCCCGCCGTTGCAATTAAAACACTGCTGAGTTGCTGCCAGCCAAATGTGTATTCCCAAACGGTAATGATGACTGCACTTGTTACACCATGCACGAGTACATGAAAATAAAGCTTACTGGCTTTAAAGTGACGGGTGTTTCTGTCGTTTACCCAACTCATAGGTTGCCAGTAAAAGTCAGCAAGTAAGTGGCCAATAATAAGCGCGACCAGTAAAAGTGAAAACTCCATTATTCACCTCCTTTAATTATATTTTTTATAACGTGCTGTGTGTGCTTAATAAAGCGTTCTATAAGTTGGTAGTGCGCTAAATTTAGTAGTTTGGTTACATTTTCTCGGCTTGTTTTAAGCTCTTTAGCCAGTGCCGCATGGCTGTTGTCTGGCGAGGTTAAATAAACATACAGGGCATTTGCTTGTTTTTGTGTGATTTTAGTGAGCAATACGTCAGCAAAGGCTAAATTAATATTTAAGCTTTCATCGAGCTGCTGCTTGTTAATATTAAAAACAAAGCGTTGATTACCTATTTTATCAAGGCCTTGCCCTGAAAGGGTAAAAGCAGAACCGGTTGCTGTTTTTATATCGCTGCGTGGGTTATCTATTTGCCCAAGCGCCAAGCTTTGGCGTAGCTCATAACCTGACGATTTAAGGTGCAAATATACCAATATGGCATTTTTAAAAAGATGCTCAGGATTATTAACCTGTAATTGAAAGGCGTCGCCTCGGTATATGTTCCAAAGGGGTTGCTCACCCGAAATGTTTCGCAAACTTTGCTCTAGTTGATAAAGCATGGCATCGTATTGCTGCTTAGGGATTGTTTGCGATTTAATAATATCGCCGCTGATCACACCAATCATAAAAATCTCAAAATGGTTACTTTTTAATATGTAACCAATATTGGTTACATATGGGTAAGTAACTAATTTAGGTTACTTAAATATAAATTGCAAGGTACACTTATTTTATAACGTTACTTTAATTGCTATTAATCCTCACTAGGACACTAAATGACTTTACAAAACGAGCAGCAGAGCACTAAACCACGGGTCGGTATTTTTGTTGATGTGCAAAACATTTATTACACGTGTCGCGAGAGTTACGGAAAAAACTTTGACTACAATGCGTTTTGGCGGGTAATGCAGGCGCAATACAATATTGAATGTGCTTTTGCGTATGCTATTTATCGAGGGGATGAAAAGCAAAACCAGTTTCAAAATATTTTGCGTGCGATTGGTTTTGACGTAAAGCTAAAGCCATTTATTCAACGCCGGGATGGAAGCGCTAAAGGTGATTGGGATGTAGGCATAACAATAGACATGTTAGAACAGGGTAAAAATCTCGATAAGGTTATTTTGCTTTCTGGCGATGGTGACTTTGCTTTATTACTTGGGCATTTAAAAAATCAATATAACGTACCGTGCGATGTTTACGGTGCAGAAAAATTAACTGCTGAAGCATTAAAACAAAGCGCAGAACAATTTCACTTAATTGACAATACCTTGCTCCTTTAACAGCAAAAAATAGCTAAAGAAGTGTAAGCTAAGTGCCTGCAACATGAGAGATTTTAATACAAAGCCGTTATAGATTAATAAAGCCTTATATAGGATTTTTTTATTGCTGTAATCAATTGGGTTTGCTAAATGATTATGGTAATTTTAAAGCATAACGAGTTACCAAGGACTTACATGCTTCATTACAGCAATATGCCACTAGACAGAGGCTCAAATTTTCGTAAAGACCCATCGTGGTTTAAAGCGCAAATGTCGGCGCAAAGTAAATGGGTTTTAGTTAATAATAATCAAACCTTATTTATTAAAGATACCCCCAAAGTAAGCTATTTAACGTATCAACAAGTGGCACATTTAGATTTATCGAGTGCTATTTTTGTTGGCTTAAACAATGCTAAACATGGTGTGTTTGCATTGGATGTATCTGATTTGGATGAAAACGTACTTACGCCTTTAATTGAGGGCGCGCAATTTTTTGATATTCGCCAATATGGGCCTCAAGTAACCATTAAATATGCCTCAATAGCCGCACTTGCAAGAGGTTTATGTTATTGGCATGCAACGCATCGTTTTTGTGGGCGCTGCGGTAGTAAAAACCGTTCAGTGGAAGCCGGGCACTCTAGAGTGTGTGAAAACGAAAACTGTAAGCATCCTACCTTCCCGCGCACCGATCCTGCGGTAATTATGGTCGTTACTAAGGTATTTGCTGACGGAGTAGAGCGATGCTTGTTAGGTCGCCAAGCTGCGTGGCCTACTGGTATGTATTCGTCGCTTGCTGGGTTTGTAGACCCAGGTGAAACACTGGAACAAGCGGTTGCGCGTGAAGTTAAAGAAGAGGCAGGTATAGAGGTTGATAACGTACGTTATGTTGCATCTCAGCCGTGGCCGTTCCCATCGTCAATTATGCTAGGTTTTTTTGCAGAGGCGACATCGGAGGAAATTAACGTAGATAAAGAAGAGCTAGACGATGCAAAATGGTTTAGTCGTGAAGACTTAGCACAATTTGGTAATTGGCATGAAGACGGCGAGCATTTAAAGCTGCCTAGAACCGATTCTATCTCTCGTTATTTAATTGAGCACTGGCGCACAAACCCTTAAGGATTAACAATGTCGAGTAAAAGTAATAAAAACACTCAGCTGGTGTCATCAGGGCGCAAAAAAGCGTATACACACGGCGTAGTAAACCCCGTTGTACAACGTGCATCGACTATTGTATTTGATACCGTAGCCGATTTAAAAGAAGCGGCTAAAACCCGTGGCGATAAAACGTTATTTTATGGACGCCGGGGCACAACTACTCACTTTGCACTACAAGAAGCGATTACAGAACTTGAAGGCGGCGAAGGCTGTGCATTATATCCATGTGGCGCAGCAGCGATCAGCCAAGTGTTTTTATCGTTTTTAAAAACCGGTGATCATATTTTAATGGTTGATAACGTGTACGAACCAACCCGCGACTTTTGCGATAAAATTTTAGCAGGACTTGGAATTACTATTACATACTATCCGCCAACCATTGGCGCAGGTATTAAAGACTATATTAAGCCAAATACTAAAGTGTTGTTTTTAGAGTCTCCTGGTTCTATTACGATGGAAGTGCAAGATGTGCCGGCTATGGTAAAAGTAGCCAATGAGCATAGTGTAATGACCATGCTTGATAACACCTACGGTAACGGCTTGCATTATCGCCCATTAGAGCACGGTGTTGATATTAGTATTCAAGCTGCAACGAAGTATATTGTTGGCCATTCAGACGTGATGATGGGCGTAGCTGTTGCTAATAAAAAGTACTGGCCAACACTTCGTGAAAACTCATACTTGCTAGGGCAGTGTACCAGTGCTGATGATGCGTATTTAGCGCTTAGAGGCCTTCGTACAATGGGTGTACGTTTAAATCAACATGAAAAAGCAGCAATAGAAGTGGCTAAATGGCTTGAGCAACATGAGCTTGTTGACCATATTCGCCATCCTGCATTTGAAACCTGCCCAGGGCATGAGTTTTTTAAACGCGACTTTGATGGCAGTAATGGCTTGTTTTCATTTGTAATGAAAACCGGTAATCAAACAGCGATTGATGCATTTTTAGATAGCCTTGAGCATATTAAAATGGGCTTTTCGTGGGGCGGTTTTGAAAGTTTAGTAACGGCTAATTTAACCATGAAAGGGCTTCGCTCAAATACAGGTTGGGATTTAGGGCCGGTTATTCGCCTGCACATTGGCCTTGAAGATGTAGAAGATTTAATTAGCGATTTAAGCCAAGCACTTGAGGTTTATAAGCAGCATTTATAATTTATATCGCAATTTATGCTGTTACATTTAAATGTATTGTTACAAAGCTCACCACAGGTGAGCTTTTTTTTGCTGGTAATTCAAGGTGTTTACACTTAGTGTGGATAAATATACTGAAAATAAAAAGTCATTAAGGATAGTCAATGGCAACACCATTACCGATAAACGTAGGGCGATTAACGCAAATAGCGGGATTTGAGCTTGTACGTATGTTTTTAACTAAACATGGACTTATTGCATTAGCTGCCTTTGCATTGGTGTGGCTAATAATACTGCGCTACCCAATAGGGCAAGCGGTAGGCATTGTAAGTGCTCCCGATTTTGAACAAATAGCCCGCGATATATCAGGCTCGATTGGTTTAAGTAAGTTACTTGATTGGCCTGAGGCCGAGTTTGCTATGTATTGGTTAATAGCCCTGTATAGCTTTCCTGTTTTTGGTTTATTTATTTGTAGCGACCAAACGGTAGGCGATAGAGAGCGGGGCACGCTAAGGTTTTTATCACTGCGCTCCACTCGCTTTGAAATACTCTTTGGTCGTTTTTTAGGGCAATTAGCGGTATTAGCGTGTTTGGTGGGTATTACTCTCGTGGCTACGCTTGCTGTACTAGGGTTTAGAGATCCTAGTTTACTTGCTGGTGGTGTTGTTCGTGCGCTTTCTATATTTTTAATATTAGTTGTTACTTTATGCCCATTTGTAGCACTTATGACATTAATAAATACCTTTGCTCGCTCATCGCGCTTGTCTATTGTGTTGGCTATTTTATATTTCGCAGCAGGCGGTATTGTTGTGGGTATATTACAGTGGCAAATACCTGCATTAGGTCTGCTTGATTATCTATTTCCGGGTGTACAAATAGAGCTATTAGCGGGGCAAAATTTACCCTTGTTAAGCGCGGTGGCTATTCCTCTTATTCAAACAACGATTTTATTGGCTATTGCGCAACGTATTTTTGCAAGGAGCTCACTATGAGACCATTAATTACAGCTAGCGGTTTGAGTAAATCGTATGGCGCAAAATTGGCGCTTAATAATGTGAACTTTGAAATTAATAAAGGCGCGCCAGTGGCACTTGTTGGGCCAAATGGCGCGGGTAAAACAACCTTATTTAGTTTGTTATGCGGCTATATAGCGCCAAGTAAAGGCAGCCTTGAAATATTAGGACATAAGCCTGGCAGCGCAGCTTTATTTAATAAAGTAAGTGCACTACCGCAAGACGCGCAGCTTGACCCCCGTTTTAATATAGATAAGCAACTCGCCTTTTATGCAAAGCTACAAGGTATGGGGGCAAAGCAAAGCCAAACTGAGGCGCTACGTGTACTTGATTTAGTTGGCCTAAAAGAAATTGCAAAGCAGCGCGCAGGGGACTTATCCCATGGTATGCGTAAACGCGTTACGATAGCGCAAGCACTTATTGGCGCGCCACAAATTGTAATGCTTGATGAAGCAACCGCAGGGCTTGATCCGATTCATGCCAGAGAAGTGCGCGAGCTAGTATCTGAATTAAGTGAGCAGGCTACGTTTATTTTAAGCTCTCACGATTTAACTGAGCTTGAGCGACTATGCTCACAGGTACTTCATTTAGATAAAGGTGTACTGAGCGAGCATCAAACAAAAACAAATAATACCGATAAACATTTTTATACATTAATGCTAAATGAAGCTTATCAAAATGTTGAGCAACAACTGCAAGCAATTGCAGGTGTGAACCGCGTGTATATGAGCCAACATAAAGAGTATGTTGTTGAGTATCAGCCAACAGGTGAGCCGCTCGATATTGCACTACTGAACTTTTGTCATCAGCACAATTGGCAGTACAGACAGTTAGTTAATGGACACACATTAGAGAATCAAATATTTAAACAGGAGAAAGTATAATGGGTTTACTTAGCGGACTTATGGGTAATGCAAGCGAAGTTGACGATTCTGATTTAGAAAAAATACTCGCCAATACATTAATTGAGGGTGAGCAAGTAGAAAAAGCATATAAAGTAGTACGTGATATGTTTATTTTTACTAATAAGCGCTTAATACTAATTGATAAGCAAGGTATGACCGGCTCTAAAATGGAAATGGTGAGTATTGCTTACTCTAAAATAACAAAGTTTAGTAAAGAAAGTGCAGGCCACTTTGACCTAGATGCAGAGCTTAAAATATGGGTGGGTTCAGATCCAACACCCATTAGTAAAGAGTTTAAATCTGGCGATAATATTAACGACGTTTACCGGATTATTAGCCAGCACGCGCTTTAATAGGGTACATATTTTAAGTAGTTGTTGACTAAATGTAGCAACTACTTTAATTTTACAGTTTACAACACTTCCTTACAATTAACTTAATAAATACAAATGGTTAGTTAAGTTTTCATTCAGTTTCCAAGCGTTAGCATGTGCATCGACTTTGGCAATACAGCTAGAGCATAAAAAGCAATGTACATAGGGAAGTCTTACAATGAAAAAATTAGCAGTTATTATTTCGAGCATTTTATTATCTAGCACTGCGGCTGCTGCAGATAGCTATAACTCAATTAGCAACCTTAGCTATAAAAATAGCGATAACAACGACACCGTTGCTGTAGATTCTATTTACTACTTATCTCCTAAAAAAACCTTAGGTCCGTACGATCAGTTTGAATACATCAATAAACAAACTAACGTATATGGTGGCTACGCTGATGACGACTCTGGTGATGTTACAAAAGTTGGCGGCGAATACTTTATTAATGAGTTTGTTGTTGGTGCATCTTACGAGAATACAGATCCAGATTCGGGTTCTAACGGTGAACTTTACAAATTAACGGGTGGTTACTTTTTCAACCCTGATTTACTTGCAAAAGTAACACTAGTTGAAAACAAAGACGGCGATGATTACGCATTATTTGATTTAGCTTACAACCACATGCTAAACAGCACTGATTACGTAGGTGTTACACTTACATCAGACGACGACTTTGATTACCGCGCAGTTGCAGCTAAATACTTCATTGATTTACAGCAAGGTAATTACCTAACGTTTGAAGGTAAATACGAAAGCTTTGATGATGCAGAAAACCAATGGGTAGCAGAAACTAACTACTACTTCTCAAAAGCAACATCTGTATTTGCTAATTACAACAAGCAAGACACTTACAGCTTTGGTGCTCAACACTTCATCAATAAAAATATTGGTGTAAAAGTGGGTTACGAGAACAACGCTGATGATTCTGATAACGATGCGTACTTTGCTAACATGCGTTTTCAGTTTTAATTAAGTCCCGTACTTAGTTAATCCAAAAGTAATATTAAAAAGCCCGCTAAATTTAGCGGGCTTTGTCGTTTTTATATAAATGCATTATTACCAACCGCAGTTAAGGCCTTCGATTTACTTATCTAAATATGTTTGTAATGGTAAAAAGCAATCAAGTATTGCTGTTGCATCCGTTTGCGGTTTGCCTGTTACAGTTTCAAGCGCTTCTTGCCAAGGACGAAACAAGCCCATTTCAAGCATGGCGTTTAGCTTATCCCTGCTTCTTTTGAGTTATAAATTGCGCAGCGACGAATAGCTTTACCGTTACCAAAGCCAATTTTTTAGTTATAAAGTACTGGTTGAAGTAGTTATTTTTACTAATAAATAATGGTTATTATGAAGGGGTAGATAAAAATACGCACTGAAACAAACCTGTTTGTTTCTATAAATTCAGAAATAATAAATAAAAGAGAGTGATTTTTTGAAAAATTAAAAAAAATATAGTGAAAGGAAATAATATTGATGAGGTTTATCGAATAATTAAGTTGTATTCAATTTAGCGACAACTTATACCGTATTTTTTACTTTTTTTAACTCAAGTAATGACATGCTACTGTTCAGTATATTTAAGAGATACTTTATAGTTACATTTGCATGCAAATATTTACAATTAAATCACTTTGATGAGGTTGTAATTTGACCTTTCATTCAGTTTTTGTTCATTTTTTTGGCGTTAGGATGCGCCCCGACTTTGGCTAGACAGCCCAAGCATAAAAGTAATATTTATAGGGAATTTAAAATGAAAAAATTAGCCGTTATTATTTCGAGCATTTTATTATCAAGCGCTGCAACCACTGCAATGGCTGCAGATACTTACCAATCAATCAGCCATGTAGGATACATGGACATTGATGGCAACGACACGGTGAGTGTTGACTCAACTTATTATTTCTCTCCAAAAGCGACTTTAGGTCCTTATGATCAATTTGAGTACATCAATAAACAAACAAATGTTTATGGTGCATACAGTGATAATGATGATAGCGATGTTACTAGCGTTGGCGGTGAGTATTTTGTACAAGATTTCGTATTAGGTGCGCAGTACAATAATTACGATAGTGATTTTGGCTCAAGCACGGATGTAATTAAACTTTCAGCGGGTTACTTCTTTAATCCAAACCTTGTATTAAAAGCAACGTTTGTAGATTTCGAAGATGCTGACAATCAGTTTATGTTTGATTTAGCATATAACCACCAATTAAACAGCACTGATTATATCGGCTTTACAGTAACGTCAGATGATGAGTTTGATTACCGTGCAGTAGCTGCTAAGTACTTTGTTGATTTACAGCAAGGTAACTACTTAACTGTTGAAGGTAAATTTATAGATATTGATGGCGGTTCAAGTAACTGGGAATTAGCATCTAACTACTACTTCAGTAAAGCAACATCGGTGTTTGTTACAGTTAACAAAAATGATGACTACACTTTTGGTGCTCAACACTTTTTCAATAAAAATGTTGGTTTAGAAGCAGGTTACGGCAATAACTGGGATGATTCTGATTATGATGCTTACTTTGCAAATGTAAGCTTACAGTTCTAATTTAACAGAAAATTAGAATATGAATAAAAAGCCCGCTCATTTGAGCGGGCTTTTTGTTCAGCGCTATTTACCAGCCGCAGTTACGGCCTTCGTTTTGCTTATCTAAATATGTTTGTAATGGTGCAAAGTAATCAAGCATGGCTGTTGCATCCATTTGCGGTTTGCCTGTTACAGTTTCAAGCGCTTCTTGCCAAGGGCGAGATGAACCCATTTCAAGCATTGCGTTTAGCTTATCGCCTGCTTCTTTTGAGTTATAAATAGAGCAGCGATGAATGGCTTTATCGTTACCGGCAATTTCACATAAGCTACGATGGAATTCAAACTGTAAAATATGCGCTAAAAAGTAACGTGTATAAGGCGTGTTACCCGGAACGTGGTACTTAGCACCCGGATCAAAGTCATTTTCGCTACGTGCGATAGGCGCTTGAACACCTTGGTATTTTTCACGTAGTTCCCACCATGCTTTATTGTAATTTTCTGGTGCTATTTCACCTGAAAATACCTGCCAGCGCCACTGATCAACCATTAAGCTAAATGGTACAAAAGCGACTTTATCAAGTGCCATTTTCATTAATAAGCCGATATCTTTAGATTCGTCAGGTACTTGTTCAAGTAAGCCGATTTCCTTTAAGTAGCCTGGTGTAACCGATAAGGCAATAGTGTCGCCAATGGCTTCATGAAAACCATCGTTTGCACTTTCTTGATAAAATAAAGGCTGCTTTTTGTATGCGCGTTGATAAAAGTTATGCCCTAGCTCATGGTGAATAACCGAAAACTCTTCGCCGGTACGTTGAATACACATTTTAATGCGTAAATCGTCTTTGCTATCGATGTTCCATGCTGATGCATGACACTGTACATCTCTGTCTTTTGGTTTTACAAATAGTGAGCGCTCGTAAAATGTATCAGGTAGCGCGTCAAAACCCATTGAGGTAAAAAAGTTTTCAGCGCCTTTTACCATTTTTAGTTCGTCGTAATTATTTTGAGCTAATAACTCAGTAACATCGTAACCCGGATCGGCATTTTCTGGCGCAACTACATCGTAAATATTCCCCCATGCTTGCGCCCACATATTACCGAGTAAGTGCGCTGGAATGGGTTGATCTTGCGGTACTTTGTCGGTGCCGTATTTTTCACCTAGCTTAGCGCGAACATGACAGTGTAGCGAGTTATACAGTGGTTTAACTTGGCCCCAAATACGGTCAAGCTCGGTAGTAAAATCGTCTGCAGGCATATCATATTTACTGCGCCACATAGCACCCGTGTCGGCATAACCAAGCTCTTTTGCACCTTCGTTAGTAAGTGTTACTTGTTGCTCGTAAAGTGGGCGCATTGGTTTTGATATTTGACGCCAGCCTTGCCATAAATCAAGTAGCTCGTTGTAATCTCGGCTGGTGGCCATTTTTGAGGTCATGTCGCCAAGGCTTAAACAGCTGCCGTCTTCTTTACAGTATTTACCTTTACCGTATAGCCCGCCAAGCTCTGCGACAATTTGTGAAAGTTGCGCTGTTTTATCTTCGTCTTGTGGGGCAGGAAGCGTAAGTGCGAGTTTTAGTTTATCAAGCTTACGGCGAGCATCGTAATCAAGCTCTAGTTCGTCGTATTTTGCGGCTTCATTGGCTAAACGCACGACTGTTTCGGTCATTTTACGGTTAACTTCAGCCGATAGAGCAGATGTATCATGAGTAATAAAGTTTGCGTAAATCCATTCTGCACGGCTCGATTCTAAATAAAGTGCACTTAGTTCTTTTTCTGTGTTTGTTATAAATGTATTTGCATCTTTAGCTGTTACAGCTTTTTTAGTGTGTGCTGAATCGGTAGTGTCTATCGTTACTTGCGCATCGCAGGCCGTTAAAGCAAGGGTACTTGCTACCATTAAGGCGCTCATACTTAGTTTAAATCGAAAGGGGGTCATACTATTCCTTTAATTTATTGTTATTAAAACGTTGATAATAGCAGTGATGTTTAAAACAATAAAATGAATGCGTTAAGGCTCACGACTCGTCGTGCAATGATTGTATTTAAATTAAGATGGGTCATAATTAAGTTACTATTTTCATTCAATGTGTAAGGAATGTGCGCATGTTAATATTTATAATATTACTGGTCGTGGTGGTGGTTATTTTTGCGGTTAAAGATATTCGCCTAAACTTGATTAGTCGCCCTACGTTTAAAATGTTCAAAAAGGTACTTCCGCCATTATCGCAAACAGAGCGCGAGGCAATGGAAGCAGGTGATGTTTGGTGGGATGGTGAGTTATTTAGTGGTAACCCAGACTGGCAAAAACTGCACCGTTTTCCTAAACCAGAGCTTAGCGATAAAGAAAACGCATTTATGGCTAACCAAGTAGAAACCTTATTGGCAATGCTTGATGATTATCAAATTGTACAAAAAGACAAAGACTTACCAAAAGAGGTGTGGGGTTACCTAAAAACAGAAGGTTTTTTTGCGCTGATCATTCCAGAAAAATTTGGCGGGCGAGAGTTCTCCGCAATAGCTAATTCAACAATAGTGTCAAAAATTTCGACAAAAAGCTTAACTGCTGCAGTTACTGTAATGGTGCCTAATAGCTTAGGCCCGGGCGAGTTACTTCTCCATTATGGTACTAAAGAGCAGCAAGATCGTTGGCTGCCAAGTTTAGCCAATGGTACAGATGTTCCTTGTTTTGCATTAACGGGCCCAGAAGCGGGCTCTGATGCTGGCAGCATTCCAGATTCAGGCGTGGTGTGTATGGGGGATCACAATGGCGAGCAAGTAATTGGCCTGCGCTTAAATTGGTCAAAGCGCTACATTACGCTTGCACCTGTGGCTACTGTATTAGGTTTAGCATTTAAGATGTACGACCCAGATGCTTTGTTAGGTGATAAAAAAGAGTTGGGTATAACGTGTGCGCTTATACCAACCGATCACCCTGGTGTTGAAACAGGTGAACGTCATTATCCGCTTAATATGGCCTTTATGAATGGTACCACTTACGGGAAAGACGTATTTATTCCACTGGATTGGATTATTGGTGGGCAAGAATGCGCAGGTCGTGGTTGGAGAATGCTTGTAGAGTGTTTAAGTGCAGGGCGTGGTATATCACTACCAGCATTAAGTGCAGCAACTGGGCATTTAGCGTCTAAAATGACATCGGCATACGCCATGGTACGCCAGCAGTTTGGTGTATCTATAGGGCAATTTGAAGGTGTGCAAGAGGCACTTGCGCGTATTGGTGGTTTAACTTACACACTTGAGTCGTGTCGATTAATGACCGCAGGTGCAATCGATTTAAAATTAAGCCCGTCGGTTGTAACAGCTATTGCTAAATACCATATGACAGAAATGGGTCGTACAGTAATGAACGATGCTATGGACATTCATTCAGGTAAAGGAATTCAAGTAGGACCTAATAATTATTTAGCGCATGGCTATATGGGTATTCCGGTATCAATTACGGTTGAAGGCGCAAATATTTTAACGCGTAATTTAATGATATTTGGCCAAGGTGCAACACGCTGTCATCCATTTGTTTTAAAAGAAATGGAAGCCGCTGCAATGGAAGATGACGACGCAGCACTTGAACAGTTTGATGGCTTATTAATGAACCACATACTATTTGCTGCAAGTAATGCAGGTATGGCATTTGTGCATGGTTTAACACGTAGTTACTTTGCAAAAGCCCCTGTAGGTGGTGAAACCGCTGTTTATTATAAACAACTGAGCAGAATGAGCCGAGGGTTAGCTATTTGTACAGATGTTGCAATGTTAATGCTAGGCGGTGAACTTAAACGTAAAGAAATGATATCGGCACGTTTGGGTGATGTACTTAGTCATTTATATTTAGCATCAACCGTTTTAAAACGTTATGAAGACGAAGGGCGCCAACAAGCAGATTTACCATTTGTTAAGTACGCCATAGAAAACTCATTATTTGAAATTGGCCAAGCGTTTGATGGTTTTTTCAAAAACTTTTCAAATCCTGTTGTTAACTTTACCCTTAAACGCATTGTGTTCCCGCTTGGAAACCATTACCACAGACCAAGTGATGAAATAGCGCAAAGTATTTGCGAGCGTATGACTCAGCCGGGTGTATTTAGAAACCGCTTAACACACTTATGTTATGTAGATGAAAATGCAGGCACTGGCGTAATGGAAAATGCATTTTTAGCAATGCACGACATGCAAGCGCAGTTTAAAGATTTAAAACAGTGGCAGCGCAAAAGCAAAGTGCCTGCAACGCTTGATATTGAAGACGCGATAAATTATGCGCTTGAAAATAAGCTATTAGAGCAAACCGATGCTGATGCAATGCATCATGCTAATAAGTTACGTAAGCAAGCCATCGCGGTTGATAACTTTCAGCCGGGTGAGCTGTAGCGCAGTACTTTAAATACTAGGGCGTGTTGACCTTTCGTGGTTGAATTTGCAGCAGGCTGTTTGGTTTTTAGGCAAGGCAGAGCCTATGTAGTGTGGTTATTCCCCATAAATAGGCGATAACGCAGCATAAATGCCAAACATGCGCTGCCCTTTGGGTTCTTTCTAGGGCCGATTAACTCTTTGTTGCTCGGTTTTTACTTAGCCCACTAGGTTACAAACCTCGAGCCGCGATTAAATCGCCCCTAGATTGAACGAATTTCAATCCACAAAGATCAACACGCCCTAGCTAAAGCGAAAAAGGCCTTACAAATGTAAGGCCTTTATATGTGTAACTCATTTATTTTAACGAGCGTAAGGGTCAGCAATTATCTTATCTATGTACCATTTTCCCTTTTTGCGAACCATTTCAACGCTACGGAAATTATCTACCTTATTGCTATTTAAATAACCGGTAAATATAAGATTTATTTTAGCATTATCTCCGTATTGCTCTCGAACACTCATGTTGGTTCTATCGACTTCTATAATTATTTTATCGTATTGCATATTTACTAAGTTGCGCGAAAATTGCTTTGCAGTGCCATAAGACTTCATTATACGAGTAAGGTGTGGTGTTGCCATGGTGCTGGCTTTTTGAAGGTCCTGTTGGTTATAAAGCGCATCAAAATATGCTGTGGCAGTGTCACCTGGAGTTGCACTATCTGATTTTGTAATATCACCACAACCAAATATAAATAAACTGGTTACTATAGCTATCAAAGTTATTAATTTTTTCATCTTACCTTCATCATTGTTATTATTTAGATTAAGCAAATTGTGTGTTTAAAAAAAGAATATGTAAAGAGTAAGATAAGAATTAGTTACTTATATTAAGTTAGGCTAATAAAAAAGGATGCCTAAAGCATCCTTTTAAAACGTAATAAAATTAATTATTGTACTAGTTCTTGCTCACTAAATTCTTCATCAAACATTGGGCTTGATAAGTAACGCTCAGTGGCACTAGGTAGAATAACAACAATGTTTTTATCAGCATTTTCAGGTTTTTCAGCAATTCGCTTAGCGGCAACAACCGCGGCACCAGATGAAATACCGACTAAAATACCTTCTTTTTTCATTAACTGATGCGCCATTGCAATTGCATCTTCGTTAGATACAAGCGCAGCTGCATCAATCAAATCCATATCTAGGTTACCAGGAATGAAGCCAGCACCAATACCTTGGATTTTATGAGGACCTGGTTTAATTTCTTCACCAGCAAGCGTTTGGCTAATAACTGGAGAGTTAGTTGGCTCTACAGCGATAGATTTAACGTTTAAACCTTTTTCTGTTTTAAGGTAACGACTAACACCTGTAATAGTACCACCAGTGCCAACACCCGCTACAAAAAAGTCTACTTTGCCGTCAAGCGCATCGTAAATTTCTGGGCCTGTTGTTTCAAAGTGAATTTTAGGATTTGCAGGATTTTCAAATTGTTGTAATAAAATATACTTATCAGGTGCGGTTGCCTGAATTTCTTTTGCTTTTTCAATTGCGCCATTCATACCTTTAGCACCGTCGGTAAGTACTAGGTTTGCACCTAGTGCTTTTAATAGCTTGCGACGTTCTAGGCTCATAGTGTTAGGCATAGTAAGCGTTAACTTGTAACCACGTGCAGCTGCAACAAATGCAAGTGCAATACCCGTGTTACCTGATGTTGGTTCAATAAGTTCTTTACCTTCAACAAGCTGACCTGATTTTTCAGCTTCCCAAATCATTGATGCACCAATACGGCATTTGATACTAAAGCTTGGATTACGAGATTCAACTTTAGCGTATACATTCCCACCCGTAACACGGTTAAGTTTTACTAGCGGCGTATTACCAATAGTTAGTGAGTTATCTTCAAAAATAGTAGACATAATGTTCCTTTGGATACAATCTGATCAACGTGCTAATAGCCTTTGCTACTAACTATACATACACACTTTACTGTGAGTTTAAAAAAACTAAAGTAAAGTTTGGCTATAACATATATCTATTGGGCTTATAACCTGGTGAAATAAAAATCAATTATTTACGGTGCTTTAGTTATTAAAGGTGCGGGCTAAATTCAAAATTTAAAGAGTAAGAATTCAGCTAAATTAAAAAATATGCAAAAGAGAGGTTAAATTGAGCCGCATTTGTGTGTTATTTGTGCATATGAATATAACTTGAATAGTTTTATCACACAATGTGCCTAAAACATGATAAAAACACGTATCTAAATTCAATTAAGCAATCAAAATGAAGTTAATCTTAAAATTAATTGCCGGTATTGTGGCCGGTATTTTGGTCGGACTCTACGTACCTATCACTGGTGTTGAACTTTTATTCACAGTAAAAGAGCTAATTGGTCAAATTATCTCATTTACCATTCCTCTTATTATTTTATTTTTTATTGCATCGGGTATTGCTGGCCTTCCAAAAGGGTCTGGGCATTTACTTGGTAAAACAGTTGGCTTTGCTTACAGCTCTACCATTATTGCCGGTACGCTTGCATTTTTATTAGTGAGTGCCGTAATTCCGTTTTTAAGCGGTGGTATTACGTTTGAAGCTGAAGTAGCAACCGAAATTGGTAGTTTTATTGATTTAGAAATCCCGCCACTTATGGGCGTTATGACTGCACTTGTTACTGCTTTTGTATTTGGCATAGGCATGAGCCAGCTAGAGCTTGATACGCTTAAAAAGGTGTCAGATCAGGGTCGTGATGTAGTTGATGGTTTACTTTCGAAAGTAATTATTCCAGCTTTACCATTTTACATTGCTGGCGTATTTGCCGAAATGACGGTAGCGGGCACTGTGGTTGATACATTGCAAACATTTGGTGTAGTTTTAATAGCAGCGCTTGTTATGCATTGGTTATGGCTAAGTGTTTTATATATAGCGACAGGTATATTACTAAAGCGTAATCCAATTGAATTAGTTAAAAATATGCTGCCAGCGTACTTTACGGCATTAGGAACTATGTCGAGTGCGGCGACCATTCCGGTATCGCTTCAATCAAGTAAAGCGAATAATGTTAAAGAAGATGTTGCTAACTTTACAGTACCACTGTGTGCCACTATTCATTTATCAGGCTCAACAATTACAATCGTTACTTGTGCTATGGCTGTGATGTTTTTATCGCCAAGCATGGTAGTGCCTTCATTAGTAGGTATGTTGCCGTTTATTATGATGTTAGGTGTAGTAATGATTGCAGCACCGGGTGCGCCAGGTGGCGCGGTTATGTCGGCACTTGGGCTATTAACAAGCATGCTTGGGTTTAACGAAGGCGCGGTTGCATTAATGATTGCACTTTATTTAGCACAAGATAGCTTTGGTACTGCGTGT
Source organism: Pseudoalteromonas sp. TP27 (assembly GCF_056470645.1). Lineage (NCBI taxonomy): Bacteria > Pseudomonadati > Pseudomonadota > Gammaproteobacteria > Alteromonadales > Pseudoalteromonadaceae > Pseudoalteromonas > Pseudoalteromonas sp. TP27. Next base: position 4,796 of record NZ_JARDAK010000009.1, on the reverse strand, counting down.
AATGTAACAGGTGATGGTATCATTGCATTATGGGTTGACCGATTTAGCGAAAAATCGTCATCTTAAATTATTAGAGCGGGGCAATAATATTAGTTATTGTTTCGCTTTATGTATGTTACTGTGGCAAATTAATTTAATTAAATTGCATGTTGTTAGGTAAGTGAGGATGTTCCATTGATTAATGTACTTTTAGTTGATGACCATGAACTTGTACGAACAGGTATCAAGCGTATTCTTGATGACGTACGAGGGTTTAAAGTAGTAGGTGAAGCTAAAGATGGCGAGCAGGCGGTACAATTTTGTCGTCAGCACTCACCTAACATAGTACTTATGGATATGAACATGCCAGGAATGGGCGGATTAGAGGCGACTAAAAAGATTTGTCGTTACTGCCCAGATGTAAAAATTATTGTGCTTACCGTTAATTGCGAAGACCCGTTTCCAAGCAAAGTAATGCAAATTGGTGCACACGGCTTTTTAACTAAAGGTGCAGGCTCTGATGAAATGGTACGCGCTATTCGCTGCGTTCATGCAGGGCAGCGTTATATTGCACCAGAAATAGCACAGCAAATAGCACTTGCGCAAGTGACAGGCCGTACTGACGAAAACCCTTTTCAGAGTTTATCTGAGCGAGAGCTGCAAATTATGCTTATGATCACCAAAGGTGAAAAAGCACAAGATATAGCAGAGCGTTTAAATCTAAGTTCTAAAACAGTAAATAGCTATCGCTACCGTATGTTTGAAAAGTTAAATGTAGGTGGTGATGTTGAGCTTACCCATTTAGCTATTCGTCATAAAATGATTGATATAGATATTTCGTACTAACCTATAATTTATGTCTGAATTTGATCACGTACATTTTCTTAAAACGCTATCAAGCGAACCCGGTGTATACCGCATGCTTGATAGTGACAGCCAAGTTATTTATGTTGGTAAAGCCAAGCACTTAAAAAAACGTGTAAGTAGTTACTTTAGAAGTAATATTACCGATAGCAAAACACGCGTATTAGTAAATAATATTTGTGATATTGAAGTCACGCTTACCAATACCGAAACCGAAGCACTGCTGCTTGAAAATAACCTAATAAAAAAATACCAGCCTCGCTATAACATATTATTGCGCGACGATAAGTCGTATCCTTATATTTTACTGACTAATCATAAGCATCCTCGTTTAGCGTTTCATCGTGGAAGTCGTAAAATTAAAGGTGAGTACTTTGGGCCTTTCCCAAGTGCTGGTGCGGTATCTGAAAGCTTGCGTCTAATGCAAAAAATCTTTCCTGTTCGCCAATGTGAAGATGCTTATTACCGTGCTAGAAGTCGTCCGTGCCTACAATATCAGCTTAAGCGTTGCTCAGCTCCGTGCGTTAATAAAGTAACGGATGATGACTACAGTGAGCAGGTTGATTATGTTCGTAAATTTTTAACGGGTAAATCTCACGAAGTTATTGCTGATTTAATAAAAAAAATGGAAGCGGCTAGCCAGCAATTAAACTTTGAACTGGCGGCAAAAGTTCGCGATCAAATAATGCTACTTCGTAAAATGCAGGAACAACAGTCTATTTCCGGCAACTTTGCAGAAATGGATGTAGTCGGTTTTGCTCATTTAAACGGATTAAACGGCATTCATTTATTAATGATCCGCGATCATAAGGTACTTGGAAGTAAAACGTACTTCCCTAAAGTCCCTAAAGACTCGAGTGAACAAGAAATACTGACCTCATTTTTAGGGCAGTATTATTTAGCACCGGGTGCTACAGGGCGAATTGCAAAAGAAATTATACTACCGTTTGAAATAGAAGAGAGCGAAGCATTAGGTGAGGCACTCACACAAGTAAGTGAACGCAAAGTAACATTTAAAGTAGTTACTCGTGGTGAACGCGCTCAATACTTACAATTAGCGAATAAAAATGCTTTAAACAGTATTGCAGTTAAGCAAAGTACTCAAGACTCTATTAATAAACGTTATGCACAATTAAAAGCAACACTGCGACTTGACGATATAACCCGAATGGAGTGTTTTGATATAAGCCACACCATGGGGGAGAACACCGTCGCAAGTTGTGTTGTATTTGATTCACAAGGGCCAAATACAAAAGAGTACAGGCGTTACAATGTAACGGGCATAACCGGTGGTGATGATTATGCTGCCATGGAATTTGCACTTAACAAACGCTATAACAAGTTAGTAGACGAAGACAAAATCCCTGACGTTATCTTTATTGATGGCGGTAAAGGGCAGTTAGGGCGCGCTGAGCAGTACTTTTCTAATTGGCCGCACACTAAAATGCCTTTATTAGTGGGTGTTGCAAAAGGGACTAGCCGCAAACCCGGTCTTGAAACACTATTGATTGACGGTGGACGCAAAACCATTCCGATGGATTCAGATGCGCCTGCGCTTCATTTGATTCAACATATACGCGATGAGTCTCATCGTTTTGCTATTGCAGGACACCGTAACAAACGCCAAAAACAGCGTACACAATCACTATTAGAAGAAATAAATGGAGTAGGTTCTACACGCCGCCAAACATTATTAAAATATTTAGGGGGCATGCAGGGAGTAAAAGCTGCTAATATAGAACAGTTAAAGAAAGTTCCTGGGATCAGCCCTGACATGGCTGAGAAGATATTTAACCATTTGCATGACAAGGGCTAGCCCTTCATGCGAATATAGCAAAAAAGACATATCCAAGTAGTTATGTGGAATATTCCAAACACACTTACAACATTTAGACTTTTTCTTATCCCCGTTTTTTTGGTGATATTTTATTTGCCTTATAGCTGGGCTTTTTTTGCTGCCGCCTTTATTTTTTGGCTTGCATCGATCACCGATATATTAGACGGTTATTTAGCAAGAAAGCTTGAGCAATCAACCCCCTTTGGTGCTTTTTTAGATCCTGTTGCTGATAAAGTAATGGTATGTGCTGCGCTTGTTGCATTAGCTGATCAGTACCAATCAATGTATATGACAATACCCGCACTTATTATTATAAGTCGTGAAATTATTATATCTGCACTTCGTGAATGGATGGCAGAGCAGGGTAAGCGTGGTAATGTTGCTGTATCAAACATGGGTAAAATAAAGACGGCTGCACAAATGTTAGCCATTATCGGTTTGATTTGGCAATACGATACCTGGATGAACTATTTAAGCTTTGCACTATTGTATATTGCGACCTTTTTAACCTTGAGTTCTATGATGCAATATTTACGTGCAGCATGGGGTGAATTGACTAAAAATTAACTCTAAATGTATAATAACGCACCGTTTTAGATAAAAAACAAGCAAACAGTTCAAAACTAGCATTTTTTGTATTGACGCGTTTAATAATCTCTGTAGAATGCGTCCGTGTTGAGAGGGCATAGCCCCCGAGATAAACGAAACGGTAATTAATCAGTTGCCTGAATGTTCACATAAATCATCATGTGCTTATTCAATTAATTGATAAATAAAATGCGGTACTAGCTCAGTTGGTAGAGCGCGACCTTGCCAAGGTCGAGGTCACGAGTTCGAGCCTCGTGTACCGCTCCAAGTTTATCTCAAGGTTAATACCCCGTACTGGGGCGGAATGGCAGAGTGGCCATGCACCGGATTGCAAATCCGTTTACCTCGGTTCGACTCCGGGTTCCGCCTCCATTTCAACACTCCACACGCTTTAATTAGCAAACTCGATGCCCGAGTGGTGGAATTGGTAGACACAAGGGATTTAAAATCCCTCGACTAACAAGTCGTGCCGGTTCAAGTCCGGCCTCGGGCACCACTTTGTGGTTTAATTGCATTACCAATTGTAATTTATAAAATGATTAATTTAGAATTAATATGATGCGGTACTAGCTCAGTTGGTAGAGCGCGACCTTGCCAAGGTCGAGGTCACGAGTTCGAGCCTCGTGTACCGCTCCATATTAGTTTTATCCACTTGCTTTTAATAGCAAACTCGATGCCCGAGTGGTGGAATTGGTAGACACAAGGGATTTAAAATCCCTCGACTAACAAGTCGTGCCGGTTCAAGTCCGGCCTCGGGCACCACTTTAATTTATTTTACCAAGATAACTTAAAGTTGATAAAACAGTATTTTGCGGTACTAGCTCAGTTGGTAGAGCGCGACCTTGCCAAGGTCGAGGTCACGAGTTCGAGCCTCGTGTACCGCTCCAAATTATTTGGATACATTTAGGCGGAATGGCAGAGTGGCCATGCACCGGATTGCAAATCCGTTTACCTCGGTTCGACTCCGGGTTCCGCCTCCATATAATTTACTCCACACGCTTTAATTAGCAAACTCGATGCCCGAGTGGTGGAATTGGTAGACACAAGGGATTTAAAATCCCTCGACTAACAAGTCGTGCCGGTTCAAGTCCGGCCTCGGGCACCATCTTTATATTAAGCACTCTGCTTATAAAGTACCTTCTAATAAATACCTTTATTCTGAAACTCTAAATTTTTATCATCTAAATCTTCAAATACTAATTTTATTATTCATCTCCAATCTTATTAAAGAATGATCATTTTATCGCATTAAATAGCTCACTCACCGTGTTATACCAATTCCATTAAGTATGTGATCTGAATTTCACGTCGAAAAAACAATTCAGTTCTAGGCGTAAATTGATGTAAATGGTTGTTCCCTTTACGAAATTGACAACAAAAGAATGGGTTGTTTTAGCAAGTAAAATAGATCAGCTATTTATTGGAATTGGTATAATATAAGAGTTGATATTTATAGAGCTTACAGGCGTCAGACTTATTAAAAATGTAAAAGCGACCCATATAGGCTAACACCACTCGTTTAAGAACG